>JBBDXH010000190.1:0-12359 GCA_040902395.1 Dehalococcoidia bacterium
TCGAGTACGTGAAGTGGGCGCTCGACCGCGGCATGGATATCGACGAGTTCGCGCCACGGCTCTCGTTCTTCTTCAACTGCCACAACGACTTCTTCGAGGAGATCGCCAAGTTCCGCGCGGCACGACGGATCTGGGCGCGCCAGATGCGCGAGCGCTTCGGCGCGAAGGATCCGCGGTCGTGGCTGATGCGCTTCCACACGCAGACCGCCGGCGTCTCGCTGACCAGCCAGCAACCCGAGGTGAACCTCATCCGCACGACGCTCCAGGCGCTCGCGGGCGTGCTCGGCGGGACGCAGTCGCTGCACACGAACTCGTGGGACGAGGCGCTCGCGCTGCCGAGCGAGAAGGCCGTGCGCCTTGCCATGCGCACGCAACAGGTGATCGAGCACGAGTCCGGCGTGGTGAACACCGTCGACCCGCTCGGGGGCTCGTTCTTCGTGGAGTCGCTCACCAACGAGATGGAGCGGGTCTGCCTCCAGTATTTCGACCGCATCGAGGATCTGGGCGGTGTGCTGCCGGCGATTGAGCGGGGCTTCTTCCAGTCGGAGATCGGGGACGCCGCCGAGCGCTACCAGCGCGAGATCGAGCAGCACGAACGGGTGATCGTGGGCGTCAACGACTACGTGCTGGAAGAGGCGCTCGACATCCCGATCCTGCAGATGGACCCGCTGGGCGAGGCGCGCCACCTCGAGCGCCTGCGACGCGTCCGCGCCACCCGCGACGCCGATCGCGCCGAGCGCGCCATGCGCGAACTGGAGCGCGCAACGCAGGACGGCGAGAACGTCATGCCGTTCCTCGTCGAAGCCGCGCACGCGTATTGCACCGTGGGCGAGATCTGCAACATGTGGCGGCGCGTCTTCGGCGAGCAGCCGGTCTACGTCGCGATCTGACGACCAGAGGTTCTCCCGTTCGTCCCGAGTGAAACGAGGGACTGTCGGACCGAACCGCGGGCGGTCAGGCATTCCGCCGCCGCGCACACGAACGGGACCGCTCACCTCCGGCGATCGCCACGCGCGTCCCTCGTCTTCACTCGGGACGAACGGAAGAGCGCGCCCACACCCCGGACGCCGAGACTGCCGCTCGCGGTGAGCCCAGTCGAACCACGAACGGAAGACGCACGGCGGCGCGCTCCACCGTCGCGTCGGCGCCTCGCCGCCGGGGACGGCGACTACCATCGCGCGCGGGACGTGCCGCCGCGCGCCGCGCGCGCAGCCGGAGGCGCCCCGCGTGACCCATGTCCGCCCGCGGAGCGGGTGGACGACCGAACAGGTGCAGGCAGCGGAAGGACACTCGATGGCCGATCCCGAGTTCAAGACAGTGCTGTACAGCCACGTCACGCCGCAGATTGTGCGCGTGGCGCTCAACCGCCCGGAGGCGCGCAACGCGCAGGACGCGCAGCTCCTGTACGACGTGAACGACGCCTTCGACCACGCCAACGCCGATCCGAATGTGAAGGTGATCATCCTCTCCGGCGAGGGTCCGCACTTCAGTTCAGGCCACGACATGCGCGGCGGCACGGGCGCGAAGATCACGGACTTCAAGACCGTGGGCACATGGTCGAACTTCGATCTCGAAGGCGCCGAGGGGCCGATGGCGCGCGAGGAGGAGATCTACCTCCAGATGACGCGCCGCTGGCGCAACCTCCCGAAGCCGATCATCGCCGAGGTCCAGGGCGCGGCGATCGCCGGCGGGCTGATGCTGATGTGGGCGTGCGACATCATCATCGCCGCCGAGGACGCGCGCTTCCGCGATCTGGTGGTCGGCTGGGGCATCCCCGGCGTGGAGTACTTCGCGCACCCATGGGAGCTCGGCCACCGCAAGGCGCGCGAGATGCTCTACACGGGCGACTGGGTGAGCGCGCAGGACGCGCACCGGCTGGGCATGGTGAACCACGTGGTGCCCGTGGATCAGTTGCGCTCGTTCACGGAGGAGATGGCGAAGAAGATCGCGGAGAAGCCGCTCTTCGGGCTCAAGCTCACGAAGGAGGCCATCAACCAGACGCAGGACGCGCAGGGACAGTGGACGGCCATGCAGGCCGTCTTCACCATGCACACGCTCGCGCACACGCACTGGCGCGAGGTGGGCGGCGCCGGTCTCTACACCGGCGAAGGCGCGGCAGGCGTGCCCGGCGGCGGAAACCGCTCCAGCTCATGATCGGCATGCGCAGCGGGAGGACCCGGCGGTACCGACCGCCGGGGTCGCCTGCGTTCGCGGTCTCCGTCGATTGACGGAAAATCAGGCGCAGGTGTACGGAATGTGCACGCGCCCGCGCGTGCCCGGCGCCGCGCGCTCCTCCGGGCCGGCTCATGAAGGACAATACCCATGACCCTCGCGCTCGAAACGGAACAGATGCTCGCCCGCGTCGAGGACGGCATCGGCTGGATGGTCTTCAACCGACCCGAACGCCGAAACGCGCTCTCCGGCGAGATGCAGCGCGCGATCCCGGGCATCCTCGAGGCGTTCAACGCGGACCCCGACGTCCGCGTCGTGGTGATGACGGGCGCAGGCGACCGGGCGTTCGTCTCGGGCGCCGACATCGCCGAGTTCGGCCGCGAACGCGGCATGCCACAGCGGGGCGCCGACCGTCGGAGCGGGCCGCCGGTCGACGGCTACGCGCTGCTCGAGAAGCCGCTGATCGCCATGATCCGCGGCTACGCGCTCGGCGCCGGGCTGCTCACCGCACTGCGCGCCGACATCCGCATCGCCGCCGCCGACGCTCGCCTCGGCATCCCCGCGGCGCGCCTCGGGCTCGGGTACGGCTTCGAGAGCACGAAGGCGATCGTGGACGCGGTCGGCAAGACGGCGGCCGCGGAGATCCTGCTCACCGGGCGCCAGTTCACCGCCGACGAAGCGCTGCGGCTCGGCCTCGTCAGCCGCGTCGTCCCGGTCGACGAGCTGGAGCCGACCGTTCGTGAGCTGGCGGCGACGATCGCCGAGAACGCGCCGCTCACCGTGCGGCTCGTGCGCGAGTCCATACGCCAGTCGATGCTCGAGCCGGAGGAGCGCGACCTCGATCGCGTGCGCGAAATGGCCGCGGCGTGCTCAACGAGCGACGACTTCCTCGAGGGCCGCAAGGCCTTCGCCGAGAAGCGCCGGCCGCACTTCACCGGACGCTGACGGCATCGTGCTCGGCTGACCCGGCGCGGCGGGGCGCCCCCTCCCGTTCGTCCCGAGCGAAGACGAGGGACGCGGTCGACGGGCGATCCGATCACGCACTGTGCCCGTGGGACGCACCCCGGGTGACCTGGCCGCGGCGGGGCGCCCCCTCCCGTTCATCCCGAGCGAAGACGAGGGGCGCGGCCGGCGGGCGATCCGATCACGCACAGCGCCCGTGGACGCACCGGCGCCCCTTCGGGCGGCGCTCGAACGAAAGCGGTTGCGCCCGTAGCGCCGAAAGACAGAGCCCTGGCGGGCGGATGCCCGGCCGGGGCTCTCGGCGGACGCAGCGGTGCGCGGCTAGTTCGCCGCTGCCGCGCCCTTGATGATCTCCTCCACGACCGCCGGCTCGGCCAGCGTGGTGACGTCACCCACGTTCTCCGGCTCGCCCTCAGCGACCTTGCGCAGGATGCGGCGCATGATCTTGCCGGAGCGCGTCTTCGGCAGGCCTTCCACGAACTGGATCTTGTCCGGCGTGGCGATCGGGCTGATGTCCTTGCGGACCGCGTCCCGCAGCTCCTTCGCCAGGTCCGGCGACGATTTCTGACCGGCCTTCAGCAGGACGTACGCATAGATGCCCTGGCCCTTCACGTCGTGCGGGTAGCCGACGACCGCGGCCTCGGCGACGGAGGAATGGCCCACGAGTGCGCCCTCGATCTCCGCGCTGCCGAGGCGGTGGCCGGCGACGTTGAGCACGTCGTCCATGCGGCCGGTGATCCAGTAATAGCCGTCCTTGTCGCGGTAGCAGCCGTCGCCGGTGAAGTAGCGGCCGGGGAACGTCGTCATGTACGTCTGGATGAAGCGTTCGTGGTCGCCGTAGACCGTGCGCATCATGCCCGGCCACGACTGGTCGATGCAGAGCGCCCCGCTGATGTCGTTGCCCTCGATCAGCTTGCCGCTCTCGTCCACGACGCTCGGCTTGATGCCGAAGAAGGGGAGCGAGGCTGAGCCCGGCTTCTCGTCGAAGGCGGCGGCCAGGCCGGTGATCATGTGGCCACCGGTCTCGGTTTGCCAGTAGGTGTCGACGACCGTGCAGCGCCGATCGCCGACGACGTTGTAGTACCAGCGCCACGCCTCGGGATTGATCGGCTCGCCCACGGTGCCGAGCACCCGCAGCGTCTTGCGGCTGTACTTCTTCACGGGCCCGTCGCCGTCGCGCGCGATGGCGCGGATGGCGGTCGGGGCGGTGTAGAAGACGGTCACCTTCAGCCGGTCGACCACATCCCAGAAGCGTCCGTTGTCCGGGTAGCTCGGAATCGACTCGAAGACGACGCTCGTTCCGCCGTTCCCGAGCGGCCCGTAGACGATGTAGCTGTGCCCGGTCACCCAGCCGATGTCGGCGGTGCACCAGAAGATGTCGTCCTCGCGCAGGTCGAACACGTACCGCTGCGTGAGCATCGTGTAGAGCAAGTAGCCGGCCTGGGTGTGCAGCACGCCCTTTGGCTTCCCGGTCGATCCCGAGGTGTAGAGGATGAACAGCGGGTCCTCGGAGTCCATGACCTCGGGCTCGCACGTGGTGGGCTGACCGGCAACGGCATCCGCCCACCAGACGTCGCGTCCGGCCTCCATCTTCACTTCGGCGCCGGTGTGCTCGAGCACGACCGTGAACTCGATGGTGTGGCCGGGCTCCTTCAGCGCGTCGTCGACGTTGGTCTTCAGCGCAACGGGACGCCCGCCGCGCTTGCCCCAGTCCTGCGTGATGATCGCCTTGCAGTCGGAGTCGTCGATGCGATCGCGGATCGAGCGCGCCGAGAAGCCGCCGAAGATCACGGAGTGGATGGCGCCGATGCGCGCGCACGCGAGCATCGCCACCGGCAGCTCCGGCACCATGCCCATGTAGATCGCGACGCGGTCGCCCTTCCGCACGCCCTTCGCGCGCAGGAAGTTCGCCAGCTGGCATGTCTGCTCGTAGAGCTCGCGGTAGGTGACGGTGCGGTTATCGCTCGGCTCGTCACCTTCGAAGATCAGCGCCGCGCGGTCGCCCTTCGTGGCGAGGTGCCGGTCGAGGCAGTTCACCGCGACGTTCAGCTTGCCGTTCAAGAACCACTTGATCTCGCCCTTGGCGAGGTTCTCTTCGTGCACCTTGTCGAACGGCGCGATCCAGTCGACGTACTTGTGCGCCATCTCGGACCAGAACGCGTCCGGCTCCTCGAGGCTGCGCTTGTAGAGCGCGTCGTACTCAGCGCGACTCTTCACGAGCGCGCCCGCTCGGACGTAATCCGTCGGGCTGTACTTCTCGTCGACCGGGAAGCCGATCTCCGTCGATTGCACCACGCTCTGTCTCCTCCCCATCAGGCGATCAGTCGGGCCGCCGTGGCCGAACGATGTTCGAACGGCGGCACGTTCTCTGCGCCACTGGGTACCACCTCACAGCGCGTCCCGCCAGCCTGCCGCCCTGCGTTGAACCTGAGGTCCGTCCACGCGCGGGTCCCGGCCGGGGCGACCCAGGCCGCCCGCCAGTATGGCGGTTCGGATCGAGCCTGAGACATCTCAATCTTGATCAGTGGCGGGGCGCGCCGTGGGGCCCGCCGGTCGGATGTGCGCCAGTTAGCCGCGCCGCGACGCGGTGGTGGTCGCCTCGCGGTCGTCGATCGGCGCTGCGGGCCGCGCGCGGCGCCGGATCAGGGCCGCCCACGCGAACGGCGTGAGCGCGAGCAGCACCAGGCCCACGACGATCACGGCCGCTCGCAGCGGGGCGGTGACCAGTGAGTCGCCGACCGCGACGATGCCGACGATCGGGAGCACGATGCCCGCGAAGCTCGCCGTCGCGAACGTCACGAAGCGCATCTGCGTCAGCCCCGCGGCGTAGCTGATCCAGTCGAAGTGGAAGAGTGGGATCAGCCGCACGAAGAAGAGCCCGCGCCAGCCGAAGCGGTCCGCGAGCCGGTCGACGAACTCGACCGACGCAGGCGGCACCCAGCGCACCACCGCGGGCCGTCCGAGTCGCCGGGCGATCATGAAGGCGATGATGCCGCCGAGCTCGGTCCCGATCAGCGAATAGACCGAGCCCCACACCAGCCCGAACGCGAGCCCGGCGGCGACGTTGATCGGCACCGAGGGAATCGGCGAGAACACGATCGCCGCCGTGAGCAGCGCGATGTACAGCACCGGCGCCAGCGGTCCGCGCCGTTCCAGCCACGCACGGAGGCCCTCCGGGTCGATGTCGTAGACGCTGCCGAACAGCCAGCCGCCGGCGATCGTGATCAGCAGCCCGCCGCCCACGAAGGCGACGACCGTCCACGCCTGGGCCGCGGTCACCCCGGCGAGCGCCGGGAATCGTGTCTCCCGCATGCGCTCCAGTCGCGCCAATCCCGGGCGATGCCCGTGGCGCGGGCCGTCCGGACCGCGTTGCGACTCGCGATCCGGCCCAGCGCTCGCCAAATCCTGTCGTGGCGGTTGGTCGGTCGTGTGAGATCCCATGTGGCGCGGCGCCTAGCCCGCGGCCTCCGCATCGCGTCGCTGTTCGACCGGCCCTTCGACGTTGATCCTCGGCAGCACGCGGTCGAGCCAGCCTGGTAGCCACCAGTTGCGGCCGCCGAGCAGCTTCATTGTCGCGGGTACGAGCAACATACGCACGAGCGTCGCGTCGAGCAGTACCGCGACGCTGAGTCCGAGCCCGAAGAGCTTGATGATCCGCTGGTCCTCGAACATGAAGCTGCCGAAGACGACCACCATGATCGCGGCCGCCGCCGTGATCACGTGCGCCGTCGAGGCCAGTCCGTCCGCCACCGAGCTGACCGGGTCGCCGGTGCGGTCGAACTCCTCCTTCACGCGCGAGAGCAGGAACACCTCGTAATCCATCGAGAGTCCGAAGACGATCGCGAACATCATCATCGGGATGAACGGCTCGACCGGCGCGCCGGCGATGCCGAGCCGGTCGCCGAACCACCCCCACTGGAACACCGCCACCACGATCCCGTATGCCGCGCCGATCGACAGCATGTTCATGAACACGGCTTTCAGCGGCACGAGCACCGACCGGAACACCAGCATCAGCAGCAGGAACGACAGGGCCAGTACCGCGCCGAAGAAGACCAACAGCCGCCCCGTCAGGTAGTCGGTGAAGTCGATGCCGACGGCGACGTTCCCCGTGATGTTCACGTCGAGCGTCGTTCCCGCGACGGCCGGCGGCACGACGTCGCGCCGCAGCCGCTGGACGAGCGCGGCGGTCGCTCCGTCCTGCGGGGCCGTCGTGGGGATGAGCTGGAGGAGGTACGCCTCCGCGCGCCCGGGATTCGCGAAGTCATTCGGCAGCGGCTTGCCGGCGCTCGCGACGCCGGGGCTCGCCGCGAGCGCCGCGCGCACGGCGTCGGCGGCGGCGGCGGCGGCCGGCTCACCGAGCACCAGCGTCACCACGAGCGGCCCGTTGAAGCCCGGCCCGAAGCCGTCCGCGAGCAGGTCGTACGCACGGCGGGTGGTCGTGTCCGTGCTGAAGTTGCCCTCGTCGGAGAAGCCGAGGCGAAGCGAGAGCACCGGCGATGCCAGCAGCAGTAGCACCGCAACTCCGGCGATCACGGCGGTCCACGGGTGGGACTGCACGAGGCGGCTCCAGCGGTAGGCGAGCGACCGGCGCATCGGCGTGCGCGCGCGCCGTGGGACGTCTCGGCGGAGCGGGCGGATCACGAGGCCGGCCACGAACACCACCGCCGCGGCCGGGGCGGCGACGATCAGGGGGCGCAGGCCGAGGCCCACGCCCAGCAGCGCGACCGCGAGCAGGGCCGCCGCGATCAGCTCCGGCCAGCGCGTGATCTCCACCCGGTGGCCGGCGAACCCGAGGAACGCCGGCAGCAGGGTCAGCGACGCGAGCATGGTCACCGCCACCACCGTCGCCGCGCCGATGCCGAGCCCCGAGACGAATGTCAGCCCCATCAGCAGCATCCCCAGCAGGGAGATCACGACCGTGATCCCCGCGAAGAACACGGACCGGCCGGCTGTGTCCATCGCGCGCACCGTGGCGGCCTCAGGCTCGAGGCCCGCGGCCAGCCCTTCGCGGTAGCGCGTGACGATGATCAACGCGTAGTCGATGCCGACACCGAGGCCGATCATCGCGCCGAGCGTGGTGGCGAAGTCCGGGACCGGCTGGAGGTTCGAGATCAGCGCGATCAGACCGGCGCCCACGCCCACGCCCGCGACGGCGACGCCGATCGGCAGCCCCATCGCCAGCACCGATCCGAACGCCAGGATCAGCACGACCACGGCGAACGCCAGGCCGATGAACTCCGACTCGGGCGGCTCGAACGGCGCGAGCGCTGAGCCGCCGACCTCGACCCGGAGCCCGTCGATGCGCGGCGCCGCGTCGGCGATCGTCTGGCCGATCACCGTCGACTCCGTCATGTCGATGTCGACCGCGAGGCTCACGTTCGCGTACGCGATCGTCCGGTCGGCGCTGGTCTGGGCGCCGTCCGCGCGCTCCGAGTACGGGCTCGTGACCGAGACGCCCTCGATCGCGTCGATCGTCGAGAAGAGCGCCTCCATCGCAGCGCGCACGGCGAGGTCGTCCACGCCCCGGCTCGCCCTGAACACGATCGATCCGCTCTGCCCGCTGCCCTCGCCGCCGAAATAGCGGTCGAGCGCCTCGAACCCGCGACGGCTCTCGGAGTCCGGGATCTCAAACGCGCCGTCGAACGCGGAGCCGATCGCCGCGCCCGCGCCGAATACCGCGACGATCACGGCGCCCCAGGCGGCGAGCACCTTCCACCGGTTGCGGAAACACCAGCCACCGAGGCGAGCGAGCATGGGCCGTCCCTTGCGGATTGCGCCAGCGGATTGTGCTTTTATGCACGAATCGTACCCTGCTCGTCGCGTACGGCCTTGCGGCGATCGCGGGCAGGGGCGCGGATCGAGGGGAGACCGACCGGTTGAAGTACATGATCACGTTCCGACACATCATCGGCACCGGGTTCGACCAGCTCGCGCCGGACGAGCGCGAGCGCATGGCCAGCGCGCACCGCGACTTCGTCCGCGCACTCGCAGAAGAGCAGCACACGAGCATGGTCTTCTTCGGCGACCCCGCGCAGGCGAGGGTCGTCCGGAAGCGTCGAGACGGACGGCACGAGGTGCTCCACGGCCCGTACGTCCAGGGCGCCGAGTTCGAAGGCGGCTACTTCATCGTCGAGGCGGCCTCGATGGACGAGGCCGTGGAGTGGGCGAAGCGCGGCCGGTACATGATCGGGACGAACGAGGTGCGCGAGGTGCGCGAGGCGTGACGCCCGCGGCGCGAGCGCGCGCTACGCTCGCTGCGGCCCGGACGGGCCGCCGGCGATCCATCGAGTACCCGGGCGTCTCGACCGATCCCGCGCCCTGCGGGCGCGGTGCGGGCTGCCGGGTTGTCCGCACGGGAGGCGCACATGACCACCCCTCCGAGCGTCGTCGGCGTGAGCGGCAAGCGCGTGCTCGCGGTCTACGGCCACCCCGACGACGAGGGGCAGGCGACCGGCTCGCTCGCCGCATTCCTCGCGGAGGGCAACGCCGTCACGCTCGTCTGCACCACGCGCGGCGAGGTCGGCGAGATCAGCGACCCGGCGCTCGCGACGCCGGAGACGCTCGGCTACACGCGCGAGCTCGAGCTGCGCGCGGCGATGGCGCAGATCGGCCTCTCCGACGTGCGCTTCCTCCCGTTCCGCGACAGCGGGATGGACGGCACGCCCGAGAACGACGACGAGCGCTGCTTCCACCGGCAGCCGGCCGAGGTGGCGGTGGCAGCGCTGCTCACGATCATGCGCGAGGTGCGGCCGCACTTCGTCTTTACGTGGCAGGCCGACGGCGGGTACGGCCACCCCGATCACATCGCCACGCACCGCCACACGGTCGCCGCCTTCGACGCCTGCGGCGACCCGGGCGCGTACCCGGAGACCGGCGCGCCGTGGGCGCCCGAGCGGCTGTACTGGGGCGCGCGCACGATGAAGCAGTTCGCGCACATGCGCCTCGAACTCGAACGCCGCGGGCTGCTGCCGGAGCCGATCGACGAGGCGATGCGAAAGCGCTTCGACGAGGCGCTGGCGCGCCCCGACCCCCCGGTGAGCGTGACGATCGACTGCGCGCCGTACGCCGACGCCAAGCGTCGCGCGGCATCGATGCACCGCAGCCAGTTCGGCGAGAGCAGCATGTTCGCGCGCATCCCCGATGACATGCGCGCGCGCTTCTTCGGCGAGGAGCGCTTCTTCCGCGGCCGCCCCGATTTCGCCGAAGGCGAGCCCGCGCGCACGGACTTCCGCTGAACGGCCGGCCCGGAGCCGCCGGCGCGGGTCGGCTGCTTACCCGCGCCCGTACGCGGACGCGTTCGTCGGGCAGCTACCCGGCGGCCACGATCGCGTAGACCACAAGTGCGGCCGTGAGCCCCGTCGCGAGAATCGGCACGGCCGCCAGCCAGAACGAACCGCCCTGGCGCACCCAGCGCACGAGCTCGAACACGAGCCCGAGCAGCTGCACGGCGACGAGCGCAGCGAAGGCCATGCCGGCCGCGCCCACCAGCCAGTCGCGGTACGCCTCGATGCTGACGCTCCCGATCGCCCGCGGGATGAGATCGTCGAGGACGCGCCCGCGAACGCTGATCGCGCTCATGCCAAACAGCTTGTCTATGCCGAGCAGCCAGCGGCCGGGGTTCGACGCCCACGGAAGCGCCGCGATGAACGCGAGCAGCCCGAGGTAGAGCGGCAACTGGCGCCGCAGCACCGCCGTGCGGTGCGCGCGGCCGCGGCCCGTCCGCGCAGCGATCTGGTCGCGCAGGCCGGCGAACGCGCTCGGCGAGAATTCAACGCGCTGCGGGTCCAGTGAGCCGGTCGAGAGGCCATCGGACAGCACCATGTGGACCACGCGCGCCATCACCTCGTCGCCGTTCCGCCAGTAGCCGAAGTGATCGGTCGCGGGGAAGTCGTCGTTGACGACCCTGAGGCAGACGTACGGCGGGCGAGTGCGCGCTCGGTCGGCCGGCACGGACAGCCAGGGATCGGGTCCCACGAGCGCCTCAACGAGCGCCGCGGGCGCGGGGCCCTGCGGGATCGGATCGTAGCGGGCGTAGATGTTCAACCAGTTGACGTAACCGTCGATGCGGCGACCCCAGAAGGCGTTGTCCTGGGCGCTCTTCCGCCGGCGCATGCGGAACGCGAGGTTGAGCCCGCTCCCGGCGGTGATCCAGTTCACGCGCGCCGGACGGTGAAGTCCCGGGGGCATCGGCCGGGACATCCACTCGGCCACATGGGTCGCCAGCGCGTCGTATGCGACCACCGCGCCGCCCGAGTACGCGACCACCGTGACGGTCTGGTACCCCGTGAACTCGGGCTCGTTCGCGTGACGCTCCGCGAGCGCGCTCGGTAGGAGCATTGGCCGAAGCGCGCGCGACACCTCGTTCGACGCCGACGCCAGCGCGAAGCGGCGCGTCGTCATCGCCTGCTGGTCGCCGACCCCGCGCACGAGCACGCCGACGATCCTCCGCTGGATCACCCCAAGGCGCGGAAAGAGCGCGGTGAGCGGGGTCAGCAGCAGCAGGTAGACGGGCACGATGATCAGCAGCCCCGCAATCGCGACCGCGAGGTAGCCGGCCGTGATCAGCAGCCACACGAACGCATCCAGCAGGGCCTTGATGCGCGACGCACCGGCGACGGTCCAGACGCCCTCGTCTTCCTCGCGGATCCGACGCGAGTCGGCGGCGCCGAGCGGTCGTCCGCGCAGGTCTGTCCGCGCCAGCGGCATCTGCTCGTACCGTCGCGGCACGGCGAAGCGGAGCGCGTTCCTGACGAAGATGTTCCTGAACGTCATCCACAGCGCCGTCAGCCCCCCGATGATTCCCCAGTAGAGGACCGACTGAGCGCTGCTCGCGGCGAACGTGTGGGTCCACCACGCCTCCCGGATGTGCCACTCCTCGACCACGGTCTGCGCGTCCGGATCGCGCAGTCGCAGCGTGGCCACGCTGGCCGAAGCGACGGATGGCTCGTTCTGTGCGTCGACGATCACGTTGCGGTCGTCGATCGCGTCACCGATGAAGCGCGCCAGCGGCTCCACGAACAGGTCGAGGAAGGCGCCCTTGTTGCCGTCGCCGACCCCGTGGACGACGACGATCCCGCGATGCACAACCACGTCCGCACCCCCCGTTGTCCGCCCGGCCCGACTCGCCGCAAGCACAGCGCGGCATCGCGGCTGCTCGGCGCGGCGATTATGCGCGTCGTCGGCGCGGCGTGGGATGGCGCGGGTCCGGCGCGGGAGTGGCT
>JBBDXH010000190.1:12459-12535 GCA_040902395.1 Dehalococcoidia bacterium
TTATGCGCGTCGTCGGCGCGGCGTGGGATGGCGCGGGTCCGGCGCGGGAGTGGCTGTCGCGAGCCTCGGCCGAGAG
>JBBDXH010000190.1:12635-15415 GCA_040902395.1 Dehalococcoidia bacterium
GCCGGGGTGCCGGCACGGCATCGCGCCGTTCGCGCGATATCTGGCACGCGGTGACCAGCGATCACGGGGAGGATTGCGGCAAGCCTCGGCCGAGAGGCCGGGGTGCCGGCACGGCATCGCGCCGTTCGCGCGATATCTGGCACGCGGTGACGAGCGATCACAGGGAGGATCGCGGCAAGCCTCGGCCGAGAGGCCGGGGTGCCGACACGGCGTCGCGCCGTCCGAGCGCTCTCAGGCACGCGGTGACGAGCGATCACAGGGAGGACCGCGGGTCCGGCCGGTCGAGGTGAGCAGCTAGACGCCGGGCCCCGCCTTCGATCTCCGATTGACCGCCGATTGAAGAGATCGACGATCACTGACGAGTCGTCCCGGGGCCGCCATCGAGTTGGGATTTGGTAGCAGGGGGGAGATTTGAACTCCCGACCAAGGGCTTATGAGTCCCCTGCTCTACCACTGAGCTACCCTGCCGCGGCCGTCATTCTAGGTAACGACCCCGCCCACGGTCGAACCTGCGAACTCCGATCCAACCACGCGGTGTGCCCGCAATCTCGAGGCGATAACGTGCGCCCGCGCGCTCGGCACCGCCCTGAGGAGCGTGACACCCCGGCGCGCGCTACGCACCACGGAGAGTCGATGCCCGAACCCCACGATCCCGCGCGCCGGCGGCCCGACGGCGAGCAGCCCGTCGAGTTGCGGGTGCACGCGAACGGCGTCGAGCTGTGCGCCTTCGAGTGGGCCGGCGACAGCGCCGCCGACGGACCGACGCTGCTCTTCGTGCACGCGACCGGCTTCCACGCGCGCTGCTGGGATGAGGTGATCCGCCGGCTCCCCGGGTGGCGTGCGTACGCCGTCGACATGCGCGGGCACGGCCGCAGCGAACGCCCCGACGAGCCGTACGACTGGGCGCGCTTCGGCGACGACCTGACCGCGCTCGTGTCGAAGCTCGACCTGTCGCGGATCGTCGGCGTCGGGCACTCGATGGGCGGACATTCCGTGACCTACGCGGCCGGCCGTGAGCGCGACCGCTTTGCGGCGCTCGTGCTCGTCGATCCGGTGATCGGCCTCACGACGCGTCCGGACGTCGCCGTGGGCGAATCGCCGAGCTCATCCTTCGTCGCGCGGCGACGGAACGAGTGGGCGTCGCCGGAGGAGATGATCGAACGCTTCGCCTCGCGGCCGCCGTTCAACGACTGGGAGCCCGCAGTCCTGGACGACTACTGCCGCTACGGACTGCTCCCGCTCGCGGAGGGCGGCTTCGAGCTGGCGTGCCCGCCGCTCGTCGAAGCGGACGTGTACGCGCACGCCGGGCGCACGGACGTCTCCGATGCGATCGCGCGCATCACGGTGCCCGTGCGCGTGATCCGTGCGCCCGCTCAGCCGGATGCCGCACCCGGCGAACCGCGCGCCTTCACGGCCTCGCCGACGGCGCCCGACCTTGCGTCGCGCTTCGCGCACGCGGAGGACGTACCGCTCGATCGCGGCACGCACTTCATCCCGATGGAGGCGCCGGCGCTGGTTGGGGCGCACGTCGCGGAGATGGCGAGCCGCCTCGGCTGACGTTCACCAGCGGAGCCGAGGCTGCTGCGTCTCCCCGCCGTTCGGCTGCGTTCGGCTGCGTTGACAGCCGGCGATGGCGTCTGTAATGCGGTCGCGGGGCGTTTGACGCGCCCACGAGATCCCACAGCGAACACATGGGTGTGGCCGTGCCAGGGCGGCACGCGCGATACGGAGGCTGAGCGTGGAACTGAAGCACGTGCTCTACGAACAGGCGGACGAGATCGTGAAGGTCACGATCAACCGGCCGGAGAAGCGCAACGCGATCAGCCGAAGGGTGTATGCCGAGCTCGATCACGCGTTCGCGCGCGCCGAGGCCGACGACGGCATCAAGGTGATCGTGGTCGCCGGCGCCGGCGACCACTTCGGCGGCGGTCACGACCTCGGCACGGACGAGGCGCGTTCGGAGCTCGACGAGTTTCCACGCGACACGTCGTCGCTCGGCAGGCTGGAATCGATGGATCGCGGCGTCTACTGGCGGTTGCACGACCGCTGGCGAAACATCGGCAAGCCGACGGTGGCGATGGTGCAGGGCTACTGCATCATGGGTTCATGGATGCTCGCCGCAGCGTGCGACCTCGTGGTGGCGGCGGACGACGCGGTCTTCGCCGACCGGTCCGTGCGCTGGGGTGGCGCACACCACGAGTATCCCACCCACTTCTGGGAACTCGGCATCAAGAAGGCGAAGGAACACCTCTGGACCGGCGACTTCCTCGACGCCGAGGAGGCGCATCGCCTGGGTATGGTGAACCGCGTCGTGCCGCGGGCGCGGCTCGAAGAGGCGACGATGTGGCTTGCGCGCCGGATCGCGCTCAACGACCTGTACGCGCTCAAGCTGTCCAAGATGTCGATCAACCAGGCGGCCGACATCATGGGACAGAGCGCGGCCGTGCGCGCATCGGGCAACTTCTGGCTGATCGGTGGCGCGGGCGGCGGGCGCGGCGATGCGGACCCGAACCGCGTCGCGTGGTCGAAATCGCAGAACGCGCGCTTCGACGAGCAGGCGCGCGACGGCCGGCCGTGGTGAACGAGCGGCCGCCCCGGCCGCGCGGGCGCGTGACGGTCGGGCGCGCCGGCCCGCCCTGGAATCGTCCCGATCAGCCGTTTTCCCCGTTCGTGGTGAGCGCAGGCGAACCATGACCTGCCCGGTGCTGGGAGCACCGGCCGCTCGCTAAGGGCTCTGCGGCCAATAACCCTTACGGCGGCCTGCTCGCCTCGAGGTGGCC
>JBBDXH010000191.1:0-10432 GCA_040902395.1 Dehalococcoidia bacterium
TGCACCGCGTGGTCGCGGTCGCCGTGGAGTTCGCAGACGGACCGCCCGGCATGCCCGCGACGGACGCGACGCAGCTGGTGCGTGACGGGCTCGCCATCGTCGGCGGTCTCTCGGGCGGCCGCGTGGCCTTCGACGTCGCGGGCGGCGCGCGGGTCTACCGACTGCCGAGGGCGGTCAGTGCGTACGGGTTCGCGTCGACCACGGCCGATCCGGATCTCGACCTGCTGCTCGCGGACACCATCGCGTTGACCGACGCCGACATCGACTACTCGGCGACGGACTTCGTGTACATCGTGCGGCCCGACGGGGTGCCGTACGAGCCCTCCAGCGCGGGGTTCGATCGCGAGGGCATCGTCGCGGATGGCAACACGATCGGGTTCCGAGCGCAGCTCAACGCGGGCCACTCGGCCACGACCGTCGCGCACGAGACGATGCACCTGCTCGGGCTGCCGGACCTCTATGACCTCGCACTGCTGACGAGTGACGACGACGCCGCCAGGGGGCGCTTTGTCGGGACGTGGGACCTGATGAGCCTCTCCGTCGAGGGGCCCCGGTTCCTCGGCTGGCACCGGTGGAAGCTCGGCTGGCTGGACGACTCGGACGTGCGGTGCGTCGTCGACGCCGCCGAGGAGGTCGTGCTCTCGCCGGTCGCTGGCGGCACCGGGACGCGGCTGGCGGTGGTGCGCACCGGGACGGAGCGCGCGCTCGCGATCGAACTGCGGACGCGGGTAGGCGGCGACAGCGGCAGCTGCGTCGAGGGCGTGCTCGTGTACGCAATCGACACCAGCATTCAGACCGGCGCCGGGCTGATCGCGGTGTACCCGTCCCGGCTGTCGAACGACCAGGCGCAGCTCGCGACCTGCGGTCCCCTCTACAACGCACCGTTCGCACCCGGCCGCACGTTCGCCGACCCTGTCTCGGGCGCGACACTCGAGGTGCTCGGCGTCGAGGCGGCGGGCTACCGGGTGCGCATTACCCCGCCGGGCGCCACCGTCGGGGCGGGCGACTTCGATCGCGCGATCACGTCGGCAGGCGTCAACGCGGCGATCTTCAACGGCGGCACGGTCGACCAGCTCGCGTCCGCCGCGCTGTCGGTCGGTGCCGTCTCGGTCACGGTGTTCGTGGACGGGAGCGCGCGCGTACTCGTCCCGGGCGCGCCGGCGTTCGTCAACGCCGCCTTCGTGGCCGTGCACCCGTTCGGCGTCCCGGCAGGGACGATCGTGATCGTGGTGCTGTAGGCGAAGGCACTCGCGCGTGCAGCGGCCGACTCGACCTGGCGGGTGGTGGTACCCCCGGCAGGAGTTGAACCTGCGCGCATGGTTTAGGAAACCACTGCTCTATCCACTGAGCTACGGGGGCAAGGAACCCGCCAGAGGTTAGGGCTGCCGCCCGGCGGGAGCCACGCCGGGGTCGGGCGACCAGTATGCAGGGAGACTGGACCTGAGGTCCGGTCCGCGCGCGCCGACACACGTGACGCCGTTGCCGCCGACGCGCGGTCGCGTCGAAACGGCCGCCGCGCGGGGCTGCCGGGAGTCGTTACTCCGCCCCCATGACGAGCATCGAGCCCTGGATCGTCGGCGTGCCGGGGTTCGAGGCGAAGGCGAGCTTTGGCTCGCGGACCTTCCGGCACATCGCCGGGTCGTACGTGTGGTCGCCGCTTTCCCAGCCCGGGCAGAGGTCCTTCACCTCGCCGCGCAGCTGCCGCACGCCCTCGATCGGGCGGTGCAGGATCGGCGCGCCCGGGTGGCTGAACGAGAGGTTCCCGCCGTCCGTGCACGTCGGGAAGCGGCCGCCCAGCCGCATCTCGCCGGACTGCACGAGATCGGGCGCCTCGCCCTTCCCGCAGAAGCCGAACTGCTCGTACTGCATGAGCACGTGGCTCGCGAAGTGGTCGTAGAACTCGACGAGGTTGATGTCCTCGGCGGGGTTGACGCCCGCGCGCGCCATCGTGTCGCGGTAGTGCCGGCCCGCGGCGTAATAGCCCTCGAGCGCCGGCGGCTCGTGATACGCGGGGTACGCGATGTGCGACGCCCCGGCGATCACGCGGATCGGCGGCTTCGGCGTGTCCTTCGCGCGGTCCTTGTGCGTGAGCACCATCGCGCAGCCGCCGTCGTTCACCGTGGAGCACATCAGCAGCGTGAGCGGCGAAGCAATCATGCGCGAGTCGAGCACGTCCCGTGCCGTGAACGGTCCACGCGCGAAGTAGACGGCGTCCGGGTTGATGCTGCCGAAGTTGCGCGTCGAGGCGGCGATCTCCGCCATCGCGTCGACGGCGCCGGGCACCTCGTAGGCGTAGCGCTGGGCCACGAGTCCGAACTGTGTCGGTTGCACGGGCACCGCGCCGGTCCAGCCCGTGAACTCGCTGTGGCTCTCGGTCCACGGCGGGTTGATCAGGTTCGGCGGGCGCACCATGCCCAGCACGATCGCCACCGTGTTCAGATAGCCGCTCGTGATCAGGCGCGCCGCCATCGCGATGTCTGCGAGGCCGGCGCCTCCGGCCCATTTGAATTCGCGCTTGAGCTGGTACGCCCAGTAGCCGGCGCCGCCGCCGCCCGGCCAGCCGGTGACGTTCGAACCGAAGCCGTCGATCTCGTCAACGGTCATGCTCGCCTCGTCGAGCGCCTGCTTGAGCGCTTCGAGCGCCACCGAGAAGCCCGTGCGATGCGAGAGATCACGCGCCTGCTTCGTCATCCCCACGCCCACGATGCGTGCGTCGTCCATGTCGCCCACGGCGGTACTCCCTCGCCTGCGCCCGGCGGCCGTCGCGGCCGATCGGGCGGATGTCGTTCCGGTGCGACCTGCCCGCGCTCAGGTGCGCGGACGGAAGTGGTACAGGCCGACGGGCCCCACGTCCTCGAACTCGACCGCCACGGGCATGCCGATGCGCACGTCCTCGGGCGCAATGCCCACGAGGTCGCTGAAGATGCGCGGCCCCTCCTCGAGGTCGACCACGACGATCGTGTACGGCGCCGTGTACGCCGGGTTCGCGGGTCGGTAGATGTTGACGAAGCTGTAGACCGATCCGCGGCCGGAGACCTCCGTCCACTCGAGCGTCTCCGTCAGGCACGAGCGACACGCCATCTGCGGCGTCCACACGTACTCGCCGCACGTCGTGCAGCGCTGGAGCTTGAGCTTGCCTGCCTTCGTCGCGTCCCAGAAGGGCTGCGTGAGCCACGAAGGCTCCGGCAGCGTCTTCGTCCACTCGCCTGGGCTCACCATCGGGCGTTCCCCCCCGCTCCCCCGCGCGAGCGCGGGTGATCTGGACCGATCACATCCCGCGCAGATCGCGCGCCATGCGATAGAAGTGGTGCGGTTCCAGCCACTCGTCCCACGAGAGCGCATCCACGTGTACGAACACGGCGCCTGCGTTGGCCGCCTCGAGCGCGTCGGCGAAGCGGTCGCCGACATGTACGAGCAGACGGTCCGGGTAGTCCGTCGGGATGCGTCGCAGCTGGTTCTTCACGACCACGAAGGCGGGCTCGACCCCGGCCGCCGCCCACACGCGCGCCTGGTCCAGCACGGTGCGATCGGAGGCACTGCCCACCACCACGCTCGCGCGCTGGAGCGCGCGCACGAGCCGGGCCGCCACCGGACCGTTCGGGTCGCCGAACTCCAGCGTGCCATCAATGTCGAAGCTCACGACGAGCCGCTCGACTTCGAGGATGCGCGCGTACGCCGGCTGCTCGTCGCCCAAGGCTGGTCACCTTCGTCGCGACCCGCCCGCCCGGGCGGGGGCGTCTGTCCCGCACCGGCTACGCGACCGGCGCACCGAGTTCCATCGGCACCGCGCTGTCGACCACGCCCGCGGCACGGAGGTCGGCGATCTCGTCGGGCGAGCAGCCGATCTCCGCGAGGATGGCGTCCGTGTGCTGACCGGCGAGCACGCCCGGGCCGTACCGGCCCGGCGTTTCCGAGAGGGTGACCATGGGTCCCCAGCGCTGGTAGCGGCCCCACAGCGCGTGGTCCGCCTCGACGGCGAGGCCGTTCGCCGTGAGCTGTGCGCTCTTCGCGAAGAAGACGCCGGGCGACTCCGTGCTCGCCTCGACGCAGCCCACGCCCGCGGCGATCAACACGCGCTCCCACTCCGCCGCCGGCCGCTCGCGGAAGAGTGCGCCGAGCGTCTCGGCGAGGGCGTCGCCGTTCGCGGCGCGCGCCGCGTCGTCTCCGAAACGAGCGTCGGCGGCGAGGTCGGCGCGTCCGGCGGCGCGGCAGAGCCGCGCCCACTCGTCTGCGTCGTGGACGGCGAGGAAGACCCAGCTGCCGTCGGCGGCGGGGTAGAGGCGGTAGAGCGGGCCGGTGCCGTGCAACTCGCCGTCGAGCGTCGGGCGCTCGGGCTTGCCGCGGTAGGAGAGGAAGTCGTCGAAGTTCGCGTAGCCGTTCGCGCCGAGCATGCTCAGGAAGATCTGCTGGCCTTCCCCGGTGCGCCGGCGCGCGTAGAGCCCGAGCAGCGCGCTCGAGGCGGCCGCCACCGACGTGTTCGGGTCCGGGTTCGCCTCGTTCGCGCGATAGAACTGGCGCGCGGCCTCACGCAGCGTGTCGAGTGAGTCGAGATCGGCCGGCGGCCAAGCCGATCCGACCTGCATGAGGGCGCCGCCGCAGACCGCGCCCGGGATCGGGTGCGCCACCGGGCGGTGCGCGGACGGACCGTCCGGGCCGTACCCGTTCACGCTCACGTGCACGACGTCCGGCCTGAGCGCGCGCGCGCGCTCGTAGCCGATGCCGAGTCGCTCCGGCACCCCCGGTCGGTAGTTGTGGATGATCACGTCCGCGTGCTCGATCAGCTTCCCGACGAGCGCCTGCCCGTGCTCGGACTTCAGATCGATGCAGATGCTCTCTTTGCCGGCGTTCATCTTTGCCGCGCCGATGTAGGCACCGAGCCCGACGCCGAGCGTGCGCATGGGGTCGCCGCCGCCCGTCGGCTCGACCTTGATCACCCGCGCGCCGAGGTCGGCGAGCAGCGACGCGCCGAGCGGGACGGCGATGATCGTCGCGAACTCGAGCACGGTGATCCCCTCGAGCGGGTGGCGCGGCGCGGCCGCGCCGTTGCGCGCCGCCGGCGCGGCGACCGTGCGGTGCTCGGCGCGCACCGCGTCGGTGTGCTCGCCCGGCTCCGCCGGCTGCCCGGTGACGGTGCCCGGCGTCCTGGTGAGCCGCGCGAGCGGCCCGAGCTGGCGCACCGTGCCGAGGCGTGGGTGCTCGCGATCGAGCACCTCGCCGTTCGCCACGAGGTCGGGGTGGTGCAGCGCGCGCTGCGCGGTACCAACGTGATCGGCCGCCACGTTGCCGTTGTCGTGGAAGATCGGCATCCACTCATCGGCCGTGCGTTCGCGCACCCGCTCGAGCATGAGGTTGCGCACCTCCTCGGCCTCCGCGGGGGCGAGGCGAGGGGCGGCCGCATAGCGCGGCTCGGCAAGCACCTCGGTCGTGAGATCGAGCGCGATGATCGACGCCTGGAAGAGGTGCTCCAGCAGGTTCGCGAACTGAATCCAGCGGCCGTCCTTGCCCATGACCGGCTGGTAGCCGAGCGTCGGCATCGAGTTCACGGAGAGGGCCGCGTACGGGTCGTTGGCGAACTGCGCCGGGTAGCGCTGCGCGAGTTGCCCGCGCACGAGCGTGCCGAGGTCGTACGGGAACATGCCCTGGAGCAGGCTCGTCTCCACGAGCTGCCCCTCGCCGGTGCGGTCCCGCACGAGCAGCGCGGCGAGGATCCCGGACAGCGCGGACTGCGCCGCGGCGTGCGTCTCGGTGCGCACGGCGGGGAATGCCGGCCCCTCGCGCCGCGAGATGCCGGCGAACGCCTGCATCCGCCCGGACTTCGCCGCGACGAGCGCGGGGTCGGCGGGGTAGTCGGCGTAAGGACCCTTCAGCCCCCAGCCGGTCACCGAGCAGTAGACGAGGGCGGGGTTGAGCTGCGAGCAGGTCGTGTAGTCGGTCCCGGTCGCGGCGACGACGGCCGGCCCCGCCGAGGACACGACCACGTCCGCGCCGCGTACGAGCCCCGCGAGGCGCTCGCGATCGGCGGGGTGCGCGAGATCGAGCGTGATGCTGCGCTTCCCGCGCAGCCACATCGGCGCCGCGCGCTCGGCGCGCGCCGGGTCGCCTCCCGGCGGCTCGACCTTCACCACGTCGGCGCCGAAGTCCGCGAGGATCATCGTCGCGAGCCCACCGGCGGGGCCGCTGCTCAGGTCGATCACGCGCAGGTCGTCGCAGGGACCGGGCATGACTGCCTCCTTCGGCATCGCGGTGCGCCGGTCACCCGGCGCCATCCCGAGATTGTCGCCCGGCACGCTATCAAGGATGTGCGTCGTGCGGCGTGCCCCCGTCCGCGGTCCGCAGTGGCGGCCGCGCTCTCCGGCGGCGGCCCTGCGGACCACAGGCGCGCGCGGGCGCCTGTCTTTGCGTGCGCTGTTCGTCGAGACTCTCGGCGCAAGGCACGCCAACGAGCGTGGTGCCTATCGCGGCGCCGACGGCAGGATGGCCCGGACGAGGGCCTCTACCCGGTCACATCCGTGCGAAGCGTCTCCCCGAGCCGGGCCCGCGGGGCTCGACATGAACGCGCTACCGGCTCCCTCGCAGCCGCGGGTCGAGGACGTCGCGCAGGGCGTCTCCGAACATGTTCACCCCGAACACGATCAGGGCGAGCGCGACCGTTGGCGCGACGAGCATCCACGGCGCCGCGTACATGTATGCCCGTCCGTCGGCCGCCAGCATGCCGCCCCAGGAGGGCGTCGGCGGCGGCACGCCGTACCCGAGGAAGCTCAAGGACGCCTCGGCGAGGATGACCCCGCCGAAGCCGATCGAGGCGATCACGATCACGGTGGGCATGATGTTGGGCACGATGTGGCGGACCATGACTCGCCAGTCGGTCGCCCCGACCGCCCGCGCGGACTCGACGTACGTCTGGTTCAGCAGGCCCATCGTGGCGCCGCGCATCACGCGGCTTTCTACGATGGCGCGACGGAATGAGAGCGCCAGGATGACGTTCGTCAGGCTCGGACCGAGCACCACCATGATCGCGATCAGCATGATCAGGTACGGCACCGACTGGATGGTGTCGACAAGGCGCTGCAGGAGGTAGTCCGCCCACCCGCCGAAGTAGGCGCTCGCCAGCCCGAGGGCGATCGCCGGGATGATCGCGATGACGGTGACGGCGACGCCGACGGAGAGCGATGTGCGGGCGCCGAGGATGATGCGGCTGAAGATGTCCCGCCCGAACTGATCGGTCCCCGCGAGGTGCGAGAGGGACGGCCCCGCCAGCTCGGCCGAGGCGTCGTGCGCGAACGGGTCGTAGGGCACGATCACATCGGCAAGGGCCGCCATCGCCACCAGGACCGTGAGTACGATCGCGCCGAAGGCGCCCAGCGGCTTGCGACGCGCGAACGTGCGGGCCTGGCTCCACGACCGGGCGACGACCGAGGTCGCCTGGGGCGGGACGCTGGTGCGCTGGCGTTGAATTTGCTCGGATGCCACTGCGTTGCCTCCCCTCGTGCCGCGTCTCTGTTAGCCGTAGCGGATGCGCGGGTCGAGCCACGCGTACGAGAGGTCGACGGCCAGGTTCGTCGCCATCACAAAGAACCCCACAATCACGACGACGCCCTGCACCACGGGGTAATCACGGTTGGCGATCGCGCTCAACAGCAGGCGACCCACCCCCGGGATGGCGAAGACGCTCTCCGTGATCACTGAGCCACCGATGAGGAAAGCAATCTGCAGCCCGAGCAGCGTGATCACCGGGATGAGGGCGTTCTTCAGCGCATGCCCGACGATCACCTTTGCCTCGCGGATGCCCTTGGCGTGCGCGGTTCGGATGTAATCCTGCCTCAGCACGTCGAGCATCGTGGTCCGCGTGAGGCGCATCAGGGTGGCGGCGAGCCCCAACCCGAGCACCAGCGACGGCGCAATGATGATCTTGATGTGCCCGATCGCGTCCTCGCTGAAACTCACGTATCGCAGGCTCGGGGCCACGCCCCACCAAATGGCGGGGAAGACGATGATCGCTGTTGCGATGGCGAAGCTGGGGACGCTGATCCCCAGGATGGCAGCACTGCGCAGGGCGTAGTCCAGGGTGGAGTCCTGCCGCACGGCCGATATGGTTCCGATGGCAATGCCGATGGTGGCGCCGATCAGAATCGCGATCACGCCGATCTCGATGGTGACGCCCGCCCGGCCGAGAATCATCGAACCGACCGACTGCTTCGTCCACAGCGACTGACCGAAGTCGCCCCGAAATACGCCGGCTGCGTACTCGACGTAGCGGACCGGCAGCGCCCGGTCGAGCCCGAGCTCGTGCTCCAGGACCTGGCGCGCCTCGTCGTCTTTCGAATACTTCTCCTCGAGGATCAGGTCGATGATGTCGCCCGGGATCAGGTTGATCATCACGACGACAAGCACGAGCAGGAGCAACATGGTGGGAACCAACCCCGCCACCCGCCGGATCGCGTACTTGGTCATCGCCCCTCCTCGGCGCCTGCCCTCCCTGCGCCGCGGGCTGCGCTCGCGGCAGTGTATATTACGCACCGCATACTACCGAGCGCTCGCACGGCATGATGCGGGGTGGCCGGAATTGGGGGAAAGCGTGTCCGAAGCGAACTACTGGACGGGACGGCGGTTCGGGCGCCGGTCGGTGCTCAGGGCCGCCGGGCTTGGGGCGACCGGACTCGCGGGAGCGGCCTTAATCGGCTGCGGCGGCGGTGCAGAGGACGAGGCGCCGCCCAGCGGCACAGCCGCTCCGGCAGGCGGATCCGTGTCCGCGCCGACGGCTGTCGGGGCTCCGGCCAACGTGGCGCGGGCGACGGGGTTTGATCCCGCCCTGGGCGTCGTCCCCATCAACGAGAAAGCGGTCAAGCAGGGCGGCACCTTCCGGCGTTCCTACCCTGACACGACGCGGCAGCAGGACCCCGACATCTCCATTTACGGATCCGACCACGAGTGGATCAATGACCGGCTGTTCTACGCGAACGGCTGGACGATGGAGCTCGTCCCCGACATGCTCGAGTCGTTCGAACTGATCGACCCGAAGGGGCTCGAGCTCCTCCTGCGCCTCCGGCCGGGGATCAAGACCCACAACACGCCGCCGGTCAACGGCCGCATCTTTACGGCGGAGGACGTGGCGCACAGCATCAACCGCAAGGCCGGGAAGCTCGACGCCGAAGCGGCAAAGAAGTACGCACGGGCCGGCCAGTTCGTCGGACTGAACCGGGCCGAGGTGGTCGACGACGTGACGGTCCGCCTCGTCATGGACTCCCCGAATGGCTCGCTGCTTGCCGCCTTCGCCGATCCGCGCGCGCAGATGATCCCGGTCGAGCAGGACGAGATCGGCTACACCGACCCGATGAAGTTCGTCGGCACCGGACCGTGGATCCAGACCGAGTTCATCGAGGGGACCCGTCAGGTCTTCAAAGCCAACCCGGAGTACTACCGGACATGGGATGAGGGCGGGCGTCCGGGCCTCGACACGGCCGAGAAGCTCATCATCGCCGACCGGGCTTCGACCCTGTCGGCCTTCATCACCGGCGAGATCGGGACGCTCCCCGGGATCCAGACGCACGAGGAACCGCAGGTCAGGTCGTCGGTACCGGATGCACAGTGGTTCGGGCAGCCGAACTTCGGCTGGTACCACTTCGCTGTCAACATGAAGCTCCCGTTCTTCGCAGATGGCCGGGTGCGCCGGGCGCTCCAGCTCTCGATCAACTACAACGAGCTCGGTGACTCGTCCGGACCCGGTTGGCTGTACAGCGGTCCGCTCCACGTGATGTTCCCGGAAGCGCTGACCTCCGAAGAGGTCTCGAAGCTGCCGGGCTACAACCCGGCGACACGGGAGCAGGACGTTGCCGAGGCGAAGAAGCTGATCGCGGCGGCCGGCTATCCGGACGGTGACGGGATCCAGTTCAAGAACCAGCCGACGGCGGCGTCCGGACTGACGTTTGACATGGCAGTCCGCCAGAAGGAGCGCTGGGCGGGGATCTTCCCGAAGATGGTCATGGACATCACACCTGTGACCGACTACGCCTCCTACACCAACCTGCTGAACAGCCGGGAGTTCGAGTCCCGCACGTACCACCACACCATGGTGCCCGATGCGGCAATTGACGCGCGCACGTACTACCACTCGAAGGGCGGCCGGAACTACCAGTCGTTCGAGCAGCCGTGGGCCGACGAGGCGCTCGACAAGATGCTGGCGGCGCAGTCCCTGGAGGAGCGCAAGGAGGCCATCCGGTCCTTCCAGCTCCGCTACATCGAGGAGGGCCCTCCCCTGCTGCAGCTCTTCGTCTCCCGCGACAGTGTCGCGTTCCACCCGAACTTCGGTGGAATGGACCTCGTCACGGGCACGTGGGCGTACGGGCTGCAGACCTACGGCGTTGGGGTGCGGTGGATCTGGGAGACGGCATAGCGAACGCGCGTCACGGAGGGGAAATAACGGAGGGGGAGCGGC
>JBBDXH010000191.1:10442-15391 GCA_040902395.1 Dehalococcoidia bacterium
CCCCCCCCCCCCTCCCGTTACTTCCCCTCCGTCAGCCCCCGAGGCTCGCGCTCCTACGTCGCGACGAGCCGCTCCGCCTCCGGCGCGCGCGCGTCCGATCGCCGTGGGCGCTGTCGGCGGGTGGTCCAGCGTTCCCGTCCGGGCAGGCGTTCCGCCCGCCCCAACGTGCGGCGCGCGGCCGGCTACCCCGTCCGCCGCCGCCGCGCCTCGCAGACGGCGCGTGCCTCGCCGTCGGCTGCGTCGCTGAACAGCTCGAGCGCGCCGTCGTGGCAGAGGCCGGCCATCCGCCCGTCGACATAGGCGGCGAGCGCGCCGTCTGCGACCGCGGCAGCGAGCGCGGCGAGATCGAGCGCGCTGCCGGCGGCCAGCTGCTCGGCGACGACGCGGACTGCGGCGCGCGCCGCCGTGGCGAGATCCAGCCGCTCCGCGGCCGTCAGGTCGGCGAGGGCGTCCGGCCGGTTGGGCATGCGATCGGTCACAGGAGCCTCCCGGGCCCACCGTACCCCAGATCGCCCGTGACGCAGCATCCAGCCGGGTCCCGCCCGTGGGAGCGGAGCGTCGCTCGCTCTTCGTTCTGCCCTCGCGGCGGGCGAGCGGCCGGACGCTGGTACGCTCGATCCCACCGGCAGGCCTGTCGGCCGCCGCACCCGACACCACGGATCCCGAAAGGACGGCCCCTGTGACGACCGCAACGCCGAAGAAGTCGGCCGAAAAGACCACCGCCGCTGTGATCGACCTCCTGAACCTGCATCTCGCGACGGCGAGCGATCTCGCCAGTCAGCTCAAGCAGGCGCACTGGAACGTGGTGGGCGAGGAGTTCATCGCGCTGCACCTGATGTTCGACCGGCAGGTCGAGCTCGTGCGCGGCTATGTCGACGAGTTCGCCGAGCGGGCACGCGCGCTCGACGGCGTGGCGCATGGCACCGTGCGCAAGGCGGCGAAACACAGCGCGCTGCCCGAGTTCCCCGATGGGGAGGTCTCCGCGAAGGACACGCTGAGCGCGCTGCTCGAACGCTTCCAGGCGTACTCCGTGATCCTCACGGAGGCGATCAAGCAGAGCGACGAGGCGGGCGACCTCACGACTCAGGATCTCTTCATTGAGGTGCAACGCGAGATCGACCGCAACGCCTACTTCCTGCGCTCGCACCTGCGGTAGACGGCCGGCGCGCCGGCGCGCACTCGTGAGCTCGCTTCAACGTCACACCCCGGGGTGGAGGCAGCCGCCTTCACCCCGGGGTGTCGGTCATCCGGGCGTGTCGGTGAACCGGTTGCCGGCAGCGGGCGCGGGCCTGGGCGACCACCCCCGCGGCCCCGCCCGGCCGCCGCGCGGGAACCCCGTCCCGGTCGCCGGATGAGCAGTGAGTCTCGGCGAAATCAGGGTTCCGTCGAATCGCGTCGGGCCCCGAGCGGCGGCAGAATGGTGGGAAAGGACGCGCGTCTCGCCCGGGATTCGGGACGAGTAGCCCGACCGCCCATGGCACACCTCGACGACGATCCCGGCTGCCCGTGCGATGACTGCCGCCAGCTCCGGTTCCAGTGCTGGCGCGTCGCGATCGAGTCCGGGCGCGCCGTCGTCTGGGATGGCTACCGCTGGATGATCGCTCCGGATGCCGCCGACGAGCGGGACGACGACCTCGCCGCGTGAACGTCGACGCGTGACCCGATCGGGTCACTCGGTCCCGATCGACGACGAACCGATCGGGGTCTGCCCCACGGCGCGGGCATGAGTGCTCGCAGTCGGTACCTCGCGGGCGCCACTCTCGTCTGACTGAAGCACCTTTCTGACGTCCGTCCCCTCGTGGCGACGGCGGAACGCGGCCGCGCGCGTGGTCGGGTCCCAAGTACGATGCCCAGACCCGCAACTTCAGTCTCGAGGAGAGAGCATGGCCGATTACGTGCCCAGCACGTCCGACTGGGTCCGCGAGCAGGTGGAGCTGTACGAGCGCACCAACGGCGCGGAGGGCAACACGCTCCGCGATACCGGGCTGCCGGTGATCATCGTGACGAACAGCGGGAACAAGACCGGCGCGATCCGGAAGACCCCGCTGATGCGCGTGAAGGATGGCGCCAACTACGTTCTGATCGGCTCGAAGGGCGGAGCGCCGCAGCACCCGGTCTGGGTGCACAACCTGCGCGCCAACCCCGACGTCGAGATCCGCGACCTCGCCGAGGTTCGCCCGATGCGCGTCCGCGAGGTCGTCGATGACGCTGAGCGCTCGCGCCTGTGGGCGCTCGGGGTTGCCGCCTATCCGCCGTACGCGGAGTACCAGCAACGCACCGAGCGGAAGATCCCGGTCTTCATCGCCGAGCCGACTTAGCCGCAACGCCCCGTCATGCATGCCGGGGCGCGCTTCGGCCATGCCTGAGCACCACCCGCAACGCGCTCTCCACAGCCTGGGGACGCGTCCCCGCCGGTGCGAGTGCTCGCGAGATCAGCGTGCGAAGGGGCTGTTGATCGGCATCGCCGCGCCGGGACCGTCTGTGCGCATGCCCGCCAGGTAGCCGGGGATGGCGGCCTCCGGCAACGCGCCCTCCGAGCCGCCGCCGTCCACCCGCCGCCACTTGCGGAGGCTGACCACCTCCTGCGGAGTCGGGAGCCGCGAGCCGAGCGCGGTGTAGGAGACCTCGGCGACGTAGATCGCGCCTTCGGCGTCGACCGAGATGCCGTGCGGTGAGATGAACTGGTCGGGCGCCTCGCCGCCGGTCTCGTTCCCGATACGGGTCACCTCGTTCAGGTCGCGGTCGAGCACCGTGACCTTGCGCCCCAGCCGCATCGCGGCCTCCATCAGCGGCACGCTGCGGCCCTCGGCCACATAGATGTTGACGTCGTCGCCCAGCCCGGCGAAGAGCGCCTGCGGCTTGTGCATGTGCTTCTGTGTCACGAGCTCGCCGTCCAACGTGAAGAGCTGCAGGCGGAAGTTCTCGCGATCCGCGACGAGCAGCCGGTCATCGCCGACGAAGCAGACGGCGTGCGGCAGACTGAACTGGCCCGGGCCGTCACCCGGCTCGCCCCAGGACTTGAGGCGCGTGCCGTTCGGCGAGAAGCGGTGGATCGCGGAGTTGCCGTAGCCGTCGGAGACGAAGATCTCGCCCGTGCGGGGGTGCACGGCGACCTGCGTGGGCTGGTTGAACGGGATGCCGCTGTGCGGAGGTGACGGTCGCTTCGGCTCGCCGATCTGCATCAGCAGCTTCCCGCCCGGGCTGCGCTTCTGCACCGTGTGCAGGCCGACGTCGGTGAGGTAGAGGTTGCCCTCGAGATCGAAGGCGATGCCGTGCGGCCGCACGAACTCACCCGCCCCCCACGTGTCCAGGAAGCAGCCGGCCGTGTCGAACACCATCACCGGCCACTGGCCGCGGTTGAACACATACACCCGCTCGTCCGGCCCGACGCCGACGGAGGTGGCTTCCCGGAACGACATCCCGTGCGGCATGGCGGGCCAGCCGACGACCGGCGCATAACGTGTCTGCGGTGTCGCGGAAGCGACCAAGGGCGGCCCGCCCGATTCCCCACTCGCCTGTGATGCGGAGCGGAGTGTAGCGGGCAACCAGCAGCCGGAGACGGCCGCGACGGGCGACTCAGGTCGTCGCGGGCTTGAACGCCGGCATCACCGCGCCCGCGAACCACTCGAGCTGCTCAATCATCACGCGCTGCGGTGTGCCCATGCTCGCCTGCACGTTGACCATCTCAACGCCCGGCAGGGTCGCTGCGAGCTCCTGCAGGTACGCGACGAATCCCTCCGGCGGTCCGCAGTACCAGCTGCGCCCCTCACAGGCCTCCGCGAGCGTGGGCACGCCTGCCTCGGCCCAGCCTCCGCGCCGTGAGACCGCGGCAAGTTGCGTGTCGTCGAGCCCTCGGAAGAAGCCCAGTGGGGCGAACATCTTGACGTGTTCCTCGTAGAAGGGGGTCGCTTCCTTGATCGCCCGCTCGCGCGTGTCTGCGATGTGAAAGTTGATGCCGATCGCGAGACCCTCGCCGAGCTCGGCCTCGATCCCGGCGCGGGCGAGCGCCGCGTGGTAAGCGGCCACGGGCCCCTCGGACATCAGCGCCGAGCCGCCACCGACCACGCCCTTGATGCCGTGCTTGACCATGAAGTCGAGACCGCGCGGGCTCGCGCTCACAATCGGCTGCCAGCACTCCACCGGGTGCGTCGGGCGCGGTACGAGCGTCAACTGCTCGAGGTCGTATCCCCGGTACGGCACCTGCGCCGGAATGTCGTAGTACCTGCCGTGGTGCGAGAAGGACTCGTTGGCGAACGCCTTGAAGATGATGTCGGTCTGTTCTTCGAAGTAGTCGCGATTTTCGTCCTGGTCGAGCATCGGTCCGCCCAGGGTTTCGACTTCTCGCGTGTGGTAGCCGCGGCCGAGCCCGAACACGACACGCCCGCCGGTCAGGATGTCCGCTGTGGCGAAGTCCTCGGCGAGGCGCAGCGGGTGCCACATCGGTGCGATGTTGAAGCCGCAGCCGATCTTCAGCCGCCGCGTGAGGTGCGAGAGGTGCACGCCCATCATCAACACGTTGGGAATGCACTCATAGCCTTCGTGCTGGAAGTGGTGTTCCGCCAGCCACAGCGTGTCGTACCCGAGCTCGTCCATGCGTCGGGCCATCGCCTCGGTCTTGGAGAAGACCGTCGCGAGGTGCTCGTTCGAGTGGCGGCGCTCGTTGACCGGCGTCGCGTCCTGGCCCATGTCCTCGAGGTCGACGTGACCGGCGTAGAGCGAAGAAAAGCGCGTGATCAAGCGGACCCCCTCGGGTGAGCGCCCGGTTTTGCCCCGGGCCGAGGGCGTCACCGTAGCAGGTGCGCCCGCCGCTGGTTCAGCGTCCGTACGGTTGGGCGTCATGCGGCCCGGGGCCACGTCGGAGGAGCGCGGGAACTCGTCGCTTCGCTGCGCGATCAACTCTGTGCCCAAGCCGAAGCGCGGCGGCTCGCCGGGATTGCCCCCCGGTCCCC
>JBBDXH010000192.1:0-15289 GCA_040902395.1 Dehalococcoidia bacterium
TGCAGCATGCGCGCATGCTGCGGCGTGCGTTTCCGGACGTGTACGAGGGCTGGCTCGTCGTCGGCTCGTCGGCGTTCGTGGTGCTACTGATCGCGGCGACGTTCTTCTACGGTTTCGGCACGATCTTCAACGAGGTCGTGCTCGAGTTCGGCTGGAGCGTGGGCGCGACGTCGCTCGCGTTCTCGTTGCGCTCCGAGGTCGGCGGCGTGGCGGCGCCGTTCATCGGCGCATTCATCGACCGCGCGGGGCCGGGGCGCGTGCTGATCGTCGGCATCGTCGTGGCCGCCCTCGGCGTGCTCGCGATGTCGTTCATGCAGACGCTGTGGCAGTTCTACGTTGCGATGTTCGTGATCGCGCTCGGCACTTCGTCGGCCGGCGGGCAGGTCGGACTGGCGGCGATCGCGACGTGGTTCCGCAGCCGCCGTGCGGGCGCGATGTCGATCATGACGCTCGGCGGCGGGCTGGGCGGCGTGCTGGTGGTCGGCGTGGCCGCGCTCGTCGACGCGTTCGGCTGGCGGTGGGCGTTGCGCGTGCTCACGCTCGGCATGGTCACGCTCGGTATGGCCGCCGCGCTGAACGTGCGTGCGCGCCCGCCGGGGCATCCGCAGCCGATGGACGGCATCCGCGCCCGCGACTGGCGCGAGGGCGACGAAGAGATCGCCGACTGGGGCGTGCCGGTAAGCACAGTCGTGCGCTCGCCGGCGTTCGTGCTGCTCGCGCTGGCGTTCATCCTGAACAACTTCGGAACCACCGCCGTCGTGGTGCACCAGATTCCGTACCTCGAGCGCTCGATCGGCGCGTCGAAGGCCGTCGCCGGGAGCACGGTCGCGATCTTCACGCTGACGTCGATCGTCGGCCGGCTCGGCTTCGGTTTCCTCGCCGACCGCTACTCGAAGCGGCTGATGATGGCGCTCGCGATGGCGCTGGTGGTCGCGGGCCTGCCGTTGCTCGCACTCGCGCAGGAGCTCTGGCAGGCGATGCTCGCAATCGTGCTGATCGCGCCGGGCTTCGGCGGCACGATCCCCGTGCGCCCGGCGATCCTCGCCGACTACTTCGGCACGAAGAGCTTCGGCACGCTCAACGGGATCATGTCGCTCGCGCAGACGACGGGCGGCGCCGTTGGACCATGGGTCGTCGGCGTGCTCGTCGACCGCACTGGCACGTACGACCTCGGGTGGTGGATCTCGGCGGGCGTGGGCGCGCTCGCGATCCCGTTCGTCCTGCTCGCCGCGCCCCCGACGGCGCTCGCCGAGCGCTTCCGGCCGCCTCCACCACCGGTGCGCCCGCCTCAGCCGCCGGCTGGTGCGAGCGCGCGCTGAGCCGGAGCATGCCCGTCACGATCGCGGCTGCATCAGCTCCATCAGCACGAAGTTCGACGACGTCGGGTGCACCCATGCGTTGGTCGTGCCGGGCGCTCGGTTGACGCGCCCGCCGCTCGCTTCGACCTGCAGGCAGAAGGCTTCGACGTCGTCGCACTCGTAGCCGAGCAGGTAGATGCCCTCGCCGTGCGGGTTGAACGGGTTCACGCGCTCCTTCATCAGCCGCGCGATCGGGCTCTCGTCGCTCGACGGCCGGATCAGGTGCAGCATCACCTTGCTCCCGTACCCCATCGGCTGGAAGTCGAAGTTGCCGATGCCGTTGTGCGCGCGCTCACCGATTGGCTGCATGCCGAAGCGGGCCTGGTGGTTGCCCACCGCTTCGTCGAGGTCGTGCACGGCGACGGTGTAGTGCTTGAAGCGGAGCATAGGGCGCCTCCCGTGGCTGGTTCCCGGCGGTTGCCGGCGCAGTCTACGCGAGCACCTGCCATTGCCCCGTGGACGAGATCGTGCTCGGGGACGAGATCACGCTCGCGGGGTTGCTCGGGTTCGCGCTCGTGCGCAGCGAAGCCGAGCCCGCGCTCTTTGTGGCCGGAGGCTACCGCACCATCCTGACGTTCATCCTCGACCGCGCCCGACTGGCGGCCGCGAACTGCTCGCGCCGATGAGCCTGGCCGCGAGCGGGCCGCCGGCTCTCCGAGCCGTCCGTGGGCGGAGTGCAGTGCGCTAGAAGATGCGCTAGAAGAGCGGTCCGCCGGGATCGAGCACGCTGCCGTCCACGGCGAAGACCGTCGGGCGCTCCTCGCAGTAGACCTCGCTCTCGCACTTATTGAACGAGATGGCCGGCTGGCCCTTCCAGTCCTTCTCGAAGTGGATGTGCCACGTGCCGGTGACGTGGTTGTCACGGCCCTTTTCGATCTCCTTCTGGAGGATCTCGACCAGTGCCTGGAGTTCCTTCGCGCCCACGTGACCCCCTCGATAATCGCGTGCGGCCCAGTCTAGCGTGAGCCCTGCGGCTACCTGTGACGCTGCCTACAATGCCGCCGGCGCCCGCGCCGTAGCCGGCGGGGTGCGATCGGCGAGCGGCGTCCCTCCTCGCGACAGCCTCTCCGGGGGCCCCGAACCGCGTCGAACGACGGGCCAGGCGCGAGCGCGGCGCGAGCGGTCGCGGATATCGTCGAGCGCGGAGAGAGCGATGAAATCTACGACCGGGAACTACTTCGAGGACCTCACGATCGGGCGCGAGATCGTGCACGGCACGCCGCGCACGCTGACCGAGGGCGATGCCGCCGTGTATCTGTCGCTCACCGCGAGCCGCCAGCCGCTCTTCTGCGACGCTGAGTTCGCCCGCTCGCTCGGCTTCCGCCGCGAGCTGATGCACGACCTGCTCGTCTTCCACACGGTCTTCGGCAACTCCGTGCCGGACATCTCGCTCAACGCGATCGCCAACCTCGGTTACGCCGACGTCCGCTTCGGTGTGCCGGTCTACGCCGGCGACACGATCACCTCGCACACGACCGTGCTCGGACAGCGCGAGGCGAGCGGCGGCGACACAGGCGTGACCTGGGTGCGCACCGTCGGCCACAACCAGCGCGGCGAAGAGGTGCTGACGTTCATCCGCTGGGTGCTGATGAACAAGCGCGACGCGTCGACGAAGTCGGGTGCGAACGACGTCCCGGCGACGCCCGATCATGTTGCGATGGACCAGCTGCGCATCCCGCCCGAGCTCGACCTTTCGCGCTTCGACCCGGCCGTCACGGCCGGCCGCTGGTGGTGGGAGGACTACGAGCCCGGCGAGCGCATTCACCACGTCGAAGGCGTCGCCGTCGAGGAAGCCGAGCACCAGATGGCGGCGCGGCTGTACCAGAACACCGCGCGCGCACACTTCAACGCGCACGCGCTCAAGGACTCGCGCTTCGGCCGGCGCGTGATCTACGGCGGCCACGTGATCTCGATCGCGCACGCGCTCTCGTTCAACGGACTGGAGCATGCGATCCGCATCCTCGCGTTCAACGCCGGCACGCACTCGAATCCCATGTTCGCCGGCGACACGCTCTTCGCGTGGACCGACGTGCTCGAGCGCATCGACCTCGGCCGTGCCGACGCCGGTGCGCTGCGGCTACGGCTGGTCGGCGTGAAGAACAGCGACCCGGCGACCGAGGCGCAGGCGTTGAAGGTGACCGACGACGCCGGCCGCGAGCGCTACGACCCCAACGTCGTGCTCGACCTCGACTACACGGTGCTCATTCCGCGCCGGCCGGCGTGATGGCGTGACGGCCCGGCAGCCGGCCCAGGCCGCGAGGCGCAGCCGCGGTGGCGCTTCCGCCTTCGGGCCCGCGCGGCTTCCTGGTTGGTGACGTCCTCCCAATACGTGGGAACGCCACCAGTCGTTGACGGTTTCCGTGCAACTGATAGCGCCTCGCAACGGCCGGGGCCCGCGCGATACGCGCCCGTTCGGCGCTCGTGGTAGCGTGCTTGCGTGGCTGACGACGGTTATGAACCGTCGTCAGCCACGCGAACGGAGGCCGTGAGATGCCATATAGCAGTGACGAGTTCATCGCGGACCCGACGCATCACGTGCTCGCCGTAATCGACAGTTATGCGCGCGCGGAGGAGGCCGAGGGCGCGCTCCTGAGCGAAGGGTTTGAGGAGGTGCGGGTCTATCGCGGTCACACGGGCGCGGAGGCCATCGACTCGAAGGGCACGGAGCACGGCATCGTCGAGCGCGCCGTACGCACGGTGGAGACAGCGCTGACGAACAAGGACAACCTCGCCGAGTACGAGGACGCCGTGAAGCAGGGTCTGTCGGTCGTGGCGCTGCGGGTGACGGACGATGAGCAACGTGATCGCGCCGTCGCGATCCTCGAGCAGTGCGGTGCTCACACCATCAACCACTTTGGAGTCGCGCTGGTCACCACGATCAAACCCTGAGCATGGACCGGCGGGTTCCCGCTCCCTCCGTGTTCCAGCCAAACGTCGTCGAGCGCGGGTCCGCGATCGTGGTTCGACCGCGAATCGAGGCGTGGCCTGCTCGGCCCGCCCGCCGCGCTGGGGACGGGCGGTGCTCGCGCCGTCACATCGCTCGGCTTCGCTCCGGCGACCTCATCCAGCGCCGCTCGGGCACGCCCTCGCCGACGGCGATACTCCGCCACTCGACGGAGCACATCGTGACCGAGTTGATCGGCCGATCGCACGCGCAGAGCGCACAGTCAACGACATAGCAGGGACAGCACACACGTGGCACTCGCACTGGTCATTCTCCTACTGCTCCTGCTCTTCGGCGGCGGCACGCTCTACCTGACGAATAATCTGCTGGTTGTTCTGCTCATCGTCCTGGTCGTTCTGGCGGTAAGCGGTTACGGATCGCGGGCGAGGTGGCGCTAACGAACGCGACAGCGGCGCGTCGGTGAAGGTGGCGCATGCTCTCCCTGGATGGCGACGGGCCGGCCGGCGGCGCGGGTAGCGCCGTCCTGGCGGCCAACATCATCTGGAGCAGTTGAGTCACAGGCTGACGTCCGACCACGCCATGCGGGCCGGAGGTCCGGAGCGGAGCGCTCCTGTTCATGGGGGGCTCCGCTGCCTTTTTCTGGGCCCGATCCCCGGCGACCGGCGTTACGGCGCGGGCTCAGCTCGTGTATTCGTAGGTCGCCGGGCGGTACGCGGGCGAAGCGAGCGACATGCCCGCATCACGCACGGCGGCGAGCCAGCCCGTCTTCGCGATCAAGACTCCCCTCGGCGCCTCCTCGGGCGTGTGTCACCCGAACGCCGAGCAGTACTGAAGGTCCAGGATGTCCGCGACATCGCACTCGTCCTCGTCCGAGCGGAGGACGTTGATGTGGTCGCTCCTCGCGAGACCCGAACCCATAGGCGCGGTCGACCAGGTCATCGAACCTGACGTTCGCGAGATGTCCCGCGCGGATGCGTCTGAGCAGCCGTCGTCGATTCACGATGGCGCGACGCATCGCGCGAGCGACGGGCGCTCGGTACGCTTCCGTACCCGCAAACTTCGAGGAGCAGGCCATGACTCTTGCCGGTCTGAACGCCACAGCCGCGGCCCGACTGCTGGTGAGCGCGGCGCAGGCGGTGCTCGATGCTGCACTCGCGCACGGCGCGCGCGTCACCGAAGGCGGGCGTCTGATCGACGACCACCAGGTACACACGGAGCGGCTCGCCTACCTCGCCACGCAGGTGCGCGCCGCGCACGAACAGACCGCCTACGCCGAGCGGCTCAGCGCCGCGGGCAAGGCCGACGACCTCCAGGACGAGATGGCACTGATCTACACGGCCGAGGTCACGCACGCGCTGCGCTCGCAGATCGAGGCGGCGTGGAGCGACTTCGGGCTCGACGAGGCGCAGGTGGCCCCGCTGCACAGCGCGGATACGCGCGAAGCCGTGCGCGCCGGGCTGAGCGAGGAGCGCGTGCGCGCGGTGGGCGTGCGCGTGATCGGCGCCGGCGGCGCGAACCACGTCGACCTCGAGGACGAGGTCGCGGCGCTCACCCGGGAGATGGCGCGCGAGTTCGGGAAGAACGAGGTCGCCCCGATCGCGCAGGAGATCCACCGCCGGGACCTGCTCGTGCCGGACGCGCTGCTCGCGAAGTTCTCCGAGCAGGGCTTCTTCGGCTCGTCGATCCCCGAGCAGTACGGCGGCACGGGCATGGGCGATCTGCCCATGATCGTGATCACTGAAGAGCTCTCCGCCGCCTCGCTGGGAGCCGCCGGCTCGCTCGCCACGCGGCCCGAGATCCTGACGAAGGCGCTGCTCGCCGGCGGAACCGAAGCGCAGCGACAGGAGTGGCTGCCGCGCATCGCCACGGGCGAAGTGCTCGTCGCGATCGCGGTGACCGAGCCGGACACCGGCTCGGACGTCGCGTCGCTCCAGACGCGCGCGGAGCCGGCCGAGCACAACGGCGAGCGCGGCTGGCGCATCAACGGCGCGAAAGCGTGGAGCACGTTCTCCGGCCGCGCGACGCTGCTCGCCCTGCTCGCGCGCACCGACCCCGACCCGCGGTCGGGTAACCGCGGGCTGTCGCTCTTCATGATCGAGAAGCCGGCGTACGACGGTCACCAGTGGCGCTTCGAGCAGCCCGAGGGCGGCGTGATCGCCGGCACCGCCAACCCGACGCCCGGCTACCGCGGCATGCACTCGTTCACGCTCGCCATCGACAACGTGTGGGTGCCCCACACGCGGCTCGTGGGCGGCGACGAAGGCGTGAACCGTGGCTTCTACCTGCAGATGGGCGGCTTCGCCGCCGGCCGGCTGCAGACCGGCGGCCGCGCAGTCGGCGTGGCACAGGCCGCGCTCGAGAAGGCGTGCCAGTACGTGGTGCAGCGGCGCCAGTTCGGCGTGGCGCTCTCGGAGTTCCAGCTCACGCAGTTCAAGATCGGCCTCATGGCGACGCACATCGCCGCCGGCCGCCAGCTCACCTACGCATCGGCGCGCGCCTTCGACACGCGCGCGGTCGAGCCGTCGATGGCGAAGCTGCTGACGTGCGATGTCGCCGGCGAGGTCTCGCGCGAGGCGCAGCTGCTGCACGGCGGCTGGGGATACTCGGAGGAGGATCCGATCGCGCGCTACGTGGTGGACGCGCTCGTGCTCCCCATCTTCGAGGGCGTGAAGCCGATCCTCGAGCTCAAGGTGATCGGTCGCGCGCTGCTCGCGGGTAGCGGGTAGCCGCCTGGCGGTCTCCGCGGGCGCCGGGTTCGACTGGTTCGCCCGTTGACACGCTCAGAACGAACGGGGACGGGATGCCTGGGCGGCTCGACAGGGTGGTACCGCGGTCGGGAGCGGTTCTCCAACCGGGACCCGTCCCGCGCCGTCGTCCCGAGAATCTGCGGAGGTATCCCGGGGCTCTCCGTTCGCCCTGAACAACGTGAAGGGCAGGGTTCGGGGCGAAGCTGCCGAACGACCCACGCCCTTCACGTTGTTCGGAGCGAACGGAAGTCTGAAGGGCGAACCGCGCTCTCGGCGTTCAATCCTCGTCGTCGGGTTGGCTCACGGCCGGCGCGTACCGCCCGCCGGGCGGCATTCGCTTCGCGGCGTCGATGTCTGCTTCGATCGTGTCCGCCCCGCGACGGGCAATCAACCCGGCGACGTAGAGCCCGCGGTTGAAGAACAGCGGACCGAGCTCTTTCGCGATGAAGTCGTAGAGCAGGTACGCGGCCAGATCGCCGATCTCCTCGTCGCGCTCGTCGACGAAGTACGCCTTGAGGCGGTGCGTGGCGTATTCGCGCTCTTCCTTCGTCAGCTCGATCGCATCCATCGCGGGGCCCTCCCGTGCGCATCGTTACTCTAGCCGCGGGGGACCAGTGGCCGAGCAGCCGACGTTCGCCGAGGGTCACGAGCACACCGAGGAGTGCGCCGTGCTCTACCGCGAGTGGAAGCGCTATCACGCGGTCGTGCAGGACACGACCGGGCGGTTCGACCGCAACGCGCTGTTGCTCGCTCGCCGCGAACGCGAGCTCTTCGAGCGCCAGTTGCGCGCCATCGGCTGCTCGGGGGAGGCGCTCCGCCGCATCGAGCGCGATGCCGAGATCGCGGAGCACGGGCGACCGCTGCTGTAGCGGAGCGTGCGATTCGGCCGCGGGTACAATCCCGCGCATGACTGCCGGCCCCGCCGCCGTCGAGGTTCACGGGCACTGCGATCCGCGGTTCGCGCGGGTGCGGGCGGAGTTCGAGCGGAACTTCGCCGAACGCGGCGACATCGGCGCGGCCGTGGCCGTCACGATCGACGGCACGCCGGTGGTCGACCTCTGGGCAGGCTGGCTCGACGCGGCGCGCACGCGGCCGTGGCCGCATGACGGCATCGTGTGCGTGTGGTCGATCGGCAAGGCGGTCACGGCGATCGCGACGCTGCGCGCGGTCGACCAGGGCCTGATCGACCTCGACCGGCCGGTCGCCGACTACTGGCCGGAGTTCGCGCAGGCCGGCAAGGCCGCGATCCCGGTGCACCAGCTGCTCTCACACCGCGCCGGGCTGATCGCCGCCCGCAAGCCGCTCCCGCCCGGGGCGAACCTCACCTCGTGGGACACGATGGCATCCGCGCTCGCCGAGCAGGAGCCGTGGTGGACGCCGGGCAGCGGTCACGGCTACCACGCGAACACGTTCGGCTTCCTCGCCGGCGAGGTGGTGCGACGCGTGACCGGCCGCCGCTTCCGCGAGTACGTCGCGGAGGAGATCACCGGTCCGCTCGGCATCGACCTCTTCTTCGGCTTCGGTCCCGAGCTCGATGCGCGCACCGCGGAGTGGCTGCCGCCGACCCCGGACCCCGCCGAGCCGCCCGCCCGCCCGTGGCTCGACCGCGATCCCGCCGAGGTCGAGGGGCTCGACCTCGGTCGCATCCTCGCGTACCGGAACCCGCCGTCCCTGCCCGACGGCGGCGGTGGCCCGAACGCGCGGCTCTTTCGTGCCGCGGAGTTCCCGTCGACGAGCGGTCACTCGAACGCGCGCTCGATTGCGCGCCTCTTCGGCGCGCTCGCCAGCGGGGGGGCCGTGGACGGCGTGCGGGTGCTCGAGCCACTCACGATCGAGCGCGCGAATACGATCGAGGCGGATGGCGAGGACCTCGTGCTCGGCCGTCCGACGCGTTTCGGACTGGGCTTCCAGCTCACGATCCCCGGCGTGCGCCCGTTCGGCCCCAATCCACGTGCCTTCGGCCATTACGGCAACGGGGCAGTGGTCGGCATCGCCGATCCCGACGCGCACATCGGATTCAGCTACGTCTGCAATCACGCGGGCCGCTCCTGGCGCGATCCGCGGAACATTGCACTGACCGACGCGCTGTACGCCTCGCTGTAGGCGCGGCTTACAGCCGAGGTGCGCCGTCGGGGTACGCCGACGGCGTGTGGCGCGTGTTCCCCGCTCATCCTGAGGGTGTCGAAGGAGACGCGCGGAACATTGCGCTGACCGACGCGCTGTACGCCTCGCTGTCAGGCGAGGCAGCGGTTCGTGTCGGCAGCGGGTGAGTGATCGCCCGCTGCCCACCCGACTCGACTCGCCCCGACGACTTCGAGCTGAGTGCCCCAGCCCCATGGGACACGCCCGCCGGGAGCACGCACACACGACTCCCGGTAGCGCCCATAACACGGTGTTACGATGCCGCGTGTCTCGCGGTGATGCGAAGGGGGTGAGTATGGGAGCGCTGGACGGAAGAGCCATCGTCGTGACCGGAGCCGGCCGCGGCATCGGGCGCGCGATCGCGATGAAGGCGGCGTCTGAGGGCGGATCGGTGGTGGTGGTCGACAGCGGGTGCGAGGCGGACGGCACCGGGGTGAACCCGGGGATCGCCGACGCCGTGGTGCAGGCGATCACCGGTGCCGGCGGCAAGGCCGTCGCGGTCCACGACGACGTGACCACGATGGCGGGCGGTGAGGCGGCGATCAAGGCCGCGCTGGACAACTACGGCCAGGTCGACGCGCTGATCACGTGCGCCGGCATTCGGCGCGACGCTCCCATCTGGGAGATGACCGAAGAGGACTGGGACGCGGTGATTACCGCGGGCACCAAGTCCGGCTTCTCGCCGATCAAGTTCGCCACGATCGCGATGCGTCAGCAGCGCTACGGCCGGATCGTGATGATGGTGTCTGACGCGGGGCTCGGCGCCGTGGGTGCGTCGAACTACGCGGCTGCGAGCGAGGGCGCGCTCGGCCTCGCGCGCACGGTCGCGCGCGACGTCGGGCGCTACGGCGTGACGTGCAACGCGATCTCGCCGCTCGCGCGCACCCGCATGTCGGGCGGGATGTCCGAGGAGCTGCGCCCGCCGGCGGGCGTGCTCTCCGCGGACGCAACGGCGCGCATCGCGCCGCCGCCGCCGACCTTGAACTGGGAGGGAAGCGACCACCCGGACGACCCGAAGAGCGTCGCCCCGCTCGCGATTTACCTCGCAAGCGAGGGTTCCGGCGAGATCAACGGTCAGCTGTTCGGCGTGCGCGGCGGCGATGTGCTGCTGTACTCGCAGCCGACCATCGACCGGCAGATCCTGAGCTTCGGGCGACGCTTCACGCTCGATGAGCTCGACGAGCAGATGCCGCGCACGCTGGCGCTCGACGCCACGCGCCCGGTGCTGGCGTAAGCCAGGACGAGGAGAGAACGATGGGTAACCGACTCGAAGGTCGCGTCGCGATTGTGACCGGCGCCGGCCGTGGCATCGGCCGCGGGGTGGCGCTCCAGCTGGCCGAGGAAGGCGCCGCGGTGGTGATCGCCGACTTCGGCGGCAACCTCGATGGCTCCGGCGGCGACCAGGGTCCCGCCGACCAGGTAGCTCAGGAGATCCGCGCCGCCGGCGGGCGCGCGCTCGCACACTACGGCGACGTCTCGAAGTTCAACGACTGCGCCGACCTCGTCAAGCGGACGGTCGGCGAGTTCGGCCGGCTCGACATCCTCTGCCACGTCGCCGGCATCCTGCGTGACCGCATGGTCTTCAACATGACCGAGGAGGAGTGGGACGCGGTGCTGGCGGTGCACCTCAAGGGCGCCTTCAACACCGTGCGTCACTCGGTCGTGCCGATGCTGCAGCAGGGCTACGGTCGCATCATGCTGTTCTCGTCCGGATCGGGCCTCGGCGCGTCCGGGCAGGCGAACTACTCGGCGGCGAAGGAAGGCATGGTCGGCTTCGCGCGCGCGCTGTCGCGCGAGCTGGGCCCGCACGGCATCGCCGTGAACGCGATCTACCCCGGCGGCAACACGCGCATGACGCAGTCCGTGCCGTCGACGACGCAGGAGCTGCGAGCGGCGGCGGGCATCCGCCGCGACGGCTCTGCGGCGCCGCCGCGCGCCGAGTGGCCGACGGAGGGCCCGCAGCCGCGCGACCCGGAGAACAACGCGCCCACGGTCGCCTGGCTGGCGACCGAGGCGGGCGGCGCCGTCAGCGGTCAGGTGATCGGGACCTCCGGCTGGCAGGCCTCGCGCTACAGCGTGCGGCAGGTGATCCGCAGCGTCTCGCAGCCGCGGCACTGGAACGTCGACGAGCTCGCGCTCGCCGTGCCGCTCCAGCTCACGGCCGGGATCATGAACCCCGCGCCCGTGCAGGCACCGCGCGAGCCGGCGGCGACGCCGGCGTCGTAGGCGTCCCGCGCACGAGCGCTCGTGCATCGCCCCCGCGGCCGCCGCCGCGGGGGCGATGTGCGTGTTGGGGCGCGCCTATACTCCGCCGACCGCCGAGCAGGATGGAGCATCGCGATGACCGACCCATACGCCCCCGCCGCCGAGTCCGCGTACGAGACGATCGAGGTCGAGCGCGACGGCCGCGTCGGCATCGTCCGTTGGAATCGGCCCGACCGCCTGAACGCGTTCAACGGCACGATGTACGCGGAGTGGGTCGAGGCATACGACGCATTCAATGCAGACCCCTCGATCGGCGCGGTCGTGTGCACGGGCAACGGTCGCGGCTACAGCGCGGGCGCGGACATCGGCGGCTTCGAGCGCAGCTTCAGCGGCGGCGCCGCGCCCGTCGAGAAGAGCGCACCGCACGCGCCGTTCGACCCGTGGTATATGGCCGAAGGCAAGCCGACGATCGCCGCCGTCAACGGCGTGGCGATCGGCATCGGCTTCACCTCGATCCTCTGGTACGACCTGATCATCGCCTCGACCGAGGCGCGCTTCTCCGCGCGCTTCGCGGCGATCGGCCTCACACCCGAGCTGTCGAGCGCGTGGCTGCTGCCGCGGCTGATCGGGCTGCAGCGCGCGAAGGAGATGATGCTCACCGGCCGTATCTGGAGCGCCGACGACGCGCGTGCGCTCGGTCTCGTGCGCGAGGTGGTCGAGCCGGGCGACCTGCTGCCGACGGCGATCGCCCGCGCGGCGGAGATCGCGGCGAACCCCGAGCCCACGCTCGGCGTGATCAAGCGCATGCTCATGGAGGACCTCGTCGCCGGCGATCTGTCGACGGTCGAGCGGCGCTCGTCGACGAACTTCGCAGCCTCGCGCAAGACCGCAGAGCATCGCGAGGCGCTGCTCGCGCTGCGGGAGAAGCGGCCGGCGCGCTACCACGACGAGCAGTACATGGCGGAGCTGGCTGCCGGCCTCGAGGCCGGCGAGCGGCGGTAGCGGGGGCGGCTACTCCCGCGAGAGCGCTCTCCACGTGAGCGTCTCCGGCGTCGGTCAGGATGGCCCGTTCGGTCCCTCCTCAGCGCGCTCCGTTCCCTGTAGCGTTCTGCCGGTGACGCGCATCGTTTCCCGGAGAGACGCATGAGCCGACATGCAGGTGAGCGCCGGCGCGCGGAGATGGCGGAGCGGCCGCCGCCGGACGCGCGTCGATCCCCCGCGACGTCGACCGGGCGCGCCGAGCCCACACGTGCCGCCGGGAGCCCGCTCCGATCGACCGCCGCGGGACCGATCGCGGGCTCGCCGGATGGGTTGCGCCGCCTCCAGCGGGTCACCGGCAACGCGGCGGTGCGGCGGCTGATCGCCAGGGGCGACGTCGCGCTTCAGCGCTTCTCCGTGCCCGCGGACTACAGCTTCACGGCGCAGGGTCGTGCCGCGCTCCCGCCCTCGCTGGCTGCGGCGCCGCTCGAAACCGGGAACGAGCGCCACCACATCATCTCGGACCGGTCACTGCTCGCACTGCTCGAGGCTGAGAAGGAGAAGGGCGCTGCGGAAGTCGGCGACGAGGCCGAAGTCGTGCCGGTGGACGCGAACAGCTGGGCGAAGGCCGCGCTCGACGCGGAAGTGGGCCGCATCGGCGAGCTGGAAGAGATGGCGACCGAAGAAGCGCTCGAGGCGATGTCGGACACGAAGGCCCGCAAGATCCGGCAGGCCCTGCAGAGCAAGGGCGAATACGTCGACCTCGCGGCGCGCTTCGACGGGGGTGACAGGTCGGCCCCGCAGCTCGATGCGCAGATGGTGAGTGACACGCTGCTCTCCGTGCTCGAGTGGATGCCTTCGAATCTCGTGATCGGGCGAGAGGGACGCGCGCTCGACCCGGGCGACTGGGTCGACCTCGAGGCGCTCTCACGCCATCCCGACCAGGAGACCAGGCGGCTGATCGCAAAGATCGGGATCCTCACAGGCGACATCGATTCGGGCACGCTCGCCAGGCTCGACGGGGAACTCGTGGGGACCAGGAACGAGACGAAGTGGAAGCAGCTGGTTGAGGATGCGCAGGCGGCGCGCGCGCCCGACCTGCTGGCCGAGCTGATCACCAAGACCGCCGGCGGCTCCTCCAGCCTGAAGAAGAGCACGGCCAAGGGCGGCAAGAAGCAGAAGCTGACGGCAGACGCCTGGCACGGCCTGTTATTGAAGCTGATCGACCCGACGCTCTAGCGGGCCCTCCGCGCCGGCCCGTGCGGCTTCACCTCGGCCTGTTGCGTGCGGGCGGCATCATCCGTTGTCCGGCTCGACGCTGGGCGCGCGACCGGTCGTCCCGCGCGGATCGGCGACCGGCGCGATGCCACCGCGACGGATCGTCACTGCGATGCCGGCAGGACGGCAGCGCCCCGACGACGGCGCGATCCAGCGCTTCGCCGCCTACGCTGCCCCCGCGCGGGCAGACCGCCCCTACTCGCGGTAGAGCTTCACGACCGTGACCTGACCCTCGGGCGCGGCCTGGATGCAGAGGTCGCAGAGCGTGCATTCGTCGAGGTTGTCCTCGACCGTGCCGACGTGGCCCTCGCCGTCGAGCTTGAAGATGTCGACGGGGCAGACCTCGACGAGCTGCTTGCAGAGCGCGGCGTTCGACTGGACCGCCGGATCGACATCGACGCGGATGAACATGGCCGCCATCAGTTGCCCTCCCCGAGCCGCTCCTTGAGCAGGCGCGGAATGTCCTCGATGCGCTCGGCGACGGAGATGCCGGCGCGCTCGAGGTTCGCGATCTTCTCGGCGGTCGTGTCGGCGCGCCCCTCGACGATCGTGCCGGCGTGGCCGAAGCGCATGCCGGGCATCTCGTCCATGAAGCGCCCGGCCATGAACGCGACGACCGGGAGCTTCGACCCGCTGCTCGCCATGTAGTCCGCCAGCTCGTACTCGGCGCGGCCGCCGGGCTCGCTGTAGATGGCGATGCCCTCGGTCTGCGGATCGGCGTCGAAGAGCGGCATCAGCTCCGCGTACGTCGAGCCGATGATCGCGTCGCCGCCGATCGAGGCGGCGGTCGAGATGCCGAGGCCCGACGCCGAGAGCGCGTTCGCGATCTCGACGGTCATGCCGCCGGAGCGCGACATCACGCCGATGCGGCCGGGCTTGAACGCGAGCTCGGTGTTCGCGCCGCCCACGCCGCCGACCTTCGACTTCCCGGGCGAGATGATGCCGAGGCAGTTCGGCCCGATGATGCGTACGCCCTGCTGCTGCGCGTACTCGACGAACTGCGCGACCTGCTTGCGCGGGATGCGCTCGGTCACCACTACGAGCAGCTTGATGCCGGCGTCGATTGCCTCGAAGACAGCGTCGGCGGCGAAGGCCGGCGGCACCGAGACCACGGCCGCGTCCACGCGGGTGCGATCCGTGAACGCGCGCACGGTGTCCTCCACCGGCACGCCGTGCACCTCGCGGCCCTTGCGCCCGGGCGTCACCCCGCCGATCAGCTTCGACCCGTAGTCGAGCACCTCGCGCGCCATCGTCACGGCCTCGCGGCCGGTGATGCCCTGGAAGATGAACGTCGTGCTCTCGTCGATCAGGATGGACATTGAGCCCTCACCCCCCGGCCCGTCGGCCCTCTCCCCAACCCTCTCACCCGCTGGGGCGAGAGGGAGTCCCTCGGCGTCGATTCCAGCGCCCGCCCGTGACATCCGCTCATCCTGAGCTCGTCGAAGGGCGGCGGCGTGTCGCCAGTTTCGGCCTGTCGTCGGCATGAGCCGTCGACGGCCCCACGTTCGCTTGAGTGCACGGCGGCCTGTCGGCCGCGCTCGCGTCGGCGGCTTGTCAGCCGCCGCTTGCCAGTCGCGCGCTACGCGCGCCCCATTTTCGCGACGGCGCGCGCCGCCGCCTCGTGCATCGAGACCGAGCGGTCGACGTAGTCCACGCCGTACTTCTGGAGGAGGGCG
>JBBDXH010000193.1:0-2177 GCA_040902395.1 Dehalococcoidia bacterium
CGGCGGCCACGATGCGATCGTGGCCGCGCAGCCGCAGCGCGGCGATCACCGCGAGCCCGACCGGCCCGCAGCCGATCACGAGCGGCAGATCGTCGTCGCGCACGGAGGAGCGCGCGACGGCGTGCGCGCCTACCGCGAGCGGCTCCGTGAGCGCCGCGTGTTCGGTGGCAACGTGCGCCGGCACCGACACGAGCATGGACTCGCTCAGCACCATGTACTCCGCGTACCCGCCCGGCAGCTCGCCCCCGTAGGCGAGCGACACGGGACGGCCGGCGCGCATGAGCACCGGCTGCGACGTCACCCGCTGCCCGACCGGCAGCGTGCGGGCCGTATCCGGCCCGAAGCCCACGATCTCGGCGCAGAACTCGTGGCCCATGATCACCGGGCGCCCCGCGTTCGCGCCCGCGAGCGGACCGACCCCGGGCGTCGCGCCGTCGCCGGCGTACTGCACCGCATGCAGATCGGAGCCGCAGATCCCGCACGCGAGCACGCGCACGAGCACCTCGCCCGGACCGGGCTCCGGCTCCGGCACCGCTTCGACGGTCAGCACGCGTCCGCGCGCGACGACGGCTCGCATCTGGCTGTCCTCTCGTTCGCGCTCGCGCATGGGGGGTGCACCGCGCGGCGCGGTGCAGTATGACAGGCGCAGCGCACGACGCTCGTGATTGCGACGAGGCGGGCGGACACAGTGCCTCCGGAAAGGTGACGATCATGGTCGAACAGCACACGCGCGCGCTTCCGCCGGAAGCCACGGACCGCATCGGCCGGGAAATGACGCCGCGTACGGTCGTCATCGACGACGCCAAGCTGCGCGACTACCACGAGGGGCTCGCACTCGCACCGCCGGAGTCGGGAAGCGGGCTCCCCGCGGTGCCAACCACGATCCTCGACCGACCGGACTCGGCCTACGTCGGCGAGAGCGGCTTCGCGAACGGGTTCGGCAACCTCTGGATGCGACAGGAATGGGAGTTGACCGCTCCGCTCGAGCGGAACGTGGAGTACGCGGTGAACGCCCGGATCGTGGACGTCTACCCCCGACGCGACCGCACGGTCGTCAACACCGAGCTGACGTACCGCTCGCCGGCAGGCGTGCCGGTGGTGCGCGCACACCATCACCAGAGCTACCTGCTCGAACAGAGCACCGGCGCGGTCGCGCTGCGCGACCCGAACGCGAAGGAGGGCGCGCGCAAGTTCGAGGTGCCGGCGGGCGATCGGATGACGCCGTTCGAACGTCGAATCACGCTCGAGATGTGCGGAGCGTTCTTCCACGGCAGCCGCAGCTACCACACCGACGTCGCGGCCTCGAACGACCTCGGCTTCCGCGACGTGGTCGTCGGCGGCTGGATGACGATGTCTTATGTCGCCCACCTGCTCGAACGCCATTTCGGGTTGCCGTGGTGGACGAGCGGCCGCCTGGACGTGAAATTCACGAACATCACCTGGCCCGGCGACACCGTGATCGCGAACGGCGTCACCACCGGCCCGCTCGCCGACGACCCCGGGCGTACCGGCGTCTTCGCCTGGCTCCAGAAGCCCGACGAGACGGTCGTCCTGATCGCGACGGGGAGCGTCGCGACCGGCTAGGCGCGGCCGGCCTGCTCGACAGTTGCCGGCGGTCCCTCGCGGTGCGGGCCTGATGGAGTGCGCCTTCGAACGCTACGAGCCGGTCCGCTGGGCGATCCCGATCCGCCCGCGGACGGAACACAACCCTCTGGACCGCAACGAGTGCCTGCTGCACGTGATGCGGCGGGTGTAGCGAAGCGAGCGAGACGGCGCCCGCCCATGTCCCGTGGGAGCGCGCCGGCGGACCGGCTCAGAGCGGCGTCTAGCGATCGAAGGTCCCGCCGACCGCTCTGAGTCGCCGCCGCTGGACCTCACAGCCGGGCAGCACCGAGCGCACTCGAGCCCAGAACTCGGGGCCGTGATGGCGCACCTCGAGGTGCGCGAGCTCGTGCACGATCACGTAGTCGATCAGCGCCGGCTCGGCCATGACGAGTCGCCAGTTGAGGCGGATCGTTCCGTCGCGCGCACAGCTGCCCCAGCGGCGGCGTTGCGCCTTCACGATCACCCGGCGCGGCGCCCACCCCAGGCGCGTCGCCCAGCGGGCGGCGCGCGCTGCGAGTAGCCGTTCCGCGCGCGGCCGGTACCACGCCTCCGCCGCGCCGCGCGCCGCGACC
>JBBDXH010000194.1:0-4286 GCA_040902395.1 Dehalococcoidia bacterium
GCGCGGCCGAGCGGCGCGCCCGGCGCGGCGAGATCGACGCCGCGCTCCGCGACTGGGCCGCCGGGCGCGACGCGATCGCCGCGATGGACGAACTCCACGCTGCGGGCGTGCCCGCATCGGCGACCTACAGCACCACGGACCTGTTCGCGGACGCACACCTCTGGGAGCGCCGCTTCTACCGCACGGTGGTCGAGCGGGACGGCACCGAGCGCTGGCTGCCTGCGCTGCCCTGGCGCTGGGGCGACGACTCCATGATCACGCCGCGCGCGGCCCCCGCGCTCGGCGAGCACTCGGAGCTCGTGCTGCGCACGATCGCCGGGCTGAGTGACGACGAGCTCGCGCGGCTGCGCGCCGCGGGCGCGCTGGGCGAACAGACGGCACGTTAGTAGTCGTCGGCGGAGCGGATCTCGTCCAGTCGCGCCCACTCCTCGGGGGAGGGTTCCGGGAACGGCTCGCCGTGACGCCGGAGCTGGCCCGTGAATTCCGGGGGTCGCTTCTCGTTGAAGGCCCGCCGGCCTTCTTCGCCATCCATCGTCATGTGGATCAGCATCGTGTTCATGAGGTGCTGCACGCCCCACGCCTGATCGAAGGGCGCATCGCCGTAACGCACGACGAACTCCTTCATCATGCGCACCGCGACCGGCGGCAGCTGCACGATCTGGCGCGCGATGGTCTCGGCGCGGGTCAGCAGGTCGTCGTGCGGAACGACCTCGTTGATCAATCCGATGCGCAGCGCCTCGGCGGCGTCCACGGGCTCATCCGTGAGCAGCATGCGCATGGCGTCCACGTAGCGCAGCTGGCGTGCGAGCAGCGTGGCGCCCGGCCCCGCGCCGACCCAGCCCTGTGAGAGCAGCGCGAACTTGAAGCGGGCGTGCTCGGCGCAGGCGAGCCGGATGTCCGTGGATGCGAGCGCGACGTAGAGGCCGGCCCCGGCCGCCCAGCCGTTCACCGCCGCGATCACCGGCTTCCAGATCTGCGGATAGTGATCGCCCATGTGCCCGTCGACGCCGATCGCCGTGCCATTGACCGTGCCGGCCGGCGGCCAGAACACGCGACGCGTGCGCAGGAACTCCGACTGCTCGGGCGTGACGTCGGGGCGCGGTGCGAGATTGTGCCCCGCGCAGAAGTGGCGCTCCCCGACGCCCGTGAGGATCGCGACGCGGATGTCGCGGTCCTCCCAGACCCGCGTCCACGCCTCCGAGAGCTCGTTCGACGTCCGCCGATCGAGCGCGTTCGCGCGGTCCGGGTTGTTGATCGTGATGTACGCGATGTGCTCGCGCGTCTCGAAGTCGATGCCCATGCTGGCACTCCCCGCTGGCGCTCCCCGGAACAGAATGGGCGCGAGCCTAGCAGTGTGCGCACGGCGCGGCGCGTCAGGTCACGACGAGCGGATCGACGTCGACGACCCAGCCGGGGGCCAGCGCTTCGACGTCGATCACTGACGCGGGGTCGTCGCCGCGCAGCAGGATCGCCCAGCGGTAGCGGCCGCGCACGCGGGCGACCTGGGGCGGCAGCGGGCCGTCCACCGTCACGCTCGGCAGGCCGACCGCACGCGTGCGGAGCTCGTCCGCGACCCGCCGCGCCTCTTCGACCGCGAACATCGCGTTGGAGTGGCTGAAGAGCAGCCGCACCATGCGGCTGAACGGCGGATACCCGTGATCGGCACGCCAGGCGAGCTCCGTCTCGTAGAACGCGTCGACGTCGTGCGTGGCCGCGGCCACGACTGCGGCGTCCTCGGGTTGCATGGTCTGGATGATCACGCGCCCGTTCCGCTCCGCGCGGCCGGCACGGCCGGCAACCTGGACGAGCAGCTGGAACGTGCGCTCGCCGGCGCGGAAGTCACCCTCGCGCAGCGTGTAGTCGGCGAGCACCACGCCGACGAGCGTGACCAGCGGCAGATCGAGGCCCTTCGCGACCATTTGCGTCCCCACCAGCACGTCGGCCTCGTGGCGCATGACGCGATTGAGGATGCGCTCATGGTCGGCCGCCGTGCGTGCCGTGTCGCGGTCCCAGCGTTCGACGCGCGCGGTCGGGAAGTGGCGGAGCACCTCCTGCACCACCCGCTCGGTGCCGGCGCGGACCTGCCGCAGCGGCAGGTCGCACGCGCGCTGGTCGCAGCGCGGCGGCAGGCGCTTCGATCGGCCGCACTGGTGGCAGACGAGCCGGTTGGGCGCGTGCAGCGCGAGCGAGACATCACACGACGGGCATACGGGCGAGTGACCGCTCGGGCAGAGCAGGTACCCGGCGAGCCCACGGCGATTGAGGAACAGGATCGCCTGCTCCTCGCGGTCGATGACCTCGCCGAGCGCGTCGACGAGCTCGGGCGAGAACAGCGAGCGCGAGCCTCTCATGTCGACGACGGTGACGGGCGGGAGGTCGTCGCGTGGCCACAGCCGCACCGTGCCGTCGGTCTGAGCGACGGGTCGCAGGCGCTGTGGGAGGTCGAAGCGCTCGAGGTCTCCGGCATCCGCGGCGTACCAGCGCTCGACGTCGGGCGTGGCCGATCCGTAGACGACGGCCGCGCCCGACTGGCGTCCGAGCTCGGCCGCGACCGCGCGCGCGTCGTAGCGCGGAGCGGGGTCGTGCTGCTTGTACGTCCACTCGTGCGCTTCGTCGATCACGATCAGGCCGAGGTCGGGCTGCGGCGCGAAGATCGCCGAGCGGGAGCCGATCACCACGTCGTACGCGCCGCCAGCGATCTCATGCCACTCGTCGAACGCCTCGCCCAGGCTCAGGCCGGAGTGGAGCACGCCGACGCGCCCCGGGAAGCGCTCGGCGAACCGCCGCACCGTCTGCGGGGTCAGCGCGATCTCGGGCACGAGCACGATCCCGCGCCGGCCGGCATCGACGGTGTGCCTGAGCGTGTCGAGGTAGACCTCGGTCTTCCCGCTGCCCGTCACCCCACGCAGCACGATGCCGGTGCCGTCGCCGCGATCGATCGCCGCCCGGATCGCCGCGGAGGCGATGCGCTGATCGCCGATCAACTCCACCGGCGGCCGGCGCACGACCCGCAGGTCGCGCAGGGGATCGCGGCGGTCGAGCACCTCGTCCACGCGGATCAACCCCGCCTCCGCGAGCCGCGTCACCGCCGTGCGCGCGGCGGCGCCATGCGCCTCGCTCAGTGCGCGGACGGGCACCCCCTCGTCCGCGCCGTCGACCGCCAGCGCAACGAGCTGCTGGAGCAGGGCCACGGCCGCGTGATCGGCCCGGCTGCGCGAAAGCTCGCGCAGCCGCTGCGCGGCCGCCGCCTCGTCGAGCACGAGTCGCACGGTGTCGTCCTCGCGGGCAAGGTCCCCCGCGGCGATCAGCGTCTCCACCGCGTCCGCTGCGCGCGCAGCGCGAACCACGTCGACGAGCGGCAGCGGCCCGCCGTGGGCGGCGACGAGCGCGCGGAGCGCGCGCGCGCGGTGCGACGGCCGCCGGCCCGCGAGCCGAGCGACCTCCGCCACGCGGGCACGCCCGCGCGGCCGGCCGAGCGCGTAGCGCCGCTCGGCGAGCCTGCGGCGCACGAGCGCGGTCACGGCATCGTCGAAGTTGCGGGCGGGCACGACCCCGCGCAGATCGCGCTTCAGCTCGTCGAGGTCGCGCGGCTCTTCGTCGTCGAGTGCATCGAAGATCGCCCGCTGGTGTGCGGACAACGCCGATGGCTCGCCCTCGACCGCGCCGCGGACGAGCGCGGAGCGCGACTGTTCGCCGGCGCCGGGCGGGAGGAAGAGTGCGTGCGCCTCCCACGGCGGGGCGAGGTAGTAGGCGCGCAGCCACGCGGCAAGCCGCATGCGCTCGGGCGAGATCAGGGGTGCGTCCCGGACCGGCGGGTCGAGCGGTCGCACGGCGTCCGGGTCGTAGCCGGGCATGTCGATGGGCCCGTCGACCACGACGCCCTGGAGCGTGCGCTGCCCGAACGGCACGTGTACGACATCGCCCGTGACGACCGCGCGCCCGAGCGGCACCGCGTATGAGAAGGTCATAAACGTCGGCCGCCCGGAGTTCACGGCGACCTTCACGTACTTCACGCGCGCGGACGCGCGCACCGTCGTCATGCGACGATCATACGGATCGGGTTGGAGACCTCGGCGAAGCGCGATCGCTCGCCGGCGCGCTGAGGGCGCGCCGTACGGCAGGCAAGATGCCTGCCCCACAATCGTGGCTGCTCGATCGGTCGAGCTCCGACAGCACCGTGGGTGCGCAGTCCACAGTTGTGGGGACGGTGAGCGCGGTGTCGCGCGCGAGCGTACTCATCCGACAGCACCGTGGGTGCGCAGTCCACAGTTGTGGGGACGGTGAGC
>JBBDXH010000194.1:4296-15121 GCA_040902395.1 Dehalococcoidia bacterium
CCGCGCGCGAACTGCGATACGGGCTCGAAGAGAGGATCGGGCCGCGCAGGCTGTCCAGCCTGCCCACGGGCCGCCGCTACGTGCGGCGGGCTTCCTTGACGCGCGCGGCGCGCCCGGTCAGGCCGCGGAGGTAGTAGAGGCGCGCGCGGCGCACGCGGCCGCGACGGGTGACTTCCACCTGTTCGACACGCGGGCTGTTGAACGGGAATGTCCGCTCGACCCCCACGCCCGAGGCAATGCGGCGCACGGTGAAGTTCCCCGCGGGCCCGTTCTTCACGCGGATCACCACGCCCTCGAACGGCTGGAGCCGCTCACGGTCGCCCTCGACGACGCGGACGAGCACCCGGATGGTGTCGCCGGGACCGAAGTCGGGAAGCTCCGGGTTCGCCGGCTGGGCAAGTTCGCGCAGATCGATGCTCATGAGGATCCCCGGCTCGCGCGGAACGGGTGGAGTGGGGTCAGTCTAGAGCGCGCTCGTCGCCTGCGTCGAGTCTCGCGACGGCGAGCCACTCGCGCTCGGCGGCGGTCAGATTCGCATCCGCGAGCAGGTCCGGCCGGCGCGCGAGCGTGCGCAGCAGCCGCTCGCGCCGGCGCCAGGCCGCGACCTTCCCGTGGTCGCCCGACAGCAGGATCTCCGGCACGGACCAGCCGCGATACTCGGCCGGCCGCGTGTACTGGGGGTACTCGAGCAGTCCCCCTTCGAACGACTCCTCCTGGAGCGAGCCCTCGCTCCCGAGCACGCCCGGAAGGCAGCGCGCGGTCGCGTCGATCACCAGCATCGCCGGCAGCTCGCCGCCCGATAGCACGACGTCCCCGATGCTCACCTCGAGGTCGATCGCGTGCGCGCGCACGCGCTCGTCGACGCCCTCGTAGCGGCCGCACACGAGCAGCAACCGCGGTCGCGCCGCGAGCTCGGCGACGAGCGCGCGATCGAGCCGGCGACCCTGGGGTGTGAGCAGCACGACCGTGGCGGCGGGTTCGGCCTGGGCCTGGATCGCCTCGATCGCCGCGAACAGCGGTTCGGGCTTCATGACCATGCCGGCGCCCCCGCCAAAGGGATAGTCGTCCACCGTGCGGTGCCGGTCTGTCGCCCACGACCGCAGGTCGTGGAGGCGAATGTCGATCAGCCCGGCGTCGCGCGCGCGCTTGAGAATCGACTCGTCCAGCGGCCCGGAGAACATCCCGGGGAACAGCGTCAGCACGTCGAAGCGCAGAGGGCCAGCGGGCGCCGGCGTGCGCGCGTCTGTGGCCGCGCCGTCGGTCACTCAGCGAGCCGGTCGTGCGTGGCGCGCACCTCCCGCGAGGCGTCGCGCAGCGATGAGCACGCGTGGTCCAGTACCGGCAGCACGGTCGTGAGGTTCTCGCGGGCGCCGCGCTCCGAGCCCGGCAAGTTGACGATCAGCGTGCGCCCGCGCACGCCGACGAGCCCGCGCGAGAGCATCGCCATCGGCGTGGAGGCGAGCCCGGCCGCGCGCATCGCCTGCTCCATGCCCTCCACGCGGTAGTCGAGCACCCCGGCGGTCGCCTCCGGGGTGCGATCGCGCGGCGAGAGCCCCGTTCCGCCGGCGGTGATTGCGAGCGCGACGTCCTCGGCTACGCGGTCGCGCAGCCACTCCGCAATCCGGTCTGGCTCATCCGGGAGGATCCCGGTCGCCACCACCGCGAAGCCCGCAGCCTCGAGCAGCGCCACCACCGCCGGGCCGGCCGTGTCCACGCGCTCACCACGCGAGCCGAGGTCGCTGACGGTGAGTACGGCTGCGGGGTGCGGCATGGCGCGTCCTCCGACGGAGATGCTACCCCGCGCCGCTCGAGCGGTCGTGGCGCGGCCACGCTCACGACGGCGACCGCGAAGGACGCTCGTCCGAACTTCGTACATCCGTTCTATTGGCAAGCGATGGGGTGGATGGTAGCGTCATGGGGCGTTGTGGGGAGAAATGGGTGTTGGACCCTCTTCCCCGCGCTCGAGGGGGCCAGGGCCGATGTACTTCTTCGGCACCTTCGAGCACTCCGTCGACGAACGCGGGCGCGTAGCAATCCCCGCCCGCTACCGTCACGCGTTCGTCGATGGGGGTGTGCTCCGCGCCGGGCCCGATGGCTGCGTGGAGCTCTATACGCAGGACGGGTTTGAGCAGGAAGTCCAGCGCCGGCTCGGCTCGGAAGAGGGCCAGAGCAACCGGCGAATCGGGGGCCGGCGTGTCCGCCGCGGGTTCCTCCACGGCGCCTACACCGTCGACCTCGATCGCCAGGGCCGCGTCCTGCTCCCACCTCCGCTGCGCCAGGACGGCGCGCTGGACGGCCGCGCGGTGGTCGTCGGTTGCGGGGACTATGTCGAGATCTGGAGCCCCGATGCGTGGGCGGTCGAGCTCGAGCGCGTCGCGGCAGAGGACGCCGAACAGGACGAGCACGTATGACCGCGGCGTATCGCCCGGCACATGAACCAGTGATGGTGCGCGAGGTGCTCGCGGACCTCGCCGTGCATCCCGGCGGTCGTTATGTCGATGCGACGGTGGGGCTGGGCGGACACGCCGCGGCGATCCTCGAAGCCGCGCAGCCCGCCGGCCGGCTGCTCGGCATCGATCAGGACTCCAGCGCAATCGCTATAGCACGTCAGCGGTTGACGCTTTACGGTGACGCAGTGGTGCTCGCGAAGGGGAACTTCTCCGAGATGGGGCGAATCTGCGAGGAGCACGCGTTCGTGCCCGTCGACGGGGTGCTGCTCGACCTCGGCGTCTCGTCGCTCCAGCTCGATCAACCGGGGCGCGGCTTCACGTTCCAGCGCGACGAGCCGCTCGACATGCGCATGGACCGCGAGGGTGAGGTCACCGCGGCGGCGATCGTGAACGAGAGCGACGAGCAGACGCTCGCCGCGTTGATCTGGGAGTACGGCGAGGAGCGGCGTAGCCGCGCGATTGCGCGCGCAATCGTGCAACGCCGGCCGATCGCGACCACCGGGGAGCTGGTCGGTGCCATCGAGCAGGCCGTGGGACGGGGCCGGGGACGTGCGAGGATTCACCCCGCCACTCGCACGTTCCAGGCTCTGCGCATCGCGGTGAACCAGGAGCTCAAGCACCTGGAAACCGCGTTGACGGCCGCCCACGGCCTGCTCGATGGCGCCGGCGCACGGCTGGTCGTGATTGCGTTCCACTCGCTCGAGGATCGCGTGGTCAAGCAGTTCATCCGCCTCCACGAGCGGAACTGCATCTGTCCGCCGCGCCAGCCCGTCTGCACGTGTGCCCACCGCGCGACGCTCCGCGCCGTGCATCACAACGCGCTCCGCCCGAGCGCCGAGGAGGAAGCGCGCAATCCGCGCGCTCGCTCCGCACGTCTGCGCGCAGCCGAGATGATTGTCGAGCGGCAGGCAGCGTGATGGCCACCCTTCAGCCGGCTGCCCCACGGCCGCGCGCCCTGCCCGACGCGCCCGGCCTCGGCGTCCGCCGGTCGATGGGTCGCGCCTCGCGCACGCTCATGGTCGCGCTCGCGCTGCTGGCGGTCGGCGCGCTCGGCACCTTCCAGGTGCTCCAGTCCAGCCAGGTCGCAGGCGTCGGCTACGAGATCCGCGCACTCGAGCGCGAACGGACCGCCCTCTCGGCCGCCGTCGCGCAGCTCGAGGCGCAGGTGGCCATGCGTTCCAACCTCGAGCGCGTCCACAGCGAAGCCGTTGGCCGATTGGGCATGGTGCGGCCCGACGAGACGATCACCGTCTCCGTGGACGTAGCCGCCCCGCCGGTCGTGCCGCTGCCGCGCCGCTACGTGACGCCCACCGCGCCGACCGCGCTCGTCCAGCCGGGCTGGCTCGAGCGGCTGCTCGGCATGCTCCCCGGGTTCAGCTGACCGGGAGCACGCGTGACGCGCCACGCCAGCCGAGGGCCCGCGGTGCGACGGGAGGTGAGCCGATGAGCCCATCGCGACCGGATCACCTGACCTGGCGTCACCGCGTGGTGATCGGCCTGACCGCGCTCGTGCTCGTCGCGCTCGGCGTGCGCCTCGTCCAGGTCCAGGTGCTCGATCACAACGACTACCTCCTCCAGGCAACACGCACGCGCGTCGGCGCCGTCGACGTACCGGCGCCGCGCGGTGCGATCCTCGACGCCACGGGCTACCCGCTCGCGACCTCCGTCGACACCGTCGACGTCTATGTCGATCGCTACCTCTGGCGAGACCGCGCGAAGGCGTTCGGAGCCGCGACCGCGCTCGCGCGGATGCTCGACGAGAGCGTCGAGTCGCTGATGAGCACCGGCGCCGAGCAGGACAACGGGGACGCGATCGTGCGCCGCGACGTCGACTACGCACGTGGTGAACGCATCCGCGCGGCGGACCTCTGGGGCGTGCACCTCGTGCCGTCCTCCGTGCGCGTCTACCCGGAAGGCGACATCGCGGGCCAGCTCGTTGGCTACGTGGGTCGCGATCATGAGGGCCTGTGGGGCATCGAGGCGGACTACGACAACGTGCTTCGCGGCAAGCCCGGCTGGATCTCGACCGAGCGAGACCCGCTCGGCCGCCCGATCGCCTTCGGCCCCCGCAGCGAGCGCTCGCCGGCGTCCGGCGGCGAGGTCCAGCTCACGATCGATCGCTTCATGCAGGCGATCGTCGAAGCGCGCCTCGACGAGGCCCTGCAGCAGTTCAAGGCGCCGAGCGGCTCGATCCTCGTGATGGACCCGAAGACCGGCGCGATCCTGGCGATGGCCTCGCGGCCGACGGTCAGTCTCTCGGACATCGATCTGAACAGCTCGGACCTGCTCGACCTCGTGCGCAACCGCGTGGTGACCGACCTGTACGAGCCGGGCTCCGTGCTCAAGACGCTGACGACCGCGGCCGCCCTCGACCTCGGTAAGGTCACGCCGGACAGCACGTACGAGGACACCGGCGCGGTCGACGTCGGCAATTACACGATCCGCAACTGGGACCTGGTGGGGCACGGGGTGGTGGACGTGCGCACGTACCTCCAGAAGTCGCTGAACACCGGCGCAGTATGGCTCTCGGAGGAGCTCGGCGCCGCCGCGTTCTACGCCTACCTGCGGCGCTTCGGCATCGGCGAGTCGACTCACGTCGGCCTCGCCGGCGAGGCCGAGGGCCTGATGCGCACGCCCGATGACCCGAACTGGTACCCCGTGGACCTCGCGACGAACGCGTACGGCCAGGGCCTCGCGGCGACGCCGTTGCAGGTGCTCACGGCCATCAACAGCTTCGCCACCGACGGTGTGCTGATGCGCCCGTACATCGTCTCGAAGATCGTGACCGGCGATCAGGTGCGCGTGTTCCAGCCGGTCGCAGTACGCCAGGCGGTATCCCCCGCGACCGCGAAGACGATGCTCGCGCTCATGCGCGACGTCGTGCAGGGCGTGCCGCACCATGGGGCGCGCGTCCCCGGGTACAGCGTGGCGGGGAAGACCGGAACGACGCTCGTGTCGATCCCGACCGGGTACGACCTCGACACGACGATCGCGTCGTTCGCCGGGCTCGTTCCGTACGAGTCGCCCGCGATCTCCATCCTCGTGAAGGTCGATCAACCGAGCGGCGGACTGAACCTGGGTGGCGAGGTGGCCGCCCCGGTCTTCGCCAGGGTCGCGCTCGACCTGATGCACTACCTCAACGTCGCCCCCACGAAGCCGTCGCCCGCGGTGGTCACCGCACCATGACCACCGCCCCGCCCACGCTCGACGCCGCGTTCGTGGCCGCCGCGCTCGGCGACGCGCTGATCGCGCGCCACGGCATCGACTCCCGCCTCGCCGGACCGGGCGACCTCTTCGTCGCCCTCCCGGGCGAGCGCCACGACGGCCACGACTTCGCCGGCGCGGCCGTGTCGGCCGGCGCGCCGGGCTGCCTGCTCGCGCGGCGTGTGATCGCGGCCGAGGACGCCGCGTGCTTCGCGGTGGCCGATCCGCTGATCGCGCTCCAGCGCGTCGCGGTGGCGTGGCGCGACGCGCTGCCGGGCGTGACGGTCGTGGGCATCACGGGCAACGTGGGCAAGACCACGACCAAGCTGATCGCCGCGCACCTGCTCGCGACGCGGCGTCGCGTCCAGGCGACACCGCTCAACTACAACAACGAGATCGGCGTGCCGCTCTGCCTGCTCGAACTGCGTCCGGAGACCGAGCGTGCGGTGATCGAGATGGGCATGTACACCACGGGCGAGATCGCGCTGCTCTGCCGCTGGACGCGTCCGCGCATCGGCGTCGTGCTCAACGTCGGCCCCGTCCACCTCGAGCGCGCCGGCACGATGGAGGCCATCGTCCAGGCGAAGCGCGAGCTGGTCGAGGCGCTGCCTGCCGACGGCCACGCCGTGCTCAATGCCGACGACCCGGCCGTGCGCGGGATGGCCGATTACACCGCGGCGCGCAGCTGGTTCTTCGGGACGGGCGCCGACGGCAACGCCAACCTCGACGTGGCCGGCGCGGACGTCGCGAGCCACGGCGCGAGCGGCTTCGCGTTCACGCTGCGCGCGCTCGGCCGCTCGCGCCGGCTGCAGGTGCCGCTGCCCGGCGCGCACCTCGTGAGCAACGTGCTCGCCGCGGCGGCCGCGGCGTTCGCCGACGGCCTCGAGTTCGACACCGTCGCCGACGCCATCGAGTCGCTCGCCGTCCCGACGCGCCTGCGCATCGTGCGGCTGCGCGACGGCGTGACGCTGATCGACGACACGTACAACGCGAACCCGGCGTCCATGCGCGCGGCGCTCGCGCTGTTGCACGAGATGCCGGGGCGGAGGCTCGCGCTGCTGGGCGACATGCGGGAGCTCGGCCACGAACGCGTCCCGCAGCACGAGGCGATCGGCCGCCGCGCCGCCCAGGTGCTCGACCTGCTCTTCACCGTCGGCGAGGACGCAGCCGTGATTGCGCGCGCGGCCGCCGAGGCCGGGCTCGACGCCGTCGAGCACCATGACCACCCGGCGAGCGCGGCGGCCGCGCTCGCGGCCGCGATGCGATCGGGCGACGTGGTGCTCGTCAAGGGCTCGCACGCGCTCGCGCTCGAGACGGTAGTGGCGGAGCTGACGCGCGGACGGGAGCCGTCGTCGTGATCTACGCACTGCTCGTCGGCGGCTGCGCGTTCCTCGTCTCGCTGCTCGTCGGTCGCCCGGTCGTGGCCGCGTTGCGCGCGCGCAAGCTGGGTAAGGCGATCTCCGAGGACGCGCCGTCGACGCACCTGGTGAAGACCGGCACGCCGACCATGGGCGGGCTCTTCATCTTCGGCACCGTCGCGCTCGTCACGATCCCCACGAACCTCATCGGCCGTCGCTCGATGCTGCTCCCGCTGAGCGTGCTGCTGATCACGATGGCGATCGGCATGTGGGACGACCGTGGCACGCTGGTCTCGCGGCTCGGCCGCGTCGGCCTCACCTGGCGGCTGAAGTTCGCGATGATCGCCGCTCTCTCCGTGGGCGTCGCGATCGTGCTCTACGCGGGACTCGACGCGCACAGCGTGAACATCCCGTGGGCCGGACAGCACGACCTCGGACTGATCTACATCGCGATCGCGATCGTCACTGTGTTCGCGACCACGAGCGCGGTCTCGATCACGGACGGGCTCGACGGCCTGCTCGGGGGCACGGCCGCGATCGCCTTCGCGGCGTACGCCGTGATCGCGTTTGCACAGGGCCAGGCCTACCTCGCGACTTTCTCTTTCACGGTGGTCGGCGCCCTGCTCGGCTTCCTCTGGTACAACGCCCACCCCGCCCAGGTCTTCATGGGCGACACCGGCGCGCTGCCGCTGGGGGCGCTCCTCGCCACTGTCGCACTCATGACCGGTCACTGGCTGCTGCTGCCCGTCGTCGGCGTCGTCTTCGTCGGAGAGGCCCTCTCGGACGTGATTCAGATCGCGTACTTCCAGACCACCGGTGGCCGCCGGCTCTTCCGCAAGACCCCGCTGCACCACCATTTCGAATTGCTCGGGTGGAGCGAGCCACAGGTCGTGATGCGGCTGTGGATCGTCGGTTTTGCAGGCGCGATGGTCGGAATCGCACTGGCTTTATCGGTGTGATAGGGTGTTGACAATATTGGCTCATCCGCTATGACGCCTATACCGAATCTACGGGGGGCGCGTGTGACCGTCGTCGGACTCGGCATCGAGGGAATCGACCTCGTCTGCCATCTCGCGTCCGAGGGCGCGACCGTCACCGTCTCCGATGCCCGCCCGCGGGAGCAGCTGGGTGACCAGCTTGCGGCCATCGCCGAGGTCATCGAGCGCGGCGCGGTCACGCTCTCGCTCGGCGCCAACCGCGTCGCGGACGCCGTCGCGGCTGACTACGTGTTCGCCTCCCAGGGCGTGCCTGCCGAGCTGCCCGCGCTGCGCGCCGCGCGCGAGGCCGGCGTCCCCGTGTCGTCGATGACGCAGCTCTTCCTCGAGCGCTGTCCCGCGCCGGTCAGCGGCATCACCGGCTCGGCCGGCAAGACCACGACCACCGCGCTGGTGGGCGCGATGCTCGACGCTGCCGGCGTCGACCACGTGGTGGGCGGCAACATCGGCGTGGGACTGCTCTCACTGCTGCCGCTCGTGCGCCCGGACACGCGCGTCGTGATCGAGCTGTCACACACGCAGCTCGCGTCGGTCGACCGCAGCCCACACCTGGCGTGCGTGACGAACGTGACGCCCAATCACCTCGACCGGTTCTCATGGGATGAGTACGTCGGGCTGAAGCGCCGCATCTTCGCCTTCCAGGGGGCGGACGACACCGCCGTGTTCAACCTGGACGACGAGGTCTGCGCCGGCTTTGCCGCGCAGGCGCCCGGCCGGGTGCTCGGCACCGCACGCCTGCGCGACATTCCAGGCGACGGAGCGCTGCTCCGCGGCGACGCCGTCGTCGCCCGCCGTCACGGTGAGGAGCGCGCGCTGCTGCGGCGGGACGAGATCCCGCTGCGTGGCGACCACAACGTCGAGAACGTGCTCTCCGCCGTCGCAGTGGCCGGCGAGCTCGCGATCGCCGAGGCCGCGATCGCCGCCGGCGTGCGCGGCTTCCGCGGCGTGCCCCACCGCCTGGAGCACGTGGCCACGGTCGCTGGCGTGACCTATGTCAACGACTCGATCGCGACCACGCCGGAACGCACGCTGGCGGGCATGCGCTCCTACGAGGGCCCGCTCGTGCTGCTGCTCGGGGGACGGCACAAGGACCTGCCGCTGGGCGCGCTCGCCGCGGAAGCGGCGCGCCGCTGTCGCGCGGTGATCACGTTCGGTGAGCACGGGCCGCTCTTCGCGGACGCCGTGCGTGCGCGCGCCGCGGGCGGCACGCCGGCCGTGCTGGAGGTCGGCACCGTGGCCGAGGCCGTGCGCGCGGCCGCGGACGCTGCGCGCGATGGCGACGTCGTGCTGTTCGCCCCGGCCGGCACTTCGTTCGACGCGTTCCGCAACTTCGAGGCGCGCGGGCAGGCATTCCGGGACGCCGTCGCCGCACTGGAGCGCCGCTGATGGCGCGCGCCGCCGCCGCGCCGCCGCGCGCGGTCCGGCACGCGCCGGACTACGCCTTGCTCTCCGTGGTCGCGATGCTCGTCGTGCTCGGGCTCGTCTTCGTCTACTCGTCCTCGTACGCGCTGGGATACGCCCAGTTCGCCGACGCGAACTACTTCATCAAGCGCCAGGCGCTGTTCGCCGTCGCCGGCGCGGCCGGGCTCGTGATCGCGATGAACCTCGACTACCACCACCTGCGCGCGATCAGCCCGCTGCTCATGCTCGCCGCGTTGATCGGGCTCGCGGCCGTGCTCGTGCCGGGGATCGGCATGGAAGCGAACGGCGCCCGGCGCTGGATTCAGTTCGGCACGCTGCCCGGCGTGCAGCCGAGCGAATTCGCGAAGCTCGCGGTGCTCGTCTACATGTCCGCGTGGCTCGCGGCGAAGGGCGCAGTCGTCAAGGACTTCTCGCTCGGCGTCTTCCCGTTCGTGAGCATGGTCGGGATCGTCGGCGCGCTGATCATGCTGGAGCCCGACCTCGGCACCGCCGTGATGGTGGCGGTGATCACGGGCACGCTCTTCTTCGTCGCGGGCGCGCGCATCCGCCACGTGCTCGCGCTCGGCGCCAGCGGTCTGCTCATGCTCGTCGTGCTGATCCTCAGCGGCGGCTACCGCATGGACCGCATCCTCTCCTTCACCTCGGCGGAGTCCGATCCGTCCGGCGTCGGGTTCCACACGATCCAGCTGCTGGTGGCATTCGGCTCAGGCGGCATCGGCGGACTGGGCCTGGGCGTGTCGCGTCAGAAGTTCTTCTATGTGCCCGGCTCGCACACGGACGGGGTGCTGGCGATCGTCGGCGAAGAGCTCGGCCTGATCGGCGTGACCGTGGTGCTCGGGCTGTTCGTCGTGCTGCTCTGGCGCGGCTGGCAGATCGTGCGCCGCGCCGCCGACCCGTTCGGCTCGCTGCTCGCGGTCGGCGTGATGGCGTGGCTCGGCTTCCAGATGCTGATCAACGTGGGCGGAGTGATCCGGCTTTTCCCGCTCACCGGCATCCCGCTGCCGCTCGTCTCGTACGGCGGCTCGTCGCTCATCGCAACGCTCTTCGCCGTCGGGCTGCTGCTCTCCGTGTCGCGCTACGCGCAGCTCGATGCGAAAGAGCGTGCGGCGCCCGTGCGCGGCGCCCTACGCGCGCCGGCGCCGCGCCCCAGCGCGCCGGGCACGCGAAGAAGTTCGCGCACGCCGGCGGCGGCCCGGGCGGTCACGCCAACCCGGCGATTGCGGTCGCCGAGCGGCTGCGCGAGCGTCTCGACACGGAGCTCGTCTACTACGGGACCGAGCACGGACCGGAGCGCACCGTCGCCGTCGAGGCGCGCATCCCGTACCGCGTGATCCCGGCGGCGCAGCTGCGCGGCCGCTCGCCGTTTCGCATGGCGCGCGGCGCGCTCAACCTGCTG
>JBBDXH010000195.1:0-8734 GCA_040902395.1 Dehalococcoidia bacterium
GCTCCCGCTCGCGCAGGCACTCACGGGCCCGCTGGCCCGTGGCGACCTCGCCACGGTCGCGGGTCACCTCGACGCGCTCGCGGCCGAGCCGGCGCTCGCCGCGCTCTACCGCGCGCTCGCGCGCGAACTGCTTGCGCTCGAGCTCGGCCACGACGCTGCCACGACGAGTGCGCTGCACGCGCTGCTCGACGCGCTCTGAAGATCCGAGCGCTCCCGACCACACCGCGCCGCCGACCGGGCCGTTCCGAGGCGCGCCGCGGGGGGCCTTCACCCCGTCCGAGCAACGCGCCCTCAGACGCGTGAGCGGAGCGCTCGCGCCTAGACTGGCGTGCGTATCCCACGCGCTCACCAGCGCTGGGAGGGGGGAACGCCATGCGGCTCCGGCTCGGCGAGCACGAGATCGACTGCACGCACCACACCGCCGTCATGGCGATCCTCAACATCTCCGACGACTCGCCGGTTGCGCACTCGCGCGTCGGCGTCGCAGGGGCGCTCGACCGTGCGCGTGCGCTCGCGGGGGAGGGCGCGGAGATCATCGACGTCGGCGCGAACTCCACGCTCACGGGCTCTCGCGACCTCGGCGTGCAGGAGGAGATCGATCGCGTCGCGCCCGTGGTGGAGGCGATCGTCGGTGCGGGCCTGCCGGTGTCGGTCGACACGTGGAAGGCGCCCGTCGCTCGCGCGGCGGCCGAGGCCGGCGCCCACATCCTCAACGACGTGAGCGGCTTCACGGACGACGCGATGGTCGCGGTCGCGGCGGAGTTCGGCCTCCCGGGCATCGTGATGCACATGCGCGGCAAGCCGAAGCATCACCGCGAGGTCAGCCAGCGATACGACGACGTCGGCGCCGACGTGCGGGCGTTCCTCGTCGCGCGCGCGGTTGACCTGCGCGCCCGTGGCGTCGAGGCATGGCTCGATCCCGGCTTTGAGTTCGGCAAGACGCTCGACGACAACGTCCGGCTGTACGAGGACCTGCCGAATCTCGTCGCGACCGGCCAACCCGTACTGATCTCGGCGTCGCGGAAATACTTCCTCGCGGAGCTGATCGGCGGCGAGCGCAGCCAGCAGGTCGAAGGCCTGACCGAAGCGACGATGACGTTCAACGCGCTCGCCGGCCTCGCGGGTGTGCACGTGGTGCGCGTGCACGACGTGCACGCGTGCGCGATCGCGCTTCGCCTCGTGGACAGCCTCCGACGTATGCGCGCCGAACATGCGACCGGCGGATAGCCGGCGCCCCAGCGGAGGCATGCCAATGCGCCCCTCGATCGCGCTGTCATTCGCTCCGATCGCGGCGGCCGCGGCGATCGTCGTGGCGGTGCTCGCCGCCGGCGCCGGCGGCGAGCGCATCGCGTCCGCGCAGACGCCCGTCGCGCCCGGCGCGATCGCCGGCACGCTGCCGGCGGGCGGCGGCTTCGCGGGTGTGGTCTGGGGCGGTGGCACCGTCGACGATCTCGGAGCGGCAGCGCTCGAGGCGGGCTGCGACGTGGCCTCGCTCTGGGTCGCGAGCGGGGGCAGTCTCGTCCGCTACATCCCGGACGCGCCGGACTTCGTGAACGCGCCGTTCCTGGCGCTCTATCCCGGCGGCGCTCTGCCGAACACGATCGTGATCGTCGTGTGCGCAGCGCCCGTCTCGGCGGCGCGCCAGATCGCCGGCTGCCCCCTGTTTCCGGACGACAACCCGTGGGCCGTCGACATCTCCGGGTATCCCGTGCACCCGCGCTCGGCGGCGTACACGGCCGCAATCCGGGGCAGCGGCGGCATCCAATTCCTCCATGCGGACTTCGGCGAGAACCCCGACTACGGCATCCCCTACGTGGTCGTCCCGGCCGGCCAGCCGGGCGTGCCGGTCAGCTTCGACTACGCCGACGAGAGCGACCCTGGGCCGTACCCGATCCCGCCGGATGCGCCGGTCGAGGCGGGCTCGGATCGACACGTGCTCGTCGTGCAGCGCGGCGCGTGTCGCCTCTACGAGCTGTTCGACGCTCAGCGTGACGCGGCCACGGGCGGCTGGCACGCCGGCTCCGGCGCCGTCTTCGATCTGCGCTCGAACGCGCTGCGACCAGACGGCTGGACGTCGGCCGACGCCGCCGGACTGCCGATCCTCGCCGGCCTCGTGCGCATCGACGAAGTGCGCGCCGGCGCGATCCACCACGCGCTGCGCTTCACACTGAGCCGCACGCAGCGCGGTTTCATCCACCCCGCCACGCACTTCGCCAGCGCCATCACCGACCCCGACGTGCCGCCAATGGGCCTCCGGCTTCGCCTCCGCGCCGACTTCGACCTCACGCCGTTCCACGGCGACGCGCTCGTCATCCTCACCGCGCTCAAGCGCTACGGGATGTTGCTCGCGGACAACGGTTCGAACTGGTTCATCAGCGGCGCCACGGACCCCGGCTGGAACGATGATGACCTCAACCAGCTGAAGAGCGTGCCGGGGAGCGCGTTCGAGGCGGTCGAGACCGGCGCGGTGATCACTGCACTGCCGTGATCCGCGACCGGTGTCGGACCCTCACCCCCTTCGTCTTCGCTCAGGGCAGGCTCCGCCCCTCTCCCTCTGCCGTCGGTGGCCCCGCGCAACGTCGCTAGTCGGCGCGAGGGAGATGGGAGCCGGACGGCCGCGGTCGCGCGAGGCTACCGCGCAACACTGCCCCACGCACGGGCCGCACGCGCGCGGTCTGACTCCTCCGGCCCGCGAGCCGGGATGATCGGCTCCCCGCTCCCTCGCGCGGGAGCGATGGGCGACGGAATGCCCGGTCTCGCCCAGAGGGAGAGGGGCGGAGCCTGCCCTGAGCGAAGACGAAGGGGGTGAGGGTCCGCGGTGAGTTTCACGAACGGAAGAGCGCGCTCACCACGAGCGGAACTGACGCCGTCGCGGCCGCTATCGCCGCGTCTCCGCCTCGCGGCGCGCCAGCGCCACGGTCTCGAGGATGAAGTCCGACTTCGCCTCGGTGTACGCCACGCGATCGTCGCGGAAGCGGACGGCGAGCGCGCGCTTGAGCGTCCCGTAGGCCTCGGCGCGATCGGGGTGGGCGCGCAGGTAGTCGCGCAACAGCAGGTGGCGGACGGCCTCGTCCGCACCCTGCTCGTACATATGCACGTGCTCGGGCGGCCGCTCACGCCCCTCGTTGCGCACGAAGTAGTGACGGCCGGGGATGCCGAACTCCCCGCGCGAGATGTAGCCGAGCGCCTCGAGCGGCTCGACGCAGGCGAAGCCGTCCGCGAAGCGAGCGAGCAGCGGCATCACGTCGATGATCGGCTTCGCGGCCAGTCCGGGCACTGAAGTGCTCCCGATGTGCTCGAGCCCGACGAGCCTCGTCCCGCACGCGCCGCGGATCGCCTCGGCCGCGTGCGCGAACCACTCAGGCCACGCCGGGACGCAGTCGACGACGATGATCGGGTCGCGATCAGGTCGAGCATGCGCGGCTTCGGTCATCAGACCTCCGGGAGGCGAGCAAATCGGACGGTCGGTCGGGCCTGTCGGGCGTCAGGCCCACGGTGTCCCGGCCACTCGATCAGGAGGTGCGTGCCCGCAAGCGCCGAGCGCAAGCGCGGCCAGCGAGCCGAACGCGAGCCGCGGAAGCGCACGCCCGATCACGCGCCGCCCGTCGCCTCGACGAGCGAGCGCAGGTCGTGCTTCGCGTCGAGGATGTGCGCCCACAGGTCGCCGACCTTCGCGAGCCGCTCGTCGACCGTGAGGATCGTGAACTCCGTCGGGTAGATCTTCCCGAGCTCGTCCCAGCGCAGCGGCACCGACACCGGCGCGCCGGGCTTCGCCCGCGGCGAGTACGGACCGGCGAGGTTCTTGATGCGCGCGTTCTGGTTCGCGTCGAAGAAGACCTTGCCGCGGCGCCTGTCGACCGCCCACTCCATCGTCACGTCGTTCGCGTGGAGACGGAGCAGGAAGCCGCCGAGCGTCTCGGCGACGCCGCGAATCGTGTCGTAGTCGTACTGGCGAAGCACGGGCACGTAGATGTGGAGCCCGGTCGCGCCGGACGTCTTCACGAACGACGACAGCCCGGCCTGGTCGAGCAGCTCCTTCAGCCAGCGCGCGACGTCGCTGGTCTTCTCGAACGCGCGGCGGTTGAGCTCGGGCTCGTCGCCCTTCGCTTCCTTGCCCGAGTAGATGTACGGGTCGAGGTCGAACAGCACGAAGTCCGGGTAGTTCAGCAGCGACGTGAGGATCTGCGCCTTCGAGCCGCTGAAGTCCGTCGAGAGGTGATGGCCGTCCGGCTCGGGGTTGGCGCGCGCGAGGCTGGTGTGCAGCGCGAGGTCCGCCATCTGGCCGAGCCACACGAGCGTCGGTAGGTTGTTGACGAGCACGTATTCCTGGTCGCCGCCGCCGCTTTCGGAGTGCACGGTCACCGTCTGCACGAAGTCGCCGGGCAGGTTGTCCACGTGCTTCTGGTAGAAGAACTTGCCGTCCACGCCGTTCGGGTAGCGCGTCATCGTCAGCGGACGGTCCCGCAGGTGGTGGATGATCAGCGGTGACATGCGCGCGTAGTAGGCGATCAGATCGCGCTTCGTGAGCGGTCGCTGATCGCCGAACGCCGGCCACATCTCCTTGTCGAGGTTCGTGACCGCGATGCGCTGCTCGCCGACGGCGAGCGTCGTCTGCTGCTTTGGCGTCGCCAGCTGCTCGAGCACGGACGTGATCGCGTCGGCGTCGCCGGCCGGCGCCTGCGGCGCCGCCGGTGTGCCGCGCTCCGCCGCCGATGCGCCGTTCTGCGACGTGCGCGCGGCCGTCCGCGCCGCCGCGCGGCGCGGAGCGCTCGCGGACGCGTCGTCCTGCCGCAGGACCTCGTCCGGCGACTTGTCGTCGCGCAGGCGCAGGAACACCGGCGCGCGCAACGCGCCCTCCGCCGTGAAGTGCGCGTATTCCACCTCGGCGACGATCTCCGGCCGCACCCAGACGACGTCGGTCGTGCCGTCCGGCACGCCGGCGCACGGCGGCGCGGCGGCGGCGAGCGGCCGCAGGCGCGCGAGCACGCGCGCGAGCGCGCGGTCGTCGAAGCCGCTGCCGACGCGCCCGGCGTGCACGAGCGGCTGACCCGGCGCCGGGCGCGTCGCGATCACGAGCGCCCCGAAGCTGTGCGCGCGCGAGCCCTGGCCCTCCGAGTACCCGCAGATCACGAACTCGTCGCTGATGCGCGCCTTCACCTTCAGCCACGACTTCGACCGGCGACCCGACTCGTAGCGGCTGTCGCGGCGCTTGGCGACGAGCCCCTCGAGCCCGATGTCGAGCGCCGCATGGAACGCGGCCACGCCGTCCGAGTCGAAGTGATCGACGCGCTGGATGCGCGCGGTCGGCATGAGCGTGAGCGCGAGCAGCCGCTTGCGCTCGTCGAGCGGCGTCTTCTGGAGGTCGACACCGTCGAGATAGAGGATGTCGAACGCGTAGAAGAGCACCGGCACGTCGCGTTCGGCCTGTTTGATCTCGACCGGGTTCGCGAGGTTCATGCGCTGCTGGAGGCGCTCGAACGACGGCATGCCGTCCGCGCCGAGCGCCACGATCTCGCCGTCGAGCACGAGCGTGTCCGCCGGCTGGCGGGCGAACGCTTCGGCGAGCACGGGGTACTGCGGCGTCATGTCGTTGCCGCGACGCGAGCGCAGCGCGACCGTGCCCTCGCGCACGAAGACGAGCGCGCGGATGCCGTCGAGCTTGGGCTCGAAGAGCCAGCGGTCGTCCGCGAACGGCTCGGGCGCGGGCGTCGCGTGCATCGGCTCGAGGGTGTCCGGGAACGGGGCGTCGGCCACGGCGCCCGAGAGCAGCGCATGGTTGAGCGGCGGGGCGATGGCGTCGCGCGGCGGCAGCCGGCCGGCCTGGAGATCGGCGATCGTGAGGCCCGAGAGCACGGACGTGTCCTCCTCCGTGAGATCGCGCTTCGGCTGCGCCGCCTCGTCGCGGTGCTTCATCATCAGCCACGAGTTCTCTGACTGCGTCGTCTTCACGAACGTCCACGAGCCCTTGAGCCGGTGTCCGCGGAAGTGGACGGAAACCTTGCCCGCGGCGATCTCGTCGCGCATGCGGCGGTTCGCCTCCTCGCGGTCGTGGAACGAAAGCACACTGTCCTCGTCGGGCGAATAGGTGCCGCGATCCCAGACGATCACTTCGCCTGCGCCGTACGAGCCCTTCGGGATCAACCCCTCGAAGACGGCGTAGTCGAGCGGGTGATCCTCGGTCTTCACGGCCAGCCGCTTCTCGACGGGATCAGGCGACGGGCCCTTCGGCACCGGCCACGAGGGCATGACGCCGTCGACCTCGAGCCGGACGTCGTAGTGAAGGCGTGTGGCGCGGTGCTTCTGGACGACGAACGTCAGCGGCCCGGAACCGGTCGACGGCTGATTCGGCGGGGGCTCGGGCGTGCGCCCGAAGTCGCGCATCGCGCCGTACTGACCGAGCGGCGCGCGCTCCGCGAGGTCGACGCCGGGGGCGTCGTCGGGCGAGGGCTGCGCGCGGCGCGCGGCACGGCGAGGCATGGGCTAGGTCGTGGCCTTGCTCTTTCGCGGGGCGGCCCGCTTCTTCGCGGTCGGCTTCGCCGCCGCGGGGGGCTCGCCTTCGGCCTCGTCGTCGTCGGCGGCAGTCGTGGCGCGGGTCGCACCGTTCGCACGAGCACCGTCGGCGCCCGCGCTCTCGGTGCCGCCGGCGGTCTTGCGCTTCTGTGTCGCCTCGATGCTCGCGCGCAGCGCAGACATGAGGTCGACGGGCTGGGCGACCGGCGCCGCCTCCTCGGCGGTGACGACTTCGCCGCCCTCGAGCTTGGCCGTGATGCGCGCGAGCAGCGCCTCGCGGTACGCGTCCTGGTACTTGGATGCGTCGAACGGCTCCTGGAGCATGTCGATCAGCGAGTGCGCCATCTTGAGTTCCTGCTCGGAGACGTTCACTCCAGAGACGTCGATATCGGGGTCGGAGCGAATCTCGTCGGGGTAGTACAGCGTCTCGAGCACGAGCCGGCCGTGCAGTGGACGGAGCGCGCACAGCGACTCCTTGTTGCGGATGGCGACCTTGCCCAGTGCCACGAGCTGCTTGTCCTCGATGGCGCGGAGCAACAGTGCGTACGGCTTGACGCCCGCCTCGCCGGGCTCGAGGTAGTAGCCCTTCTCGTAGTGCAGCGGGTCGATCTCTTCGGCGTCGACGAAGGCCGTGATCTCGACCGTGCGCTTGCTCGGAACGGGGAGCGTGTCGAAGTCCTCGTCGTCCATGACGACGTACTGATCCTTCGCGTACTCGTAGCCCTTCACCAGCTCGTCGAACCCGACCTCGCGCTCGTCGGCGGGGCACCATCGCAGCTGGCGAATGCGCACGAGATCGTCCCGGTGCAGCTGCCGGAAGCCGATGTCCTTGCTCTCGGTCGCCGTGTAGAGCTTCACGGGGATGGAGACCATCCCGAAGCTGATCGCGCCGCTCCAGATTGCTCGGGCCATTGCGCGGCTCCCTTCGTGCGCAGAGTCAGGAGTATAGGGGGCGCTTCTGAGCGCCCGATCATCGTCCGTAGCGAATCGGCGCCGACGATCGTGCGCGGGGGGGCGTCAAACCATCAGGCGCGGTGGAGGAGCGACTCGACCCAGGCGACCGCGGCCTCGCCGTCGGCGCGGGCCTCGGTGCGGCCGAGCAGCATGGGTGCGATCGCCTCGATCATCGCGGCGAGCTCGGGATCCTCGACGCGCAGTCGCTCGTGCGCCTCGATCGGCGTGACGCCGTCGACCCAGTACGGCCGCAGCGCCTCGGTCACGAACGCGCCGCCGAGCAGGTGCACGCGCTCGTCGCGCGAGAGGCCGGCTGCGCGGAACAGCTCCGCAAGGGCGCCGAGGATGTCGTCCGCGGAGCCGCTGCGCAGTTCGAACCGGAGCACACGACGACGTGGAGTCACGGCCATCGTCCCGCTCCTTTCCGTGGAAAAACCGCCCGCCCAATCGCGATAGCGGTTGAACAGTTCAAATGTTCGACCGCTCAGCCGAGGATACGACCGGCGCGAGCCGATCGCAATCACGGAATGGGTGCGGTACGTGGGGGCGTGGCGAGGGTGCGGCTACGTCTACGCGCCCGGCGAGCGGACGGCACCCTTGCCGTTCCGACTCCTCGTCGCCCGCAATCTCATCGGCAAGTTGCGGGTCGTGATCCGCTTCGGCGGCCCCCGTGCGTATTGTGCGGCCGATGGACCGGCACTGGCTCCTGACGTGGACCATGTACGGGACCTGGCTGCCTGGCGACCGACGCGGCTTCGTTGGCCGTACACGCGTCACGTCGGGACGCCAGATCTGGCAGAACGTGCCGGGCACACCTGCGCGCGCTGCAAACCAGAACCTCGAGCGCGCTGCCCGCGAGCGGATGGTTGGGCCGCCGATCTGGTTTGACCGCGGTCATGCCGAGGTTGCGTTATCCGACTTCCAGCGGACAGCCGACGTTCGTGGTTGGGCGCTGCTCGCCGCGGCGATCATGCGCAATCACGTGCACCTCGTGGTCGGGGTGCGCAATGACCCGGATCCGTCGACGCTGCTCCACGCCTTCAAGGGGCACAGCAGTCAGGTGCTGAGCGCTGCAAGCCATCGACCACCCGGCGGTCGGTGGTGGACGCAATCCGGGTCGCGACGAGTACTGCGCGACGAGCCCGCGGTGGTGGCGGCGATACGGTACGTGCTCGGTCAGTACGCACCGCTGGTGACCTGGCATCCGGCGGACATCGATCCGGCGTGGCTCGATGCCGATCCGTGACCTGAGCCGGACGGCAAGGGTGCC
>JBBDXH010000195.1:8834-15110 GCA_040902395.1 Dehalococcoidia bacterium
TGCCGATCCGTGACCTGAGCCGGACGGCAAGGGTGCCGTCCGCTCACCGCGCGGACGATCCGGCGTGGCTCGATGCCGATCCGTGACCTGAGCCGGACGGCAAGGGTGCCGTCCGCTCACCGCGCGGATGACGCGCGGTCGTGGGCGTCGGACGGAACAGGGGTGCCGTCCGGTCGCCGACGGCACACCGAGTCGGGCGGCGAGGGCACCGTCGCTCGGCCGGCGCACCCGGCGGTCGCCGGGGTGAGGGTCGGCGGCAAGGGCGCCGTCCGCTCGCCGACGATGCGCTTCCGCCGCCGTGGGGTGCTGCGCGCGCCTGCTACCCGCCCCCGATCGCCGGCACGAGATGGATCTCGTCGCTGTCCTCAACGCGCGCCAGCAGGTTGTTCTCGGTGACGGTCGCGTTGATCGCGATCGCGAGGTTGCCCTGGATGCGGTCGCGGGCGTCGAAGATCAGCGGCTTGAGCTCCGGGTACGCCCGGGCGAGGTCGTCGAATATGGCGCGCAGCGTCGAGCCCGAGACGGTGACGCGCGCGTGACCGTCGGTGGCGTCGCGCATGTGCGTGGGGATGTGTACCACCGGCATGCGCGCATTCTAACGAGCGTCCGCATTGTGGCGGCGCGGCTCAGAACAGCCGCGTGTGCTCGAGGTAGCCGGGCTCGAGCATGCTCACGCGCGGCGCGACGCGCGTGAGCCGCTCGCGGACGGGTGTGATGTCCGTCACGTCCGGGTGATCCGGGATGCCCGTCCAGTTGTCGTGATGGCCGAGGATGACCACGCTCGGCTTGAGCATCGCGACCTGGCGCTCGATGAAGTCCTCGACCGCCCCCTGGATCGGTTCGCCGTCGATGTTCCCGCGGCCGGCGGCCGCGAGGATGGCGACGTCGGCACGGACGTCGCTGAGCACGCCCGTCCAGTAGCCCATGCTGTCGGCGAAGAAGATCGTGCCCTCGGGGGTCTCGACCAGGTAGTCGAGCTTGCCGCCGTCGCTGTCGCTGTGGAGCTGCGAGGCGCGCAGCGCCTCAGCCTCGCGCTGGAGGGCCCCGGGCATGCGGCCGCCGCCGCGGGCCGCGAGGCCGGCGCGCACGGCCATGCGCTCGTCCTGCGTGAGGCCGTAGTCGCCGGTGACCACGGTCCCCGGCGCGGCCGCGCGCGTCCAGATGCACGAGTGCAGGCTGGGGAACACGCGCACGACGACATCGTCGCGCAGGCGGTGGCGTTCGCTGCCCTGCGAGGGCAGCAGCTGTGCGTTCGGGACGCCGGCTTCGCGCAGCAGCCGGGCGGTCTCGTTCGAGCCGATCACCTTCGCGCCCGTACGCTTCGCGATCACATCGGCACCGGCGACGTGATCGAAGTGGCTGTGCCCGATCAGCAGCGCGTCCGCCTCGGTGACGTCGGCAGACGTCAGACCGACGGCCGGCGCGGTGGAGACGCGATCCATGTAGGTGTCGAGAAAGAGCACGAAGCCGTTCACGGTGAGCCGGAACGTGGCGCAGCCCAGCCAGTCGAGCGTGACGGTCATCGCGGGGCTCCTGTCGCTGATTCCTGCCCGGTGAGCACGCCAGGCGCGTCGCCCCCCAGGGCGGCGCGCCTCCAGTCATGCGCTCGCCCGAGCCGCGCGCACCTTAGCAGCGGCGCGCTGACGGATCGAGACACGCACACACCCGGCGGGGCCTGATTGTGTTCAGGGAGGCATGGGGTGGACCGCCTCGAACTCGGCATCCGACTCGAGCCTGGACTACTCGCGGCTGATGAGGCGGAACGTCACTTCCCCCCTGGTCGGTCGGAACTGCCGGCTGAGATTGACTTCCTGGTGCTGGAAGTGCGACTGCAGTGCGTCGCTGCCATAGAGCCGGTCGGGCGGCTCCGCCATGCGCTCGTATGCCAGTCGGGCGATGGGCTGCCCGTCTTCCAGCATGAACGGGACGTCATGGGCGCGCACCTCGAGCACGGCTCGTGTCCCGGTGAGGTGCTGACCATAGCCAAACCCGGGATCGAAGAACCCCGCATAGTGGGTGCGAAGCTCCCCGTTCGACGGGTCGTACGCCACCATCTCCGCTGCTACGGACGGCGGGATGCGGACGAACTCCTTGGAGATGAGCAGGTGGAAGTCGTTGGGATGGAGGACAAGCCGGCCGCCGGGCTCCGCGAAGATCGGATCCCAGAAGTCCAGTGCGTCGTAGGCCGCCGTTCTCGAGAGGTCGAGCAGGGGGGTGTTGTGCTTCGCTCGCCAGCCGACGAACTCCCCCGCGGGCAGGTGCACGCTCAGGAGCAGACCGCGCACGCCCACGCTCGGCTGAGGGACAGGGGCGCGGGGCTCGGGCCCCGGAGCGAACAGCAGACCGTCTTCCCTGTGCAGTTGCTCGACCTCGTCCGAAGTCAGCGCGGGGTGCCGCAACGTCGATAGTCGCAGCTGCGTCAGTGCCAGGCCCGCCTGCACGTTGGCCGTGAACGTACTCGAGTAGACCTCGAGCCACAGTTGCCCGTCCTGCCCGGGTTCGATCACATCGAACTGGCTGCCGTGGTCCGTGATCACGCGCGTGAAGATGTCGAGGCGCCCCGTTGAGCTCCGCGGGTTCGTACGTCCACTGACGCCCTTCGGGAGGCGCAGCTGCTCCATGAGGGGGATCAGATAGGGGCGACCGGGCTCGAGCACGACGCCGCCCGGAGCGGTCAGGTCGAGTTCAGGCCCCATCTGGAGTTCGGAAAGGCGATCGCGGATCCGAGCGCGCGCGCCGGGCAGGAAGCTGCTGCGCAGACGGTATGCTCGCGCTCCCAGCCTCAGGTCGACGCTTGCCGGCTGGATCTGATCGTCTGTGATCTCCTCGGGCGCGTGCAGCAGCCGGTCGCGGATCGCCGTCCGGAGCATCTGCGCCGAAAACACGCCCTTCATCGAGGACGCGCGACTCGCGCGTCCCGTCGAGGAATCGTGGGTTGTCGTCGGCATTACCGCTCCCGCCACTCGGCTGCACCGGACGATCCGGCCGCGCGGAGTCCCGCTGCCATGCCGGCCGGTCGCCGGCGCGCTCCGCAGCCGAGGCTACGCGCGATGCGCTGAAGGCGGCGGGGCATATGAACGCCCATGTCGGCACACCGGCCACAGCGGCCCCATGGGCGCGTGGATAAGTCGCGCGATCGCGATCGATCTTAGACTGAGGGGCGCGCGGGAAGGTCTGGCGGGGCGGACTCGCCCTCCGAAACGCAGACGAGCGGGGCAAGCGCCCCGCTCGTCATGTGTGCATCCCGGGAAGCGAAGGCTAGCCGAGCACCGTCTCCTCGAGGATGCGGCGCGGCGACATCGGGGTCACGTAGAAGCGCGTCCCGATTGCGTCGTAGATCGCCTGCTGGATCGCCGCCTGCGGTGGAACGATCGGCACCTCGCCGACGCCGCGCACCCCGTACGGGTGGCCCGGGTTCGGCACCTCGATCAACACGGTGTCGATCATCGGCAGGTCGTTCGCCACCGGCATGCGGTAGTCGAGGAAGCTGCCGTTCCGCAGCCGGCCGTCGTCGTCGTAGACGTACTCCTCGTTGAGCGCCATGCCGATGCCCTGAGCGACGCCGCCCTGGATCTGCCCCTCGACGTACGACGGGTGGATAGCCGTGCCGACGTCCTGAATGGCCGTGTAGCGGAGAATCTCCACCTTGCCGGTCTCGCGGTCGACCTTGAGGTCGACGATGTGACCGGCGTACGCCGGACCGGCGGTGTTCTTCAGCAGCGACGCCGAGACCGCGATGCGTCCGCCGGTCGAGGCGAGCTTGCCGGCGAGCTCGGCAAAGGACATCACCTTGCCGTCCGGCCCGTGGATCGCACCGTCGTCGCCATACTCGACCTGGTCGGCAGCGATCTCCCAGATCTGGGCGGCGCGCTCACTCATCTGCTCTCGGATCTGCATGCCGAGCTCGTACGCGACCCAGCCGCCGGCGAACGTCGTCCGGCTGCCGCCGGTCACGTGTGTCCAGCCGACGGAGTCGGTGTCGACCACCTGTGGCTTGACGTGCTCCATACCGAGCCCAAGCGTCTCGGCGAGCTGCATCGCCAGCGAGGCGCGCGTGCCGCCGATGTCCGTCGAGCCGAGGATGAGCGAGACGGTGCCGTCGGAGTTCACCGCTGCGCTCGAGCTGCTCTCCATGCCGCCATTGAACCAGAAGCCCACCGCCACGCCGCGGCCCACGTCTTCGCCGGTCAGCTCGGACGTGTAGTGCGGGTGGTTCTTGACCGCCTCCATGACCTCGACGGCGCCGATGCGTGGGAACGGCTGGCCCGCGGTGTTCGGCGTGCCTTCCTTCGACGCATTCTTCAGGCGCAGCTCCATCGGGTCCATGTCGAGCTGCTCGGCGAGTTCGTTGATCACGGCCTCGACGGCGAACTCGGAGGCGGGCGCGCCCGGGGCGCGGTAGGCCGCGGTCTTGGGGCCGTTCACGACCACGTCGAAGCCCTCGACGGTCTGGTTCGGGATGTTGTACGGGGCGAACGCGCACTGCGCGCCGGCGCCCATCGGCGAACCGGGGAAGGCGCCGGCCTCGTACGCGAGGTAGGCGTACGCGCCGGTGATCATGCCGTCACGCCTGGCGCCGATCTTGACCCGCATGTAGGTGGCGGACGTCGGGCCGGTGGCCTGGAAGACCGCCTCGCGCGACATCCACAGCTTCACGGGGTGCCCGGTCTTGCGCGAAAGCAGCGCGGCGATCGGCTCGAGGTAGACACCCAGCTTGCCGCCGAAGCCGCCGCCGATCTCCATCGGCACGACTTTGATCTTGGAGACGGGCACCTGGCACAGCGCGGCCATCGCGTCGCGGACGGAGAACGCGCCCTGGGTCGACGTCCACACCGTGATCTCGCCGTCGCGGTTCCAGAACGCCGTGGCGTTCTGCGGCTCGATGTACCCCTGGTGGAACATGCCGGTCTCGAACTCGCGCTCGATCACGACCTCGGCCTCAGCCATGCCCTTGTCGAGGTCGCCCTTCTGGAGCGACAGGTGCAGCGCGATGTTCGTCGGCTTGTCGGTCGGCAGCGTCGAGTTCGCCGCACGCACGGTCGTGCGCAGGTCCTCGAGCAGGATCGGGGCGGTGTCGAGCATCGCCTCGCGTACGTCGATGACGGCGGGGAGCACTTCGTATTCGACCTCGATCAGCGCGATCGCGTCTTCGGCGATGTGCTGATCCGTGGCCGCGACCGCGGCGATCGGGTGCCCGTGATAGAGCACCTTGTGGCTCGCGAGGACGTTCTCCTGCATGTAGTTCGCCTGGCCGCGCGTCTCGCCGAGGTCGATCTCTGCGCCACCGGAGACGCCGAAGTCGCGCGCGGTCACGACGGCCTTCACGCCCGGGAGGGCTTCCGCCTTCGACGTGTCGATGCGCTTGATGATGGCGTGGGCATGCGGGCTGCGCAGCACCGCGCCGAAGAGCATGCCCTCGGCCTTGGTGTCGGCGCCGTAGGCGGCCCGACCGGTGACCTTGTCGACGCCGTCCGGGCGAATCGGGCGCGTGCCGACGACCTTGTACTGGCGAGGCTTCTCCGTAGAGACCATGTGCGTTGTCCGTTCCCGGGCGCTAGCGCCCGTTCGAGCCCATTTCGTCGGCCGCCTTGAGCACGGCCCGGATGATCTTGTCGTAGCCGGTGCAGCGGCAGAGGTTGCCGGCGAGCCAGAAGCGGACGTCGTGCTCGGTCGGGTGCGGATTCACGTCGAGCAGAGCCTTCGACGCAATCAGGAAGCCCGGCGTGCAGATGCCGCACTGCAGTGCGGCCTCTTCGAGGAACGCCTGCTGCAACGGGTGCAGGCCCTCCGCACCGGCGAGCCCCTCGACGGTGCTGATCTCGGCGCCCTCGATCTCGGCCGCCATCACGCAACACGAATTGACGAGCACGCCGTTCAGGAGGACGGCGCAGGCGCCGCAGTTGCCGTTGTTGCAGCCTTCCTTCGCGCCCGTCAGCCCGATGCGCTCTCGGAGCGCCTCGAGCAGGCTGTCCCGCTCGTCGGCAAGGAACGTGCGCTCATCGCCGTTGATGGTCGCCGTGATGACGATGCGGTCGGTCTTCACTCGATTCGACAACTGAACCCCCGGTTCCTAGCCCTGGCCCCGCGCGCGCTCGACGGCGAGGCGAAGTGTGCGTTCGGTGAGCACCTTGGCGAGGTGCTTGCGCTGCTTGATCGAGCCGCGCATGTCATCGATCGGCGTGGCGGCGTCCTTCGCCGCATCGCCGGCTGCTGCGATCGTCTCGTCGCTGATCGGCTTGCCGATCAGCGCGGCGGCCGCCGCGGGAACCATGATCG
>JBBDXH010000196.1:0-3468 GCA_040902395.1 Dehalococcoidia bacterium
ACGGAGTCTCGGGGCGAACGGAGTCTCGGGGCGGACGGAAACAGGCGAAACGGAGTCTCGGGGCGAACGGAGTCTCGGGGCGGACGGAAACAGGCGAAACGGAGAGGGATGCCGGAGGCCTTCGCCGGACCGGGCGCTTCAGTCCCTGGCGGGGCGCACGACCAGCTCGCCACCTTCGACGCGCACGTCGAGCGTCTGCGCGGCGTCGACGTTCCCCTCCAGCAGGGCGTAGGCGACCGCGGTTTCCACGCTGCGGCGCAGCAGCCGGTTGAGGGGGCGAGCACCGTACGCCGGCTCGTAGCCGTGCTCGGCCAGCCAGCGCCGCGCCGGCGGGCTGATGCGCAATTCCACCCCCTGCGCCCTGAGGCGGTCCTGCAGCTCGCCCAGCCGCAGATCGACGATCGCGCGCATGGCGTCCGCGGAGAGCGGACGGAAGACCAGGATCTCGTCGAGCCGGTTGAGGAACTCCGGGCGAAAGGTCTGGTGCAGCACCGCCAGCGAGATCGCGGCGGGGTCCGCGTCGGGCCCCGCGAGCGCGGCCTCGCGCGAGCCCACGTTGGAGGTCATCACGACGATGGTGTTGCGGAAGTTGACCGTGCGGCCCTGGCCATCGGTCAGGCGGCCGTCGTCGAAGAGCTGCAGGAAGACGTTCCAGACGTCCGGGTGCGCCTTCTCCACTTCGTCCAGCAGGAGCAGCGCGTAGGGGCGGCGGCGAACCGGTTCGGTGAGTTGCCCGCCCTCGCCGTAGCCGACGTACCCGGGCGGCGAGCCGACCAGGCGGCTGACGGTATGGCGCTCCTGGAACTCGCTCATGTCCAGGCGGATCAAGGCGTCCTCGGAGTCGAAGACCGAGGCGGCCAGCGCCCGGGCCAGCTCGGTCTTGCCGACGCCCGTGGGGCCCAGGAAGAAGAAGACGGCCAGTGGGCGCCGGGGGTCGTTGACGCCGGTGCGGCCGCGCACGACGGCCTCCGCGACCTGGCGCACCGCCTCGTCCTGGCCCACCACCCGCGACGCGAGCGTCTCGCGCAGGCGTAGCAGCCGCTGTCGCTCCGTGGTGCGGAGGCTGGCGATCGGAATGCCGGTGTGGTCGGAAATCAACTGCTCGATCGTCGCGACGGTGACGCGCGCGGCCGGGAGCGGGCCCGTCTCGGCGACGTGGCGTTCCAGATCGCCGATGCGTTTGTCATCCGGCCGACCGCGGCGCAGCGTGCCCAGCTCCTCGATCAGCGCGCGCTGCCGTTCCCAGGCGGCGTCCAGGTCGCTCAGCTCCTCGTCCAGCCCGTCGAGACGGCCGTTGCCGTCGGGCGTGCCGGCGCGGCCGGCCTCCTGGTGGCCGCGCCGGGTGCGCCGGCGCAGGTCGTCGAGGTCGGCAGGGCCGCGCTCCAGCGCGACACGCACGCGGGTGCCTGCCTGATCGATCAGGTCGATCGCCTTGTCGGGCAGCCGGCGCTCGGTGAGGTAGCGCTGCGAAAGCTGCACGGCGGCGACCAGGGCGTCGTCGTCGACCGGGACGCCGTGGAAGTGCTCGAAGACCGGGGCCAGGCCACGCAGCACCGAGACGGCTTCCTCACTGGAGAGCTCGTCGATCACGATCGGCACGAGGCGGCGCTCCAGCGCGGCGTCGGTCTCCACGCGGCGGTGGTACTCGCTGAGCGTGGTGGCCCCGACCAGCCGCAGGCTGCCGCGCGCCAGCGCGGGCTTGAGCATGTTGCCGGCATCGAGCCCGGAGTCGCCCCCGGCGCCCGTGCCGACGATCGTGTGGAACTCGTCGATGAAGAGGACGACCCCGCCGCCCTCATGCTCGATCTCGGCCAGCAGGCCCTTCAGCCGCTCCTCGAAGTCGCCGCGATAGCGGGTGCCCGCCACCATGGCGGCGAGGTCCAGGCTGACGAGGCGGCAGCCGTCGAGGTAGGAGGGCACGTCGCCGGCGTGGATGCGCTGTGCCACTGCCTCCACGATCGCCGTCTTGCCGACGCCGGGCTCGCCGATCAGGATCGGGTTGTTCTTGACGCGCCGGCCGAGATTCTCGATCACCATCCGGATCTCCGCCTCGCGGCCGATCACCGGATCGAGCCGGCCCTCGGCGGCGTCGGCGACCAGGTCGCGGCCGAACTGGCGGAGCAGCGATTGCTGTGGGGCGTGCGACTCGGCACGGACCACGGTCGGCGAGGCCGGATCGGGGCGGCGCTGCTGCTTGCGTAGCCCGGAGAGGAAGCCCCACTCCGTGAGGCCGCCCTCGCGCAGGAGCGCGGCGAGATCGGCGGAGCCGTGCCCGCGGATCAGCGCGAGCACCAGGTCCTCCGTGCGCACGCTGGTCGCCCGGCGGCGGCCTGCCGCCTGGCTCGCGTCGTCCAGCGCTGCGGCCAGTCCCGGGTCCAGGATGCGACCGTTGAGCCGCACGGACGTGCCGGTAGCCACCGGCGGACGGCTCGCGAGTTCCTCGACGCGAGCGGCGAGCGCGTCCGGATCGACCCCGCACTCGCGCAGGGCGCCAATGACCTCATGCTCGTGGCGGCGCAGCAAGACCAGCAGCCACCCGGTGGCGGTGATCAGCGCCTCGCCATGCGCGCCGCCCCGTTCGGCCTGGGTGATCAAGTCCGCCAGATCGTCCGTGAATCGCAGCGGATCCTGCAGCTCGGGCATGGACACAGCCTCTTGCTCCCCGAGGCGCTCGACGCCGTTCATGAATCCGGCCCCTGGCTGGAATTCGTCGACGGGCAACAGGTGAACTGTTGTGGTCCGAGCGATTCTACACGCACTGCCGGGGCTCCTTAGAGTCGGACGGCGCGCACAGGGGCAGGCATCGCGGCGGGTCTGTAGCCGGCGGCGGGGCGGGCATCCACGACGGCCGAAGCGGCTCGGCTCGTTCGTGCGAAGTCACATGCGCGGCGTCGGTCCCCGAGGACCGGCGCCGTTCGTTGGGAGGACGGCGATGGCGAAGCACCGCAAAGACGGGCATGCCCGGGCCGGTTCGGCGGCGACCGATCTGGGCCTGTTGATCGTGCGGCTCGGGACTGGACTGATCCTGGCGACGCAGGGCTACACGAAGCTCTTCGGTGGCGAAGGCAAGGCAGCGCCGGAGCTCCTGGGCCGCTTGCTCGGCAAGAACTTCCGGGAGGCGATGCCGAACGGCGGTCCGGCCCGTTTCGCGCTCGCGCTGGAGCGGATGGGGATTCCGTTCCCGCGGCTGGCCGCCCGGCTGGCCGGCCTCTCGGAGACCTTCGCGGGGCTCGCGCTGGCGGTGGGCCTGCTGACGCGGCTCGCGGCGCCGCTGGTCCTGGTCAGCATGGGCGTGGCGATCTTCAGGGTGCACTGGGCGAACGGGGCTCACGGCCCCACCGGGTACGGCTTCGCGGGCGCCATCTTCAGCGGAGCGCTGGCCGTGCTGGTGGCCGGGCCGGGGCGGTTCTCGCTCGACCGGGTGCTGGGCATCGGCGGACGCAGAGAGGCCACGCCCGAGTAGGCGTG
>JBBDXH010000196.1:3478-15000 GCA_040902395.1 Dehalococcoidia bacterium
CCTCTCTGCGCGGGCCCCGACCAGGCGTGTCGGTCGGAGGCCCCGCGTCGTCCGATTCAACTAGGCGTGCGCCGACTCCCTGGCGGTCACCAGTTCGGCGGCCGTCTTCGGCGCGTGGCGGACGTCGGCGGCGTTGAGCTCGCGGGTCCAGGCGGCGAACTCCAGGAGGATATTGTTGGGGTCCGAGAAGTAGATCGCGCGCCGGTAGACCTCCGCGGCGTCCGGGTCGACGTGGCCGTCCGGGTCGTTGACGACCTCGGTGACCGCGATGCCCTTTGCCCGCAGGCGATCGCGGTACTCGTCCAGCTTCTCGGCGGGCACCTCCAGCGAGAGGTGGTTCATGGAACCCACAGCGGAGATGCCGCGGCCGCCCTCGGCGCGGTCGGAGCGGGCGATGCCCGGGTGGTCGGCCGGCGTGTCGGCGAACCAGAAGAAGGCGATGCCGTCGACCCCGTTGTTGCAGTCGAAGAAGAAGTGCTGGCCGCGCGCGCCCATGTCGAGTGTCTTGACCATCGGGAAGCCGAGGATCTCCGTGTAGAAGTCCACGGTGGCGGCCATGTCGTGGGTGGTCAGCGCCATGTGGTTGATGCCGCGGAGGTCGAACTTGGGGTTGGAGTACGCCACTGCTGATCCTTCCAGCTCCGGGAGGAGCTGTCCTGTCCTGCGCGGCTAGGTGCGATTACGCGCCAGGTCGCTCTCCCGCTTGCCCTCGTGGATGACGTCGTGCTCGGTCAGCGGCCGGCCCCAGCAAGCGAATTCGAGCACGATGCCGTCGGGGTCCGGGAAGTAGATCGAGCGGATGAACGTGTCCTCATTGGGCTGGGCCGGCATGTACTGGTCCACGCCCGGACGATCGGAGTGGTTCCAGACATCGGTCACCTGCAGGCCCTCGTTGATGAGGACTTCGCGGTATGCCTCGATCTTGTCGGGCGCCACGTCGAACGCGAAGTGGTTCATGGATCCGCTGGCGGTGGTGATATCGCGGCCGCCCTCCTTGACCGACGTGAAGAAGTCCGACTGCGCGATCCCCGGCTGCGACGGAGGGGCGTCCGGGAACCAGTAGAAGGCCATGCGGTCGACACCATTGCCGAAGTCGAAGACGAACTTCTGGGAGCCGTCGGGCCCCTCGGTGGTCTGGGCCAGCCTCATGCCCAGCACGTTGGTGTAGAAGTCGGTTGTCCGCTGCATGTCGCTGCACACGCAGGCGATCTCGTGGAAGCCGCGAATCTCGAACTCGCCTCCGGCGTGGCGAAGTTGCTTGTCAACCATGGGGTTTCCTCTCCTCCGCTGAGGGCTAGCCGAGCGCGGCGACGCCCGCCTGCGCCACTTCCATGTCCTGATGGTAGTGGCCGCCGCTGACGCCGATGCCGCCGACGATGGCATCGCCGACCTTCAGCGGATATCCACCGCCGAAGACCATCAACCGCGGCACCTTGGTGATGCCGTGCAGCAGCGGCGGGTCGTCCTTGATGAAGTCGAACCAGGCGTCCGTGGGGATGCCGAAAGCGATCGCCGTGTAGGCCTTGTCCTTGGCGATGTCGACGGAGAGCAGAGCGGCGCCGTCCATGCGGCTGAACGCTTTCAACGTGCCCGATTCATCCACCACGGCAATGACCGCCGGCAGGCCCATCTCGGTCGCCTTGGCCTGAGCCGCGGCGATCACACGCTGCGCCGCGTCCAGGCTGATTGACTGCCGCGTGACCGTGTCCGCCATCTGTCTCGTCTCCTCTTGCGCTGCGATCGGTTGCGTCCTGCTGTTGGACGAGGCGGGGGCGGCAGCGGGCGCGGGTGCGCGCGCCACCTGGGGCGCGGGCGCGGGCGCAGGGATCTCGGCGACGTGCTCGTCCACGTCGTCGTACTCGAGGCGCAGGGCCCGGCAGAGCACGCCGTGGCTGCCCCACGTCACGATGCACATCGTCAGGCGGATGATCCCCTCGTCGCTGAGCACGTGGCGCAGCCGCTGATAGGTCGCGTCCTGGACGCGTCCGCGCAGCGCGGCGACCTCGTCTGCAAAGGCGAGCACGGCGCGCTCATCGTCGTTGAAGCGGTCGGAACTGGCCCAGGAGCGGATGTCCGCGATCTGCTGCTCCGTGAACCCCACGCGACGCATCGCCTTGCAGTGCTGGGAGAAGACGAACTGGCTGCCTTGCACGAAGCCGGCCCGGGTGATGCCCAGCTCGCGGTACTTCGGCGGGAGCGCCTGCTCGTCCCGGGTGAGCGCCTGAAACTGGCTGTTGATGGCGAGCAGCACTTCCGGCACGAGCGCCAGCGTGGTCCACCAGTTGCCCGGCGTGCCCGTGGCGGTGCCGGGCTCGGCGACCGGATCCCTCCCGGGAAAGAGGTTGTCGTAGAGGGGGATCACCTCCGGGGCCGCCTCCGCCCGCGGCACCTGGCGTGTTCGTGGCATCGAGACCTCTTCGTGCTTCACGATCTGGAAGCCAGGCGATGAACGGGCGGAGACTACGGACATTTTCGAACCGCTGCCAGCGTTCACGAACTGGCTGCTTTGCGCGCTCCACGAGCGGGAGCGCCGGACATGCGGACAAGGAGCGGAGCCGCGCACTGAGTCGTCTGCGGACCATGACGTGAACGGGCGAGGATCGCGGAAGCGTTTCCGGGGGCGCTGGCTCGAATCCGGGCTCCCGCTCCAGATCTCATCGCTCGCCGGTGAGCGACGCCGCCCGAGAGTCGCCGCGTACGCTGGATGTATGTTCAGCGCCGCCCGGATGGCCGTCCTGCTTGGCTCGATGCTGGTCATCGGTTGCACCGGATCGAGCCCCGATGCGGTGGCGACACCGACCGCACCGGCGGCCACCTCATCTGCGACCGCGAGTCCCACGTCAGCCGCCACCGCCAGCCCAACGTCGGCTGCTACCGCCAGCCCGACGGTCGCGGCCACCGCCAGCGCGACTCCGATTCCCACCGCCGGCGCGACTCCGCCGCCCACTACCAGCCCGACGCCGGCTGCTACCGCCAGCGCAACTCCGCTGCCCACCGCCACCGCGACCCGCACGCCGACGCCGCGTGGGCAGCTCGGGGTCGAGGACACGCGGGCCACCCGCCTCGCGATCCCCTCGCTGGGCATCGACTCGACGGTGTCCGGGAGCCAGGTCATCCCCGACACCGCGCCATCGCCGCCGGGCTGTCCACCCAAGCCGGCGGGCCAGGAGACCCTGACCGTACCGAACCACGGGATCGCCACGCCGGAGGTGGCGTTCGAGGGGCTCGAGAACAAGTCGTGGATCTACGGCCACAGCCGCTGGCAGAACGTGCCCGGCGTGCTCTTTGTGCTCCAGGACGTCGCGATCGGAGACGAGCTCTTCGTCCACGGATTCGACCGCCAGACCGGCGACGCGGTCACGAATCGGCGGTTCGTGGTGGAAGGCATCTACCTCACAGACACCGACTCCGGGGGCGAGCTCGTCACCGCCGACAGCCCGGCGGAGATCCCGACGGCACCGCTCGTGATCCTCCAGACCAGCGTCCGCGAGAGCGGCGCGAACAAGCAGTGGCTGCTCGACCGGCAGAAGGTGCTCACGAAGGCGAGCAACCTGGTCGAGGGCGACGTCGACGACATGTGCAAGTACCTGCTGCTGTTCGTGATCGCGCGAGCCTCTTAGCAGGACCGCCTCCACCGGCCGCGTCGAGCCCGTCCCCGGGCGAAGAGGCCCGCCGATGGCGGGCCTCCCGACCGTTCGCGGTCCGTGTGAACGCCTACGCGAAGAGCGGCGGGCGCTTCGTGTGGAAGTCCGTCGCCTGCTGGTACGCGTGGGCGATGCGCAGCACTCTGGCGTCCGTCCACTGTGCGCCGGAGATCAGCAGGCCCGTCGGCAGGCCCTCCGCGTCGAAGCCGTTCGGGATGCTCATGGACGGCTGGCGCGAGACGTTGAAGACCTGCATGACGCCGTTGCGCGCGCGGGCAGGCGTCTCGTCGCGATCGGCGTCCGGGTCGATCGGGAACGCCGTCACCGGCGTCGTGGGGACCAGGTACGCGTCGATGCCGTTGTCCTTCAGCGCGTGCTCCATCCGGCGTTCGAGCATCTTCCGGGCGTCCAGGGCGCGCGCGTAGAGATGCGCGGGCGTTGCGCGACCCACGGCCAGGCGGGCGCGCACGGACGCCCCGATCGTCGGCGGGTCCTGGTTCACGATCGCCTCGTTGTAGTCGTTCGCCTCGACCGCGCTGATGCACTGCACCATGCCCCGGTAGTCGTCGATGCCTGCGAGCGGCTCGATCGTCGTGATGCGCGCGCCGAGCGACTCGAGCGTCGCGAGCGACGCCTCGAACGACGCCTGCACGTCGGGCATCGCGACCGCGACCAGGGACGGGATGACCGCGAGCGTCATTCCGCGCACGCCGCCGTCGATGCCGGCCGTGAAGTCCTCGGGCGGGCGGTCGGCGCTGTCGAGGTCGAGCGCGTCGTAGCCCTGGAGCGCGTTGAGCATGAGCGCGCAGTCGAACGCCGTCCGCGCCATCGGGCCCGTGTGGTCGAGCGTGTGCGAAAGCGCGGCCACCCCCGCGCGCGACGACAGCCCGTACGTCGGCTTGATGCCGCTGATCCCGCAGTAGGACGCCGGGCCGCGGATGCTCCCGCCGGTGTCCGTCCCCAGCGCGCCCATCGCCTGTCCGGACGCGAGCGCTGCGCCCGAACCGCCCGAGGAGCCCCCCGGGATGCGATCGAGCATCCAGGGGTTGTGCGTCGGTCCGTAGTGCACGTTGTTCGTCGTGCCGCCCATCGCCAGCTCGTGCGTGTTGGTCTTGCCGACGATCACGGCGCCGGCCGCACGCAGTCTCGCCACCGGGGTGCAGTCCGCGGTGGGCACGCGGAAGCGGTGCGCGCCGGTGCCGTTGGTCGTCACGGCGCCGGCCGTGTCGTAGATGTCCTTGATGCCCATGGGGATGCCGTCGAGGGGACCCAGGCGCGCACCGGCGCGCGCCCGTTCCGTCGCGGCCTCGGCCTCCGCGAGCGCCGACTCCTTCATGACGAGCACGTACGAATTGAGCCGGTCGTCGGTCTCCACGATGCGCTGGAGGGTCGCCTTCGTCAGGTCGACCGGCGAGAGCCTGCCCGCCTCGATCTCGGCGCCGGCATCGGCGATCGAGAGGTAGATGACGTCGTTCATCACCAGGGTCATAGCGGCCATCCAATCGCTCGGCAGTGGGGCTTCGAGGAGCGGCCGGACTGCCGCCCGCCGCCTCGACGACCCTCGGGAGCGCGAGAGTAGCGCTACGGGGTTACAGACGGATTGAGGGGATGTCTCGGACCGGTCACACATCGCCGCGGGCCGAGGGGGCGGCGCGCGCCCGAGGAGCTGGTGAACGAGCGGCGTGCGAACTGTCTCATCGAGGTTGAACACTTCCGCCGGGCGCAGCGCTCATACGCGATTCACCTTCTCGCGCCCTCGGAAGCGCGCCGGCAGCCCGCCGGGAGCGCGGCGCCGACGACCGCTGGTGCGAAGCAGCCGTCGAAGAAACTCGGGCCGTTCACCCGTTCCCGCCTGAGACCGCATGTCTCGCCTTCGCGCCCGTCGGCTTCGCGATACCGCACGCAGTAACGCGTGAGCGCGACGTCCTCGTAGAGCGCGCTGAGCCGAACTCCCGCTCGTTCGTGCGGCGGGATCCGGCCTTCGCCGACGAGCGCTTCGACCACATCCTGCGTGACGGTCGTTCGTCGAATGTCGAGACTCGTCACCACCGCCGGAGGCTCACTCGTGTCGCACCCGGCGAACAGCGAGCAGGCGAGGAGCGCGAAGAGCCAGACGCGTCTCGACATCGGCGCCTGACCTCGCACCCGCCACTGCTCCGCTTGAAGGGCTGGACCACCGTTCCCTCCGAACGGGCGCGCGGGCTCAGAGGCGGTACGATTGTGCAAGCTGAGTGCGGACGGTTGCATGTCAGCGCGTCCCGCCTGCGATCACCCGATCCGCGCACCGCTCCCGGATGTCGCCCTTGTAGCCAGCCCTCGACCCCATCCCACTGCCGGACGACCCGAGTCGAGGTTCCACGTGGCTGCACTGACCGAGGAGATCGCGCGCCGGCGCACGTTCGCGATCATCTCCCATCCCGACGCCGGCAAGACCACGCTGACGGAGAAGTTCCTGCTCTACGCCGGTGCGCTGGAGACGGCCGGCGCCGTGCGCGCACGCAAGAGCTCACGCTTCGCCACGTCCGACTGGATGGCGATGGAGCGGGAGCGCGGCATCTCGATCACGTCGACGGTGCTGGAGTTCGACTACGCCGGATGCCGGTTCAACCTGCTCGACACGCCCGGGCACGAGGACTTCGGCGAGGACACCTACCGCACGCTCGTCGCGGCCGACAGCGCGATCATGGTGCTGGACGGGGCGAGGGGCATCGAGCCGCAGACCCGCAAGCTGTACGAGGTCTGCCGCACGCGCCGCATTCCGATCATCACCTTCGTGAACAAGATGGATCACGACGCGCTCGACCCGCTCGAGCTGCTCGACCACGTCGAGTCCGTGCTCGGGATCGCCGCGGCCCCGCTGACCTGGCCGATCGGCGAAGGCCCCACCTTCCGCGGCGTCTACGACCTCCGGCGCTCGCGGGTGCTCCGCTTCGAGCGCACGGCTGGCGGACGCCACCGCGCGCCGAGCGTCGCGGGGGATCTCGCCGACGCGGACGGCGCACTCGCGCTGGCGATCGGGGAGCGCGCACTCCGGGCGCTCCGCGAGTCGATCGCGATCGTCGGTGCGGCCGGTCATGCCTTCGACGTCGACGCGTACCTGGACGGCCGGCTGACGCCCGTCTTCTTCGGGAGCGCGCTCAACAACTTCGGCGTGGAGATGCTGCTGGAGGCGGTCGCCGAGTTCGCCCCACCGCCGGGCGCCCGCGTCGCAGGCACGAGGGTCGTCCCGCCCGACGCGGAGGCGTTCTCCGGCTTCGTCTTCAAGATCCAGGCGAACATGGATCCGAAGCACCGCGACTGCATGGCGTTCGTGCGTGTCTGCTCGGGGCGCTTCGAGCGCGACATGCTGGCCTACCACCCGCGCACAGGCAAACGCATGCGCATGACCGGCGCCCAGCGCATGTTCGGGCAGGCGCGCGAGACGGTGGACGAGGCGTATCCGGGCGACATCGTCGGCATCGTGAACCCCGGGATGCTGGGCATCGGCGACACGCTCACGGCGGACCCCGCCGTGCAGTACGAGCCGATCCCGCGCTTCGAGCCCGAGCGCTTCGCGCGCCTCCGCAACACCGACGTGCTGCGCGCGAAGCAGTTCGGGCGCGGGCTGGAACAGCTCGAGCAGGAGGGGGCGGTGCAGGTGCTCTGGGAACCGGCGCGGGCACGCAGCGCACCGATCCTCGCCGCGGTCGGCGACCTCCAGTTCGACGTGGTCGCGCGCCGCCTGCTCGACGAGTACGGAGTGCCCACGCGGCTGGAGATCCTGCCGCACGACACGGCCAGGGTCGTGGCCGCCCACCCCGCCGACGTGCGCTGGCCGAGCGATGCGCTGCGCCTCGTCGACCGCGACGAGCGCGCGATCGTGCTCTTCCGCTCGCCGTTCGACCTGCGCTACTTCGCGGAGCGAAACCCGCGGGTCGTCCTCACCCGGCTCTCGGGCGCGAACGAGGGCGCACCGGCTCGGCCCTCGGCGGGATGAGGGTGCGGCGTGCGCGGGGGTGGCCGCTCTCCCACCGCTCGCGCAGGTGCGACTGAGCGCGGCGCGAGGCGGCATCGTGGGCCGCGGGGACGGTCTTCGGACGGACGACGTCCAGGTCCCGCCACCGCCGGAGGAATTGCGGCTACCGCGGACGCGAGCGACCGGGCGCGCCCCCCGTGACGTTCGTCCCGGAGGAGGGGTGACACACGACTGAGGCACGCCGCGAGGCTGCGCAGCAGGATCGCCCTCGAGAGGACGGCCCGCCATGCCTGGTGCGACGTTCAGGCGCAGCCGGAGCTTCCGATGGGGCGTCGCAAGCGCGTTCATGCTCGCGGAGACGTGGGGCGCGCTCTACTACCTCGGCCGCACCTGGGGGTCGACCAGCGAGGAGCGGCAACGGACGCTCCCCGGCGACGCGATCGTCGAGCGGCCCGCGATCGTGACCGACCACGCGATCGACGTCGAGGCGCCGGCGGAGCGGACCTGGCCGTGGCTCGTGCAGATGGGCCGGGGCCGCGGCGGCTGGTACACGCACCGCTGGGTGGACCGGCTGCTCTTCCCGGCGAACGGCCCGAGCGCGGAGGCCGTCCTGCCTCAGTTCCAGCAGCTTGCCGCCGGCGACACGATCCTGGACGGTCCACCCGAGACCGGCTGCTTCTTCACCGTCGAGCGGCTGGAGCCGGACCGGGCGCTCGTGCTCCGTTCACACACGCACCTGCCGCCGCAGCTGCTGAACCGGCCCGGCGTCGCGCTCGACTGCACCTGGACGTTCGTGCTCGAGCCGCTGTCGGCCGAGCGCACGCGCTTCCACTTCCGCTCGCGCATCACCGCCCGCCCGTGGTGGCTGGTCGCGACCTACCGCCTGTTCCTCGTGCCGGCGGACTTCGTCATGGCGCGCAGCATGTGCCGCGGCGTGAAAGAGCGAGCGGAGCGCAGCCGGGGAGTTGCGGGCGGCTGACTGCGGCGGGATGCGGATGCGATACGAGCGTGCGCCGCGAGCCGGGGTGATGTCTCCCCTCACCCCACCGCCGTCACCTCGGCCGCGCCACGCGCCACCGGCGGCCGCGCCAGTGCGACGGTGATCAGCGCGGCTACGGGGAGCACCGCGAGGATCGCGATGCCGGGGCGGAAGCCGTCGAACTGGGACTGCAGCCATGCGAGCGGTAGCGGGCCAAGCGCGGAGGCGGTGATGCTCACCATCACGGCCGCGCCCTGCACCCGCCCGAGGCCACGCCGCCCGTAGAAGTACGCCCACGTCACGCCGCCCACGATCTGCGAGAAGCCGCCGCTCGCGCCGAGCAGGAGCGCGTACGCCGTGACGAGCACGAGCGAGTGCATCACGAGCGCGAGCGCCATGCTGCCGAGCAGCGTGCACATCGCCGCCGCGAAGACCCACTTCGGCCCGAAGCGGTCGGCGACGTCGCCGGCGATCACCGACACGATCGCGGATGACGCCGCGTACGGCACGAAGATCGCCGCCGCGACGGTCGCGGAGAGCCCCTGCTCCCCGAGCACGGCGGCCTGGTGAAAGATCAGCCCGGTCACGACCAGCGAAGACGTCGACAGCGGGATCGCGAGGATCCAGAAGCGCAAGGAGGTCAGCACGGGCACGCGCGGCTCGGGGAGCCCCGGCTCGATGTCGGCCTCCCCGGGCGGCGGCCCGTCGGCGCCGTCCGGGTGGAGGCCCATGTCCTCGGGTCGATTACGCACGACGAACAGTGCGCCGGGCAGCACGAGCACCCACACCATCACGCCGAGCGCCGCGTACGTCTCGCGCCAGCCGATCGTGTCGATCAGCAGTCGCACGATCGGTGGCAGCATGGCCACGGCGATCGGGAAGCCCAGCCCCATGACCGCCATCGCGCGCCCGCGACGCCGCACGAACCACTGCGCCGTGAGCAGGGTCGCATTGATCGTGAGCGAGCCCTGGCCGAGCGCGCGCAGCGCCGAGAAGGCCGCGAAGACCAGCAGTGGCCCGCGCGCCCATGACATCGCGAAGCACGCCAGCCCGAGGCCGATCGCCGCGGCGATCAGGGTCGCCCGGGCGCCGTAGCGATCGGCAAGGCGGCTCACCATGAACACCATCGCGGCGCTCACGCCGGTTCCGATCGCATACAGCGCCGAGATCGCCGTCCGGCTGAGCCCCGTGTCCGCGATCAGGCTGTCGAGGAAGACCGAGAAGACGAACGACTGGCCGGGTCCGGAGCTGAACGCCACGACGGCGCAGACGGCCACGATTGCCCACCCGTAGAAGAGCCGCGGTCGGCGATCGCGTCGCATGTCTCCGCGCGCGGCGCTCATCCAGCGACCTCCGCCGCGCGAGTGGGCGCAACCGACCGCGAGGGTGCGCGGCGCTCGCGGTGCAGGCCCGCGGACGTCGTCGGCGCGAGCGAGGCGGAAGCCAGTGCACCCATCGGCCGGCAGCGGGACGAGGAGACGGGGTCACCTCCGAGACGTTCATCGAGCGCTTGCCGGGCCCGGGGGAGCACACGACCGCTCATGAGCGCGTGGCGGTCGGCGCCCGTGGATTCGACGAGGCCGCCGACACGACCTGGAGCGATGCGCAGCACTGCGACGCGCGCCGAGGCTAGCACGCGACGACGCGCGATCCGGCGCGCATGCGGAGCGCCGCGGCGCCGCGGGCCGCCGGGGCAGGCCAGGGCATCCACGCACCGCCGCGGGTTCGCGAATCGGGGACCACCCCATGCCGTCCACCTCCCACCCCGGCTCGTCCGTGCGAAGATCCGTCGCGTAACCCGGACACGGTCATGGGGAGCCGCGTGAAGGCAACTGACTGCCTGCCGTCGGGCGTCCGGGGCGCGGTCATCACCGTGTCCCTCGTGTGCTGTGTGACGGCGCTCTTCGTCATCGCCTTCGTGCGCGCCGACGAAGGCGAGTTCACCACCGGCAGGTTGCCCGTGCAGTTCTACCGGGAGCTCGAGGCACGGGGGCTGCTGGACGATTACGTGGGTGTCTTCGCGATCGCCCACAACTCGGGCGATAGCCTGGTGGCCACGCGCGAGGCGATCGACCATGGCGCAGACGTCATCGAGATCGACGTCGCCTCGATCGGTAGCGAGCTCTACGCGGCGCATCGCTCGCCGCTCCCACTCGTCGGCCGGCGCCTGTTTCGCGGCCCGATGCTGGCGGATGTGTGGGAGGCCGCAACCGCGGTCGAAGTCGTCAAGCTCGACCTGAAGGAGTCGTCGCCGCGCTTCGTCAAGCTGCTGCTCGATTTCCTGCACGAACGCGAACCTCGCGAGACGGTCGCCGTCTCGCCTTCGCTGAGGGTCCTGGTGGCCTTCGAGGAGCGTGCCCCTCACACGGTGCGAGTCCTCACCGTGCCGGACGGTCGGCGCCTGGACGAGCTGCTCCGCAATCCGGCGATCACCGACGTGATTGATGGCGTGAGCGTTGCCCACGCCGCACTCACCGCCGGTCGCATCGCCGCCCTGCGTGAGCGGGGCCTGCTCATCTTCGCCTACACCGTGAACGATCTCGACCGCCTGAACGAGCTGGTGATCCAGGGGGTGGACGCGGTGTCGACCGACAACCTCGCGATCATGGAGTTGCTCGGCGGCCCGCGGCTGGGCGAGGCGCGGTTGCGCGACCGCGCCGTCCCCCCGGCGAGTCTCCACTCCGTCGCGGACGCAAGGCAGTAGCCGCGGACGAGCATCCGCCGGCCGCGGGCATGGGGTCGCCACCGCTGCAGCGGGGGCGCACGCGTCCTGCGTGCGCACGCGCCTACCGGACGGCCATGAGCACGCGGTTGTCGAGCTCCTGCCACACGGTCCGCACCTCCTCGAAGCCCGCGTTGAGCAGGGCCGCGCGGTGAAGCTCATAGCCCGCGCGCCACTCGGGGCGAGGGGCAGTGAAGCGGCGATCGCGCTCCTCGGCGAGGG
>JBBDXH010000197.1:0-2100 GCA_040902395.1 Dehalococcoidia bacterium
GCGCGCCCATCGCCGTGAGGATGTCGAGCAGCCCCGTACGCGTGGGGTTCACGCCGACGTTGCGGAGCACGATCTCGGCGTCGGGGTGCAGCGTCGCGGCGACGATCCATACGGCCGCGGTGCTGATGTCGCCCGGCACGCGGACGTCGACCGCCCCGAGCTCGCCGGCGGGCGGCGTCAGCGTCACCGCGAGACCGTCCTGCTGCACGCCTGCGCCCATCGCGCCCAGCATGCGCTCCGTGTGATCGCGCGTCTGCGCCGGCTCGAAGACCGTGACCGGACCGTCGGCGGCGAGCGCCGCGAGCAGGATCGCGCCCTTCACCTGGCCCGAGGCCACGCCCGTCTCGATCCGACTGCCCCCGCGGATCGTGCCGCCTTCGATCACGATCGGCGGGAGCGTTCCGCCCGCGCGGGCCGTGATCTTCGCGCCAAGGGCGGAGAGCGGGCGCACGATGCGCGCCATCGGCCGGCGACGGAGCGAGCCGTCGCCCGTGAGCACGGTCAACATCGGCAGGCCGGCGAGCGCACCGGCCATGAGGCGCATCGTCGTCCCGGAGTTCAGGCAGTCGAGCACGTCGTCGGGCTCGATGAGCGCGGCGCGGCCGCGGCCGTGCACGATCACGACGTGCCCACCGGGCTCGTCGATGCGCACGCCGAGCGCGCGGAGGCAGTTCATCGTCGCGCGCGTGTCCTCGCTCTCGAGGATGCCGTCGATGCGCGCGGTGCCGCGCGCGAGCGCGTTGAAGAGCAAGGCGCGGTGCGAGACCGACTTGTCGCCCGGGACGGTCAGCTCACCGCGGAGCCGGCGAGCGGGGAGGACGCGGCGGAGATCGGCGGCGGTGTCAACCGTCATCGTCGCCCGCTCCTAGACCTCGCGACGGCTGCGGCGTTCGGCGTCGCGCTCGCGCACCCGCTCCTCCTGGGCGTTCGTGATCTCGTGCATCTTCTGCTTCACGGCCTCACCCATGAGGAACGAGCTGAAGTCAAAGCCCGCGGCATCGGGCAGCTGGGTCGCACTCTCGCGGCCGACCTTGCCCGCCCGGTACGCCGTGTACTCGAGCTCGGTCTGGGCGAGCAGCTTGAACAGGTTCTCGTCGTTCGCCGGCTCGAGCAGGTCCTTCTTGAGCGTGGCGAGCGAGTCGCCCATACGGTCGATCCAGTGCGCGATCTGCTCGCGATTGGTGACGATGATGTCGTACGCGACCGCCGGGTCCGTGCCGGCGACCCGCGTCGAGTCCTTGAGGCCACCGGCTGCGAGCAGCGACAGTTCCGGCCATGCCTCGGACCCGCGCACCAGCCGAAAGAGCGCGATCGCGGAGATCAGGGGAAGGTGGGAGATCGCGGCGACGTATGCGTCGTGCTCCTGCGGATCCATGAACATGTGCTCTGCGCCCATCTGCTGGGCCAGGTGCACGATTGCGTTGACCGCGGTCTCCGGGGCATCGGTGGGCGGGACGACGACCCAGCGTGCGCCCTCGAAGAGCGTGGACTCGGCGGCTTCGGCGCCGACCTCGATCTTGCCGGCCATGGGATGCCCGCCCACGAACGCCACGCTGGCCGGCAGGTGCTTGCGCGCCTGCCGCAGCGTCTCGGCTTTCGTCGAGCCGGTGTCGGTGACCACTGCGCCGGCCTTGAGTGCGGCCGCGATCTGCTCCATGAGCCAGTGATTGGAGAGGACGGGGGCGCTCAGGATCACGAGATCCGCGTCGCGCACGGCGAGTTGAGGGTCGTCGGCGATCTCGTCGATCGCGCCCACCTTGCGCGCCGCCTGGGCGCTGCGCCGGTAGCGGTCGAAGCCGACCACGGTGAGGTCAGGGTAGACGTGCTGCCCGCGCAGCCGGAGCCCGATGGACGAGCCGATCAGCCCCGTGCCGAGGATTGCGACCTGGGTCATTGTGTCTCCAGCGAACGCTCGAGGTGGGGCGGAAGGCAAATCGTAGCACCGGCGCTGCGTTCCGGCGGATCGCGCCTGCGCCGGCGCCGTGGATCGCGCCGTGGATCGCGCCGTGAAGCGCGGCTCAGCTCACGCGGTCGGCCGCGATCAGCCACGCGAGCTCATCGTCGGCGTCGGCCGGCGGCGGTCCTATGTGGCCGGCCACG
>JBBDXH010000198.1:0-14421 GCA_040902395.1 Dehalococcoidia bacterium
GTGGCGAAGCTGTTCAACTCCGAGTTCTCGCAGCGGCTCGCGAACACCGGCGTGAAGACGTTCGGCCTGTACAGCAACCTGTGGCACAACGAGCCGCGCGCGCCGATGAAGGGCGCCTACACGCGCTCGTACGTCGGGGCTGTCGCCTCGACGATCGCGGGCGGTTCGTCTGAGATCCAGCGCAACGTGATCGCCACGCGCGGGCTCGGGCTGCCGCGCGGCTAGCCGCGCGCGCCCGCGCCGAGCGGCCGCGGCTGCCGGGCGGCTGGCGCCCGACGCCCCGGCGGCGCGACGCTACACCGCGCCGGCCGGTCGCCCGTCCGGCAGCTCAGCCGCCTCGCGTTCGCCCGATCGCTCGCTGCTCCCGCCGCTGCTCGCGTACATCGATAGTCCGGGGTGCCGCCGGTCAGCCGCGCGCCGCGTGCCAGATCGTGTGCTGCGGATCCGGATCCCCGTGGCCGGTCGTGACCGTGACCATGCACCGCTCGACGTCGAACGCGAAGAGGCGCTGTGCCGACAGGTCGAAGTCGATCCCGAGCGCCGCGCGCTCCGCGCGGAACTGCGCCTCGACGCGTTCGCGGGTCGCCGCGTCGACGACCTCACGGGCGCGGCCCGTGAGATAGAACGCGTCCTCGTTCGACTCCGGCGGGTAGCAGTGCATCGCATACCGCCCGTCGCGGGCGAGGTCGTCGCACTTCGGGCCGGGCACGATCAGCGCATACATGCCGTCGTCGACGAGGATCGGGCACATGGGGTGCACGCGCGGTCCGCCGTCGCGGCGAACCGTGGAGAGGAAGGCAAGCCCGACGCCACCGAACTGGTACAGCAGGCGCCGCCCCGCCTCGGCGAGGTCCGGCCGCGCGGCGACGAACTCTCGCCAGGAGACGCCGTCTGTCGCCACGTTCTCCTCCCATCGACAACACGCTATCGCCCGGAACTCGGGTTGGGACGGGGCAGGCGGGGACGCCTGCCCCACATCTCGGCCACTCGAAGGAGGCATGTGGGGCAGGCGTCCTCGCCTGCCCGACTGGTGCCGCTTCAGTCCCGCCTGCCCGACTGGTGCCGCTTCAGTCCCACCTGCCCGACCTGGGCGCTTCAGTCCCCGCCTGCCCCCCTCAGCGCCTCAGTCCCGCCCGGCCCGACTTGTGCGCTTCACTCCAGCCGGCGCAGGCGCGGGACGAGCACGAGGAACGCGATCGCGACGATCACCAGCGTGACGCCGAGCGAGCCGATCGCGACCTGCGGCCCCACGAGCTCGGCGAACAGGCCCACGAGGAACGTGCCCAGCGACATCACGGCGAACTGCATCATGAAGATCGCCATCACCCGGCCGCGGTATTCGTTCTCGACGTACTCGTGGAGCAGCACCTGCCCGAGCGCCTGGCGCCCGGCTGTGCCCAGGCCGACGACGAAGAGCAACGCGGCCGCGAGCAGGAAGCCGTTCGCCGCCGCGAAGACGACTAACGCGACGCCGAGACCGATCTCGAACGCCACGACCTGGATGCCACGCTTCCTGCGGACGGTGACGGATGCGAGCGCGAGCGCCCCGATCAGGGCGCCCACACCCATCGCCGCCTGCATCTGGCCGAGGCCGATCGCGTCACTGTCGAAGACCTCGGCGACGTAGCCGGGCAGGAGCATCCGGATCGGCATCGAGAGCACCGAGGCGACGAAGCTGAACATCAGGAGCACGAGGATCGTGCGGTCGCGGCCGAGGTAACGCATGCCTTCGCGCAGCTCGCTGAGGCCGCCCGCGCTGCGGCGGCCGGGGCGCCGGCTCGGCGCGCGTTCGCCGCCGAGCGGCGTCGTGCGCACGCGGAAGAGCGTGAGCACGGAAAGCCCCTCGAGCGCCGCCATGATCACGTACACCATCGCCGGCCCGATCGCGACGATCAGGAAGCCCCCGGCCGCTGGCGCGAAGATCTGCATCAGGTTCATGCCGGCGGCGTTGAGCGGAACCGCGTTCATCATGCGGTCCATGCCCACCACCTCGGGCAGCATGGCCTGCTGGGCGGGCATCATCAGCGCGATCACCGCGCCGTGCAGCACCGCCATCGCGAGCAGGTACTCGAAGCGCAGCATCCCCGCGAAGATCAACGCCGCGAGCGCGAGCGCCAGGATCACGCCCGCCACCTGGCCGAACTGGATCACCGCCTTGCGAGGCATGCGGTCTGCGATCACCCCGCCCCACGCCGAGAGCACGAGCATGGGGACGGCTGAGGCGAGGCTCATCACCCCGAGCGCTGCGAACGACCCCGTCAGGTCGTAGGCCAGGTAGCCCCGCACGAGCATGGACATGCTCATCGCGGAGTTCCAGCCGAGCATCGCCGCCATGTACCAGCGGAACGGGCCGTGCAGCAACGAGTCGAACGTCGGCGGAAGGAAGCGTGGGCGGGTCCGCGCCGCAGCGATGGCGGCAGCACCCGCCAGGTTCGCGTCGGAAGGCTCGGTGGAGCCGGGGCGAGCCGGGGGCGCCTGAGTCATCGCCCTCCCCCGTCGGGAGATCCGAGCACCTCACGTGAACGTCAGCTTCGGTCAGGCGCACCCGTATTGCAAGCGGCGCAGTCGGGGGCCACGCGGTCGCTTCGCGCCCGGGCGTTCCCGGGACGTCGGGAGGCACGCCGCCTGCGCCTGAGTCGCCCCGAACCGGCGCGCGTCGCACGGAGCGCCGGGCGGCGCGTCAGCTCGCGCGGCGGGTGAAACGCAGCCCGGTCCACGTCTCGTCGACGCGGACCACGCGGTAATCGACCAGCCCGCGGTCGAGACCGGCGCGGCGCACGATCGGCTGCGTGAGCTCGCCGCCGCGCGCCGACGCGCGCTTCGGCCAGAGCACCCACAGCCCGCCCGCGCCTGCGGTGGCGCCGAGGTGCTCGATGCGGCGCTCGACCGCGACGAGCGTGGTCACGAACCAGAGCACGAGATCCGGCCGGCCGCGCGCATCCTGCCGAAGCGTGACGCCGGCCGGCAGCGCGCCCAGCGTCGCCCGGAAGCCGTCCGGCTCGCCGAGGATGGCGACCGCCATCCCCGCGCGGATGCCGAGGCGCCCGGCGAGCGGCCGCCCTTCGTACGCCGCGAACCGGGATCGCGGCACCACCGGTGCCGGGTCGCGTGGAGCGGAAGCTGCGGCGAGCGCCGCGCCGATCCCCGCGCGCGTGCAGCAGATCGCATCGGGCAGCAGCCCGGCGATGCGCTCCACGGCGTCATCCGAGCCGTCGACGAAGACGAGCGGCACGTGGCGGGTGGCTGCCTGCCGGCGGATCGCGATCGCCAGGTCGCGGCCGGTGGCCGGGCGGCGCGCCAGGTCGACGACGACGACGTCCGGCGGCGCGGCGCGCAGGGCGCGCAGATCGACCGGCCCGACGGGCACGGCCGCGTCCGTGTCGTGCCCGCCGTCGCGAATGGCGGCGATCAGCTCTTCGGCATCGGACTCATGCCAGCGGATCAGACGGACGCGCATCCCTGACTCCGGTCACCGAGGCCCACCCCGCAGCGCGCACGATCCGGGCGTGCCGCTCTCTCGCTGCGGTCAGCCCGCCAGCGCGTACGCCTCGCGCAGCAGCTCGACGATCTCCTCGTCGACGTCATCGGGCTGCTCCAGCCGGAACTCGTGGTGCCAGCGGTGCTTCGAGACCTGCTCGCTGCGCCACGGCCGCTCGCTCTCGAGCGCGTGATCGAGGCGGACGTTCAGGATCAACGCGGACTTGCGTGGACTGACCCCGGCGAAGCCGATCGTGCGCACGAAGTGGACGGACGTCTCCTTCGGCTCGACCCGAGCCTGATCGAGTGCCGCCAGGCAGGCGAGCAGCCGCGTGTAGATCGCGGTGACGGTGGGCTCGCTCGTCGCGAGCGGCGCGCGGGCGGCGGGATCTGGCATCGGGCACCTCGAGCGCAGGCCGAAGCGGCGCAGGTGAGCGTAGCGGGTTCGCCGGCCGGTGCATGCGTCGCGCGTCGCACGCTCGCCCACGCGCCTTCCCGGAACCTGCCGTGGACCGCTGCTAGCATCCCTGCATGGCTCTGCTGCTCGGCGTCGACGTCGGCGGGACGTTCACCGACTTCTTGGTGTGGGACGACGGCGCCTTTCGCGCGCACAAGCGGCCGTCCACGCCGGACGATCCCTCGCGCGCCGTGCTCGAGGGAATCGAAGAGCTGGGTGTCCGCCCACAGCTCGTCGTGCACGGCTCGACGGTGGCGACCAACGCCGTGCTCGAGCGCAAAGGGGCACGCACCGCACTCGTGACGACGGCCGGGTTCCGCGATCTGCTCACGATCGGCCGGCAGAACCGCCCCGACATCTATGACCTCGAGCCCGAGACCCCTGAACCGCTCGTGTCGCGCGATCTGACCTTCGAGTTGCACGGTCGGCTGCGGCCGGACGGCTCGGTCGAGGAGCCACTCGACCATTCCGAGGTGCGCGCGCTCGTCCACGAGGCGGCTGAAGCGGGCGCGGCGGCGCTCGCCGTGTCGCTGCTCTACGCCTACGCCAACCCCACGTTCGAGGACCTCTTCGCTCCGGTCGCGGCGGCGAGCGGGCTGTACCTCTCGCTCTCGTCCCAGGTCTCGCCGGAGTACCGCGAGGTCGAGCGCACCGCGACGACGGTGCTCAACGCGTACGTCGGACCGGTGATGTCGCGCTATCTCGGGCGGCTCGCGGCCGGGCTCGCCGAGCGCGGCGCCGGGCCGCTGCGCATCGTGCAGTCCGACGGCGGCTCCGCCGATCTCGAGCGCGCGTCGCGGCTGCCGGTCGCGACGCTGCTCTCCGGGCCGTCGGCCGGCGTGGCCGGCGCGTTCGACGTGGCGACGGCTGCCGGCTTCGATCGCGTGCTCACGTTCGACATGGGCGGCACCTCCACCGACGTCGCGCTCTGCGACGGCGCAGTGCCGCGTCGCGCCGACGTCTCCATCGGCGGGTTCCCTGCACGCACCCCCGTGGTCGACGTGCACACCGTGGGCGCGGGCGGCGGCTCGATCGCGCGCGTGGACGCGGGCGGTGCGCTGCGCGTGGGGCCGGAGTCCGCGGGCGCCGATCCCGGGCCGGCGTGCTACGGACGCGGCGAGCAGTTCACGGTCACAGACGCGCAGCTCGTGCTCGGCCGGCTCGGGGCCGGCGGGCTGCTCGGCGGACGGATGACGCTCGACGGCGAGCGCGCGCGCCGCGCCGCACAGCCACTGCTGGCGGCCTTCCACGGCAGCGCCGATCGCGCCGCACAGGCCGTGATCGACGTCGCCACGGCGAACATGGAGCGCGCGCTGCGCGTGGTCTCGGTGCAGCGGGGCCACGACCCGCGCGAGTTCACGCTCGTGGCGTTCGGCGGCGCCGGACCGCTGCACGCGTGCGCGCTCGCGGACGCGCTCGCGATGCCGCGCGTCCTCGTGCCGCTCATGCCGGGCGTACTCGCCGCGCAGGGCGCCGTGGGCAGCGACCTCACTGCCACGCGCGCGCGCTCGATCCTCGCGCGCCTCGCGCCGAACCAGTACGCGGAGATCGAGCGCGCGCTCGCGACCGTGGCCGCAGAGGTGCGCGCCGAGCTCGACTCGCCCGCCACCACGGTTACCGGCGCGCTCGACCTGCGTTACGTCGGCCAGTCGTACGAGCTGACGGTCGAACTGGGAGCCGGCGATCTCGCCGGCGCGGAGCGCGACTTCCACGCCGGCCACGAGCAGCGCTTCGCTCACTCCGATCCGAGCGCGCCGCTCGAGGTGGTCAACGTACGCGCGCTCGGGCGCGTGTCGAGCGGGCTCGAGCGGCTGCAGCCCCGGTTCTCGCCGCGGCACGGTCCGCTCACGCCGGAGGCGCACACCGAGATCGCGCACGGCGGGGAGCGCATGCGCGCGAGCGTCTACGCCCGCGACGCATTCACCCCGGGCGACGAGATCGCGGGGCCCGCGATCGTGACCCAGCTCGACACCACGACGCTGATCGCGCCGGGCTGGCGCGCGCGCGTGGACGACGGCGGCAACCTCGTGCTCGAGCGGGAGACGCGCGCGTGACGAACGAACCGCCGGCCGCCGCGCTCGGTGCGGCCGACCTCGCGATCGCGGACGCCGTACTCACCTCGGTCGCCGAGGAGATGGGTGAGGCGCTCGGCCGCACCGCGTACTCGCCGAACATCAAGGAGCGGCGCGATTACTCGTGCGCGATCTTCGACGCGCGCGGCCAGATGGTCGCGCAGGCCGCGCACATGCCCGTGCACCTGGGCGCGATGCCGACGGCGGTTCGGCAGGTGATGGAACTCGCGCCGTTCGCGCCGGGCGACGTGCTGGCGCTGAACGACCCGTTCCGTGGCGGCACGCACCTCCCCGACCTGACGACCGTCGCGCCGGTCTTCGCGGGCGACGAGCTGATCGGCTTCGCGGCGACGCGCGCACATCACGCAGACATCGGCGGCATGGCGCCCGGCTCGATGCCGGTCGCGCGCGAGTTGCTCCAGGAGGGGCTGGTGATCCCGCCGATCCGGCTGGTCGAGGCGGGGCGCATGAACGAGTCGGCGTTCGCGCTGATCGTGCGCAACTCGCGCGCCCCGGACGAGCGCCGCGGCGACCTCCGCGCGCAGCTCGCGGCGACCGCGCTCGGCGCGCGGCGGCTGATCGGCGTGGCCGAGCGCTTCGGCGTGGACGGGCTGCACGTGCGCACGGAGGCGTTGCTCGCGCACGGCGAGCGCGTGGTGCGCGCGGTGATCGCCGGCATCCCCGACGGGCGCTACGCCTTCGAGGATCGCCTGGAGGTCGGCCCGGACGGGCTGGCGATCCGGCTCACGCTCGAGATCGCCGGCGACGAGGCGCACTTCGACTTCACGGGCACGGACCCCGAGACACCGGACGCGTCGCTGAACGCGGTGGCCGCGGTCACGCAGTCGGCCTGCTACTACACGCTGCGCTGCCTCGCGGGCGCCGACGCACCCGCGAACGAGGGTTGCTATCGGCCCATCCGCTTCACCCTGCCGGAGCGCTGCGTGGTCGCGGCGGGCCCGCCGCGCGCCGTCTCGGCGGGCAACGTCGAGACCAGCCAGCGCATCACCGACGTGGCGCTCGGCGCGCTCGCGCAGGCGGTGCCCGACCGTATCCCGGCGGCCTCGTCCGGCACGATGAACAACATCACGATCGGCGGATACGACCGCGCGCGTGATCGCGCGTACGCGTACTACGAGACGATCGCCGGCGGCGCAGGCGGCGGCCCGCGTCGCGCCGGCCGCTCGGGCGTGCACACGCACATGACGAACACGATGAACACCCCCGTCGAGGCCCTGCCACTCGCGTACGCCTTCACCGTCGAGCGCTACGAACTGCGGCCCGGCACCGGCGGGGCCGGCCTCCACCCCGGCGGGGACGGCGTCATCCGTGAGTACCGTTTCGACGATCAGGCGACGGTCTCGCTGGTGACCGAGCGCCGGCGCTTCCACCCGTGGGGCCTCGCCGGCGGCGAGCCCGGCGCGACCGGCCGCAACACGCTCATCCGCGCGGACGGCACCACGGAGGACCTGGGCGCGCGCGCCCAGGTGGAGGTCGGACCCGGCGACCGCGTACGCGTCGAGACGCCGGGCGGCGGTGGCTGGGGCGTGGCAGGGTCGTGATCGCGGACCGCCCGGGGCGCGATCACGGCCGCGGGTAGATCACGAGCTGAGTGCACCGGAACGCGGCGATCTGCCCGCCGTCGGCACGCGTGACCATCGCGTCCCACACCTGCGTCGTGCGACCGCCGTGGACGAGTGTCGCTTCGCACGCGAGGTCGCCATCGCGCGCCGTGCCGAGGAAGTTCGACTTCAGCTCGATCGTCGTGAAGCCGGTGGCGCCCTCAGGCAGGCTCGCGACGCATCCGTAGCCGGCCGCCGTGTCCGCGAGCGCGATCACGCTCGCGGCGTGCAGGTAGCCATTGGGTGCGAGCAACTGCTCACGCACCCCGAGTCGCGCGGTGACACGGCCGGGCGTGACTTCGAGGATCTCCAGGCCAATGAGGCCCGGCAGGCGCCCCTCGCCACGCCGGTTGAACTCGTCGGCCGTCGGCATTCGCGCCCCACCCTCCGCGCCGTTCTCACATGCTCGTGTTCGCCCCTCGCACCTTCGCACAGCGTACCGACGCACGCGTTGACGGCGGCGACCGTTGCTATACTCCCAGCACGTCCGGGGGTCACCCACACCGACCCGGACGAGGCAGGCGGGAAGTCATGTCTGACAGGCTCGAACGCGAAATCGAAGAGATCCTCGACAAGATCGACCAGTTCCCCGCGCCGGAGACACGCAGGGCGCGCGCCCGCAAGCGCGCGTTGCGTCGCCTCGGCAGCGCCATTGCGGACCGTCAGCGCAGCGTCATGCGCGAACTCTCCCGCGTGTCGATCTCACAGGTCATGCTTGCCTCGTTCCTGCTGATCCTCGGCTCGTTCTTCTTCAGGCGATTCAGCCCGCTGTTCATGCAGTGGGCGCTCTACGCCGGCATCGTGCTCTTCATCAGCAGCTTCGCGATCCTGGTCTTCAGCCGCGGCGCAAGCCGGTCGTCCGTGCAGACGCGATGGCGTGGCCGCGAGATCGCGTACCCACCGGCAGGCCCGAGCGTGGGCCGGCGATTGCGCCGCTGGCTCCGCGCGCGACGCACGACCCGTTAGTTCCGCTTCAGAATCTCAGCCACGCACGCGTCGACGGATGGCCGCCGGCGTGATCGTGCCGTGAGCCGGCGACCACACCGTCCCGACCGCCTGGTCGCCGCGCTTGCCGGGGCGTGTGCGGTCGTCCTGTTCGCCGCGTGCAGCGGCGATGGGAATCGCACGGCGACTCCCTCCCGGTCGCCCGCGGCGGCGGTGACGACGCCGGCCGCTGCCAGCGCGACCGCTGCGCCCACCACCCCTCCGACCGCGGTCGCGACGGCGTCCGCGGCGGCGACGGCCGCAGCGTCCGCGGACCCGCCGGACGTCGACGGAGCGCTGGCGCACCTCGACGCGCTCGCGGTTGAGATCGGCAGCCGCCCGGCCGGGAGCGAGCAGGAGCGTGCAGCCGCCGACTACATCGCGGGCGTGCTCACAGCCGCCGGATACGAGGTCACGCTCGAGCCGTTCCCGATCGAGCTCCGCTTCGACGAATCGACGGTCACGCTGCCGGCCGGGAACAGTATCGACGCGACGGTGTTCCTGGAAGCACCGCAAACTGAAGTGACGGGGACGCTGGTGCTCGGCGGGATCGGGCAGGCCGAGGAGCTCGCAGGCATTCCGCAAGGCGCGATCGTGCTCATCGATCGCGGCACGCTCACGTTCGCCGACAAGGTACGGAACGCGCAGAGCGCCGGGGCGGCCGGCGTGGTGATCGCGAACAACGAGCCCGGCTTCGTCCGCGGATCGCTGGGTTCGCTGGTACCCACGATCCCCGCGCTCGCGATCACCCGCGCGGAACGCGCGGCGCTCGCGGCGGCGACCGGCCAGGCGGTGACGATGCGACCAAGTGCCGGCACGCGCGCCGGGACATCACAGAACGTGGTCGCGCGCTCCGGCGAAACCTGCCGCGTGCTGCTCGGCGCGCACTACGACTCCGTGCCTGCCGGGCCCGGCGCCAACGACAACGCCTCCGGGACCGCGACGATGATCGAGCTTGCGCGTGCACATCGCACCGATGGGCTGTGCGCGGTTGCGTTCGGCGCCGAGGAGATCGGCCTGGTTGGTTCGCGTGCATACGTCGCGGAGCGCGACCTGAGCGCGGTGCACGCGGTGCTCAACTTCGACATGACCGGCAAGATCACGGACGCACTGCTCGTCGGCGACGCCACGCTCGCGGGCACGGTGCTCGATCTGCTGACCGCGGCCGGCGAGGGCTTCCCCATCCGCGCGGGACGCTTCCCGGCGAGCACGGCGTCCGATCACGTGAGCTTCGCGGACGTCGGCGTCCCGGCGCTCACGGTGCACAGCGGCGACGACGAGTTGATCCACACCGCGCAGGACGACCGCGCGAACGTCGACCGTGAGTCGCTCGGGACCATGCTCGCGATCGGCGACATCGCGGTCGCCGGTGTGCTGGCGACGTCCGGTCCCTGACGCCGGCGAGGATCCGGCGCTGCACTCGACCGCGGCCGGGCGCTCGCCGGGCCGCGGCTTCGGCCCATCCGAGCGCCGCGTGCTAATCTGACCTTTCCGTGCACGTGAACGATCCGCGCCTCCCCGGCGCAGGCCTGTGAAGCGGAGAGACGCCGTTGGCGCGCCTGACCGAACGACCGAGGACCGGTGCCCCCGCTGCGGCACCCGCCGGCGGCAGTGTGCGCCCGGCGATCGTGACCGCACCGCCGGCGCGCGGCACCCGCCTCCCGCGCACCTTCGACTCGTTCCGCGACCGTGAGTTCCGCTGGTTCTATCTGGCCATGCTCGGCCAGATGGCGTCGATGAACATGCAGATGGTCGTGCGTGGATACCTCGCGTACGTGCTCACCGGTTCGTATGCCGCGCTCGGGTTGATCGGGCTCGCGAGCGCGGCGCCGATGCTCGGGTTGTCCGTCTTCGGCGGTGTGGTCGCGGACCGGATGCCGAAGAAGACGGTGCTCCAGATCGGGCAGGCGCTGAGCCTCGCGAACGCCGCCGTACTGGGAGCGCTCAGCTTCGCCGGCTTGATGCGGATCGAATGGCTGCTGCTGTCGGCCGTCGCGCAGGGCGCGGTGATGGCGCTGACGATGCCGGCGCGACAATCCATGATCCCGGACATCGTGGGCATCGACCGCATGATGAACGCGGTCTCCCTGAACATGGCGGGGATGAACACCGTGCGCCTGTTCGCGCCGGCGCTGGGCGGGTTCATCATCGCCGTCGCCGGCTTCGGCTGGGCGTTCGCCACCATGGCCGCGCTCTACGGCGTCGCGCTGGTCGCGCTCGCGCAGGTGACGTGGCAGCCGGCGACCGCACCCGGCAAGGCGGGTCAGAACGTGCGCCAGGTCGGCAGGAGCGCCGTCGCCGACATCGTCGCGGGCGTGCGCTATATCGCCCGCACGCGGGTGATGGCGTCGCTGCTGACCGTCTCGTTCGTCATCTCCGCCTTCGGCATGCCCTACCAGTTCCTGCTCCCCGGCTACGTGGCCGACATCTTCGACGGCGGCGGCACCGAGGTCGGGCTGCTGATGAGCGTCAGCGCCGTCGGTTCGCTCGCCGGCGCGCTCGTGCTCGCCACGCTGCCGAACCGCAAGCGCGGCTGGATGCTGCTCGGCGGCACGGTGGTGCTGGCCGTCGGCCTCTTCCTCTTCGCGCAGACGTCGAGCTACTGGATCGCCGCGGCGTTCATCGTGCCCGTGGGCATCGGCTCCGCCTTCCAGCAGGCGCTGACGCAGGGTCTGCTCCATGCGTACGTGGATAACGACTACCGCGGTCGCGTGATGTCGGTCTTCATGACGCAGGTGAGCGTGATGCAGCTGAGCACGTTCTTCGTCGGCGTCGCGGCCGAGTTCATCGGCATCCGCATGGCACTCGCCGCGCTCGCCGCCGGCCTTGCGCTGTCCACGGCGGCGTTCGCCGTCTTCGTACCATCGGTGCGGAAGCTGGACTGACGCGGGACGGCAGCGACCATCGCCCCGGACGGCTCCCTGCCGGCCGCCCCCTGCACAGACGACGCGGCGCTGACCACCGCGACTGGCGCGCACCGGGCGACGAGGACCGCCGTCCGTGATGTGGGCCCACACTCTTCTCGCACGGGACCGTCTGGGGCGCTCGTGCTAGTGTGACGCTTCCGTGCACGTGAAGGAGCTGCGCACGCCGCGCACGACTCATGGAGCAGCGCCCGCAGTGGCACGCCTGACCGAACGACCGCAGACCAGCCCTCCCGCCGCGGCGCCCACCACCGACGCGCGCACCGCCGTGACGACCGCAGCGCCCGCGCGGGCGAACCGCCTCCCACGCACGTTCGACTCGTTCCGCGACCGCGAGTTTCGCTGGTTCTACCTCGCGATGCTCGGCCAGATGGCGTCGATGAACATGCAGATGGTGGTGCGCGGCTACCTCGCGTACGTCCTCACCGGTTCGTATGCGGCGCTCGGCCTGATCGCCCTCGCAGGAGCCGCACCCATGCTCGGGCTCTCGGTGTTCGGCGGCGTCATGGCGGACCGGATGCCCAAGCGCACGGTGCTTCAGATCGGACAGGCGCTGAGCCTCGTGAACGCAGCGGTGCTGGCCGTGCTGAGCTTCACCGGCCTGATGCGCATCGAGTGGCTGCTGCTCTCGGCGCTCGCACAGGGTGCGGTGATGGCGCTGACGATGCCGTCGCGACAATCCATGATCCCGGACATCGTGGGCATGGACCGCATGATGAACGCGGTTTCGCTGAACATGGCCGGCATGAACAGCATGCGCTTGTTCGCCCCGGCGCTGGGCGGGTTCATCATCGCCACCGCCGGCTTTGGCTGGGCGTTCGCCACGATGGGCGCGCTCTACGGCGTCGCGCTCGTCACCCTGGCGAAGGTGACATGGCAGCCTGCGATCTCGCCCGGCAAGGCAGGTCAGAGCGTCGGGCAAGTCGGCAGGAGCGCCGTCGCCGACATCGTTGAAGGCGTGCGCTACATCGCCCGCACGCGCGTGATGGCGGCGCTGCTCTCGCTTTCGTTCATCTCCTCGATCTTCGGCATGCCGTACCAGTTCCTGCTCCCCGGCTACGTTGCCGACATCTTCGACGGCGGCGGCACAGAGGTCGGCCTGTTGATGAGCATCAGCGCCGTCGGCTCGCTCGCCGGCGCCCTCGTGCTCGCCTCGATGCCGAACCGCAAGCGCGGCTGGATGCTGCTCGGCGGCACGATGGTGCTGGCAGGCGGGCTCGTGCTCTTCACGCAGACGTCGAACTACTGGATCGCCGCGGCGTTCATCGTCCCGGTGGGCATCGGCTCCTCGTTCCGCCAGGCGCTCTCGCAGGGCCTGCTCCACGCGAACGTGGAGAACGAGTACCGCGGACGCGTGATGTCGGTGTTCATGATGCAGATGAGCGTGATGCAGCTGAGCACGTTCTTCGTCGGCGTCGCGGCCGAGTTCCTCGGCATCCGCATGGCGCTTGCCGGGCTCGCAGTTGGTCTCGCGCTGTCCACGGCGGCGTTCGCCGTCTTCGTGCCGTCGGTGCGGAAGCTGGACTGAGGCGGGGATTCGCGCGGCTTCTGCCGGCCATCCGCCGCGAACCTCCAGAACGCGTCCCTGGTGTTCGCGGGATCGCTGACGCGATTCCGTGTTCCCCCCGCGCGCGGTCGCGACTACGATCGCCGTACTCCCCCGACCGAGAGGCCCGCATGCAGCCGCCGCGAATCGCACTGGCGTTGCTCTGCGCGTCGCTGGCCGCGCTCGCCTCTGCCTGCGGCGGCGACGAGGCGGCGGCGCCCACCGGCGCGACCGGGACGCCGGTCGCTATCCCCACGGCGACGCCGTTCGCGCAGCTGCCCGCACCGGTGATCGTCACGGCGGTCGCGGGCCCGAGCGCCGGCGGCGACCTCACCTACATCGTCGAGCCGGGCGACTCGCTCAGCGAGATCGCGGCGCGCTTCGACACCACCGTCGACGCGATCAGCGAGGCCAACGGCCTCACGGACGTCGATATCGTCGTGGGGCAGGAGTTGATCATCCCCGGCGGCGGCACGCCGGCAACTCCGGGCACGGCGAGCCCGGCGCCCACAGGCACGCCCGCGGCATCGGCCAGTGTTTATGTCGTGGTGTCGGGAGACACCGCACTCGGGATCGCCATCCAGTTCGACGTCACGCTGGCCGAGCTCGCTGCCGCCAACGGCATGACCGTGGACGAGCTCACCCGCCTCCGGATCGGGCAGGAAATCCAGATCCCGCGCTGAGCATCACCGCGATCGCGCGGTGGCGCGGCACCCCGATCTCACCGATACTGGCGCGCGGGCTCGACCTGCCCGCCTGCACGCAGCGCGGGCTGAAGAGGACACGGCATGTCGATTGAGGAGCGCCTCGAGTATCTCGGGCAACTGAAGGCCCGGGCAATGCTCGGCGGCGGCGCGGAGCGCGTCGAGGCGCAGCACGAACGCGGGAAGCTCACCGCACGCGAACGGCTCGACGCGCTGCTCGACGCGGGCAGCTTCCAGGAAATCGACGCGCTCGCGGTCGACCTCAGCAACGGCAACGAGGGTGAGCGCTTCTACGGCGACGCCGTCGTCACCGGCTGGGGCAAGATCGACGGCCGCCAGGTCTGTGTGTTCTCGCAGGACTTCACCGTCTACGGCGGCTCCCTCGGCGAGGTCATGGGCCAGAAGATCGCCAAGGTGATGGACCTCGCGGTCAGGGTCGGCGTGCCGGTGATCGGGCTCAACGACTCCGGAGGCGCCCGCATCCAGGAGGGCGTCGGGTCGCTCGCCGGTTACGGCGAGATCTTCCGCCGCAACGTGCTCGCCTCAGGCGTGGTTCCGCAGATCAGCGTGATCATGGGCCCGTGCGCCGGCGGCGCCGTCTACTCACCGGCGCTCACCGACTTCATCTTCATGGT
>JBBDXH010000199.1:0-2074 GCA_040902395.1 Dehalococcoidia bacterium
GGCCTCGCCGGCGGGCTCGGCCCCGTCGGCTTCGTCCCCTCGCACGAGTGGTAGGAAGGTCCGCCATGCCGAAGGCCGCGCACTTCGATCTGACCGGCAAGAAGGCGATGGTGGTCGGGGTCGAGCACCCGGCGGCCGCCGCGATCGCGCGCGCCTACGCCGAGGCCGGCGCGGACGTCGCGCTCTGCACGCTCGAGCCGGACGACAGCGTGGTCGCGGCGCGCAGGCTCGCGAAGGAGATCGCGGGCATGGGGCGCGAGTCGCGGGTCTACGTGATGGACGTGACGCTCGGCCGCAACGTGCAGGTGACCACGCGCCAGATCGCGAAGGAACTCGGCGGCCTCGACATCGTCTGCTCGGCGCCGGACCGCTTCCTCGCGAAGCCGATCGGCAAGATCACAGACACCGAGCTCGCGAACGTCTTCAAGCTGAACTTCAACTCGCATTTCTTCCTCACGCGCACGGCGATCGGCGAGTTCGAGAAGAACGCGGACGGCGGCCGCATCGTGCTGGTGACGAGCGTGCTCGGCGAGCGTGGGCTCGCCAACACATCAGCGTACGCGGCCGCGACGGGCGCGACGTACAACCTCGTACGGGCGGTCTCGCAGGAGGTCGCGCGCAAGCACATCTCGATCAACGGCATCGCGCTCGGCTGGATGGACTGGCAGAGCGATCGCATCGACCCCGCCGACGACGAGGCCCAGCGCGCGACGCGCTTCCCGATCATGAAGCGCGCGGGCGCCGCCGAGGAGGTGGGGCCGCTCGCCGTCTACCTCTCGGGGAGCGGCGTCGGCTACGTGACCGGCCAGATCTTCCCGGTCGACGGCGGCCTGCTTCAGCACCTGTAGGCCCCGCGCACCCGGCGGCGCCACGATCCGCCCGAGCAGCAGGTTTCTACCTGCTGGTGCACCCGGTCACGTGGGGTCGGACGATCCGCACGAGCAGCAGGTAGAAACAAGCAGCTCGAGCGGCGGACGCGTGAGCGAGCGGCCCGCTCGCGAAGGCTGGTGATATAACCCGCATCGGACCGAAATCGGCTACGCTCGGCGGAGCCGACCAGCGGGACGAAGGGAACAGGCCGTCGCCGCGGGGCGACGCGAGAAGGCGGGGAGATCATGCCGAAGACCGAGTACGAGACCCTGATCGTCGAAAAGGAGCGCGGGCGGGCACGCATCACGCTCAACCGGCCGGAGAAGCTGAACGCGCTGTCGCGCAGGCTCCAGCAGGAGCTGGCGGCGGCGATGTGGGATGCCGACCAGGACACCACCGTGCACTGCGTGATCCTGCGCGGCGCGGGTCGCGCGTTCTGCGCGGGGTACGACCTCACGCCGGAGCGCCGCCGCGAGGGCGAGTCCGACGCCCGCGACGACTACCCGGAGATCTACCGCAACAGCGCCGCGTTCGACGACGACACCTGGCGCATGGAAGACGCCCAGCGCGACCGCATGACGATCTTCGACATGCACAAGCCCGTGATCGGGCAGGTGCACGGCTACGTCGTCGCCGGCGGCACCGACCTGGTGTTCCTGTGCGACATGGTGATCGCCGCCGACGACACGCGCATCGGCTTCCCGCCGGTGCGCGCGATGGGCGGCCCGCCGGCGCACATGTGGACGTACCACGTGGGTCCGCAGTGGGCGAAGTACATGCTGCTCACCGGTGAGTACATCACCGGCAAGGAGGCCGAGCGCATCGGGTTGGTGCTCAAGGCGGTGCCGCCCGAGCAGCTCACGGAGACGGTCGAGGATCTCGCGGACCGGCTCGCCATGGTCCACCCCGACTTCCTCTCCGGGAACAAGCGCGCGGTGAACCTCGCGCTCGAACTGCAGGGCGCGCGCACGATGCAGCGCCTCGCCGCCGAGCTCGACGCGCGCATGCACTCGTCCCCGGCGATGGAGGACTGGCGGAAGCTGAACCGCGAGGAGGGGCTGAAGAACGCGCTCGCCTGGCGGGACGGCCGCTTCTCCAACGTGGAGCAGCGGCGCGCGTGGCAGCAGGAGCACTGGCCCGAGGGCCCGCGCGAGCCGGCCACCGCCTGACGGCAGCAGCCGGCAGCGCCGCCGCCGGCCCGCGG
>JBBDXH010000200.1:0-14174 GCA_040902395.1 Dehalococcoidia bacterium
TGTCGGTGGCCTCGACGTCGGCCGCACCCTCCGCTTCGGCCTGTCGCACCGCATCTGCGGAGTCGAGCAGGGTCGCAGCGCCGGAGAACGTCACGCGATGCAGCCGGAAGAGCGGACTGAAGTCTTCGCGATGAGGCGCGCTGCTGAGCACCGCGCGCTGTTCGGTGACGCCGCCCTCGACCAGGTAGAGATCTCCGAAGCCGACGCCGGCGTCCAGCGCCTTCGCCAGCTTCGGCACGAACACCAGTTGCTCGCTGCGCGCGAAGTCTTCGTCCGACGTGTCGGTCCGGATGAAATACGCGTCGTCGCCCTCGACGAACGCCGGATGCAGCCGGAACTGCACGAACCCGAACTCCCCGCTCCACTCGTCCGAGCTGAGCGCATGCTCGAGCACGTCGCCGACGAGCACCTGCCCCTGCTCCGGCTGCGCGGCCGTGGTGGCCGCCGCGGCCGGCGTCGCCGTTTCCGTCGCAGGCGCTGTTGCCGGCGTGCCGGCCGGCGTGGTGGCTGCTGCGGTCGGCGCGGCCGGCGGATCGTCGTCATCATCGCTACAGGCGACGCCGATCAGCGCGGCGGCTACGCCGCCGGCTGAGAGCGCCAGGAAGCGCCGGCGGCCCAGCAATGTCCACTCGCGGCTTGAAGGTCGGAGCATGGCGGAGTTCCCTCTCGTTTCGGGCATGGCAGTGCACTCGGCCCGTCAGGGACGCTACGCGGTGCGCCACGAGAAACCGTGAGGGCCATCACACTTTGCGGCCAACTCCGCAGCCGAGCCGGGAGGCCGAGCCGCCGATCGTGCGTGATCGGCGTCACCGGCGTGACGCCGCCCATCGGCGACTATCATCCCGCCGCAGCAGCCTCCGGCACTCGCAGGCGGGTGGATGGGCGACGGCCCGCACATCTCGCAGCGCGCCGGCCGAGGCCGGGCGGGCGAGCGTTTCGCGGCGGTCGAGGGGATGACGTGGCGACAGGCACCTGCGACCGCTGTGAGCTCCGGCCATCGCGCTATCCGGTGGCCGGCGGCGGAGCGACGTGCGCGCGGTGCTACGTCCGCTCGCGGTCGGTCGTGCGGCGCGCGGTCAAGACAGCGCTTGTGGTCGGAACGGTGCTCACGCTTCTGAACCAGGGGGACGTCTTGCTGGGCGGCAACTTTCCCGCTGCGCTCTTCTGGAAGATCCCGCTCACGTACGCGGTGCCCTACGCCGTGACGACATGGGGCGCGCTCACGCGGTGAGTGGGCGCCACGGGCGCGGCGACGCACTGCGTTCGCAACGCGTCCGCATGCCGGCCTCCCCCTCGGGCAGCCGGACCATGCGGCCGTTCGCGGGCGCGGTCGGGCGCCGCCGATCGCCCGCCCCCCCGCACGCCGCGGCGCCGCTCGCGGGCATCGCGTGAGCCCATCGTCGTGTGTGAGCCGCACGGGGGCGCGCGCCAGACGCGGACCGCTCGCGTTCGCGCGACGGCAGCTGCTGGGCACGCGCGAGCCCGTCCGGCGAGTCCCGTGTTCCGCCACCTTCGCTGACGAGATCCTCCAGCGCCTGCGGGACGATCGATACACCGTGCGCGCGTGGTGGGCGTTCTGGGCGCGATCCTGGGCGGAGTCCGTGGAGGCGGCGCGCCTGCACAGCCGCGCGGCGGGCGAGGTGCACGCTCTGCACGCCGCACTCTTCCTGGGCACCGGCGATCCACGGGCGGCCATCTCGTGGGCGATGGCCTGGACGCACGTCGGCCTGCTGCCGGCGGAGCGCGGTCTCGGCGTCCCCAACACGCTCAGCCTGGTCCGCGCGAACCTGCCGATCATCGCCCCGTCGCGTCCCCGGCTCGTGGCGGTGGTGGCCGTCCTCACCGACCTCGCCGACGGCGCAATCGCCCGCGCTTCTGGCGGCGTGACGCCCTTCGGTGCCTACGCGGACACCCTCGCCGACGTGGTGTTCTGGATGTGGTTCGCCCGCCGTTATGAAGCGAGGGCATGGCTCAGGCGGGCAGCGATCCTCTTCTGGCTCGTCCCTCCGGTGGCGCTGACGGCGGCTGCGCTCGTCGGTGGACGCATGCCCGTCGTCCCGCGACCGACCATCGTGCGCACGCTCTCCGCGGCACTCCAGTCCACCCTCACGATCCGTGCGCTTCGCCGGTGACCGCGTCGCCCGTGAGCTTGCGGTCGCGCCGAGGCGGTCACCCGGGCGGGAAGCGACGTGTGGCGGGAATGCCGTCGAGGCGTGGCTTGCGCCGGCCGCACGTTCGCCTGCAGCCCTGACTGACACCCGCCTCCGCCCCGTCGCCCGCATGAGTCGCGCGCCGTCCGCGCGTTCGGGCGGGTATGGGGTGAGCCCGTGCGGGGGTGTGACGGGTCTCACCGACCGTAGAGGTCTGCCGCCCGAGCATGACGTGCAGAGCCAGACTCGGAACAGAAGGCGGAGCACGACCGATGAAGACCGCGGCACTCGGCAAGACGCGTGAGCATGAGCACTCCTACCGGTACAGCCATTTCACGACACGCCTGCTGCTCGCCGACCTGCGCTTCAGTTCCCGTGCTCCGCAGCCCGGCGAGCCGTTCCCCGCGTTCGACCTCGCGGCGATTGACGGTGAGCGCCTGCGCTCGGAGGAGCTCATCGGCCGACCGTTCGTCGTCATCCTCGGCTCGTTGACCTGCCCGATGACCGCGAGCGCGGCAGTCACGCTGCGCGAGTTGTACGAGCGCATGGGCTCAGCGGTGACGTTTGTCAGCGTCTACGCGCGTGAAGCGCACCCCGGCGAGCAGATCCCCCAGCCCCGGGCGATCGCGGAGAAGCTCGCGCACGCGCAGGCGCTCGCCGAGCGTGATCGGTACCGCTGGCACGTCGCCGTCGACGACCTTGATGGCACGCTGCACCGCCTGCTGGATGCGAAGCCGAACGCCGCGTATGTCGTCGACGCGCGCGGGCGGATCGCGTTCCGCTCGCTCTGGGCATCGGATCAGGAATCCCTCCGTCGCGCGCTCGAATCGGTGGCGAGCGGCGAGCAACCGAGGCGGCGGACGAGCCGCGCGATGACGATGCCGATGATGCGCGCACTCCCCTGGGTCGACGCGATCGTCTTGCGCGCCGGGCGCTCGGCGTCTCGCGACCTCTGGCGGGCGGCGCCGCCGATGGCGCTGATGGGCAAGCTCGGCCGGTGGTGGCGGCGATCCACGCCGGCGGCATGACGGGCCGGCGCGACGCCGCGTGCCCGGGCAGGTGTGCCGCCTGGGAGCGGCGAGCACCGGCGCGCGGCCGCCCCGCGCGCGGCGGACAGGGTGCGCCTGGCTAGGCGATCGGCCGCGGCTCCCTGGGATCTGTCGCAATCGCCTCGAGCCCATCGCGGTCGAGCACCACGATCTCCATGCGCCGCAGATCGATCAGGCCGGCGGTGCGCAGGTCGTTCAAGATGCGCGTCGACGTCTCGCGGTAGGTGCCAACCATGTCCGCGATGTCCTGCTGGGAGAGCCGGACGGGCTGGCGGTCGTCGCCGGCGAGACGCAGCAGGGTTGTGGCGATGCGCGCCGGGATCGACTTGTAGGCGACCTCCGCCAGGCGCTGCTCGGCCCGCTCGAGCCGCCGGCCCAGGTGCTCGAGCAGGCGCACGCCCACCTTCGGGTAGCGCGCGACCAGGTGCTCGACGTCGCTGCGCGACATCACGCAGAGCACGCAGTCCTCGCTGGCCTCGGCGAACGAGTCGTACATGCCCTGGCCCAGCAGCGACATCTCACCGAACACGGACCCGGCCTCGACCGTGCCCGTGATCAGCTTCTTCCCCTCGGTGGTGATGCGATACAGCGTGACTCGCCCCCGCTTGAGCACGAAGAGCACCTCGCCGGTCTGGCCCGGCTCGTAGAAGACACGGCCGCGCCGGCACGTCGTCATGGCAAGCGAAGCGCCGAGGGCGGCGATGTCTGCGGGGGAGAGATCCCGAAACAGGTCGCTCTCGGAGAGGTAGCCGATCTTCTCGTTGCCGCGCGCGCTCGCGCGGTCCGCGGTGGTCGTGCTCCAGTTCGTCATGCGTCTGCTCCTCGAGCCGGCATCGCCAGCAGGCTCGTGATCTCGTCCCACGACGGCGTGCCCAGCGACACCACCTGCCCGTCGAGCGTGAAGGTCGGCACGGCGAACACCGCATCCGGCTTCTCGTCACACGATAATCCGAGATCGATCACGCGCGCGTCGATGTCGGATCGCTCGGCGATCCGCTCGAAGACTTCCAGGGCCGCCCGGCACGACGGGCAGCCGTCCTGGACGTACAGCCGCAGCACCTTCATGGGCGTCCCGAGAGGACAGGTCGTGCAGTTTCGACCCGGCATGGGCGCGTTCCTCGACTCCAGCGTGCTCGCAATGGCGCGCGATGGCGCGCGGTGTAGCGCGTGCTGCGCATGATGCGGTCGCCCGGGCAGTGGCGCGGTGATCGCAGTCACATCGGGGTGACATCGGTCCAAGCGCCCGTGCGGGCGAGCCCCGGCGCGCACCTGGCGTGTGCGACGCCGGCGCCGGAGCTCCCAAGGGGGGGAATCTCCATCACATTGCCGGAGTGGCCGCGCAGCTAGCGTGATCGGTGGCGGGGACGGAAGGGGCTGCGTCGCGAGGAGGCAGGATGCTCGGTGGAATGCGGTTCGTGGCTCTTGCCGTCGGCCTGATCGGTGCGCTCACGGTGGCCTGCTCCCCGGGCAACGGGGCGAGCCCGGCCGCTGGCGGCGCGGAGGGCAGCACCACGGGCGAGACTGACCTGATCGTCGCATACCAGGGACGGGAAGAGCTCGGCGGCGATGAAGTCGCGTTCGATTCACTGCTCGGCACCGGCAAACCGGTGGTCCTGAACTTCTGGGCGGCGCAATGCCCTCCCTGCCGGGTGGAGATGCCGTGGTTCCAGGCGGCGTATGACCGCCACGCGGGGGACGTGTTGCTGGTGGGCGTGGACATCGGGCCCTTCGTGGGGCTCGGCAGCCACGAGCAGGCGCGCGCGCTGCTCGCTGATCTGGCCATCACGTACCCCACCGCGCGCGCCGTGGACGAACGGCTGCTGCGCCGCTACGACCTGCTCGCGATGCCGACCACCGTGTTCTTCGCCGGCGACGGCTCGGTATGGCGCTCGCACTCCGGTTTGCTCACCGAGCGGCAGATCGCCGATGCGTTCGCAGAGCTGGCGGAGTCGAATCCGTGAGCCTCACCGTCGGGCAGGGCGCGTGGCGGGACGGGCCGCGACGCGGGGCGATCGCGGTGCTCGCCGTCGCCGGCACGCTGGCCGTGGTGCTGGCCGGCGCCATACTGACTCCGGACGGCGTGGGTGGCCTCAACCTGGCGGTCGAGCGAGCGGCCGGCGGGTCGAGCGGCCTGCTGGGGAACTTCAGTCTGGCGTTGCCGTTCGGCTTCGCGTTCGCCGCCGGCATGGTGTCGTCGGTGAACCCGTGCGGCTTCTCGTTGCTGCCCGCGTACCTGGGGCTGTTCCTTGCCGAGCCCGAGGACGAGGCGCAGGCGACCCGGCTCTCCCGCCTGGTGCGCGCGCTGGGCATCGCCGCTGCGGTCACGCTGGCGTTCGTGCTGCTGTTCTCCACGGTCGGTCTCGCCATTGGACTCGGTGCGCGGGCCCTCGCCGACTGGCTGCCGTGGGCGGCGGTGGTCATGGGCTTCGGGCTCATCGCCGTTGGCGGATACCGGCTGGCGGGCGGGACGCTCTACACCGCGCTCCCCGAGCGCGTCGGCGCCCGGCTGGGCGCCGGGATCCCGGGCGCCCCGGGGTATTTCCTCTTCGGACTCAGCTACGGCCTGGGCTCGCTGAGCTGCACGCTCCCGATTTTCCTCGCGGTGGTGGGAAGCTCGGTCACCGGCGCGACGCTGGGACCCTCGGTCGGCGCGCTGCTGCTGTACAGCCTCGGCATGGGGTCGGTGATCGTCGCTCTGACGCTTGCCATCGCCCTCTTCAAGTCGGCGTTGACCATGCGCCTGCGCTCACTCGTCCGCTACACCGAGCCGATCGGTACCGTCGCGCTCTTCCTAGCGGGCGGCTACGTGATCTACTACTGGCTGACCCTCGGCGGGCTGCTCGCCGCGTTCACGTAGCGCGCCGATGTCGCGCGTGACCGCGAGCCACTCGCATCTCCGATCTCCGCCCCCACCGCGATGAAACGGAGTCCTCACGTGTTCAGCATGCCGGGCATGTTCGTCCGCATACGCGTCGTGGGTGTCGGGCTGCTGGCCGGTGTCGTGCTGGCGGCATGCGCGTCGTCCGATCAACCGACGGTCAGGGCGTGGTCCGCCGGCGCGACCGCTGCTACGTCACGGGAGGCGGCTCCGGCCGACGCGGGCTCATCCCGCGCGCTGCCTTCGCGCGCGCAAGCCGTTCGTCCGGCCACGGCGACGGCGACGGCGACGGCGGGCACGGTGACCGCGAGCCAGGAGCGCGTGATCGAGAGCCTCGCGGCGTTCGAGTCTGAGTTCGGAGAGCCACCCGACTCGACCTTCGCGCGGATCCGCATTCCGCTGCTCGGGGTGGAAACCGGGGTCGCCAGTCGTGTGGTCGGTGCAGTCGGGGTCATGCCGGAACCGTCCGGACCGGGCGAGGTCGCCTGGTACGACATGTCGCTCTGGCCCGGGATGGGAGGGGCGCCGGGCGAGGGGCGGAATGCGATCTTCTCCGGACACGTCGACTACGCCGCGGCGGTCGACTACGCGGGTGTGCGGTATCGCGGGCCCGGCGTGTTCGCGCACCTGCAGCTGCTCTCGCCGGGGGACGTGATCGAGCTCGAGTTCGGGGGCGAAACCCTTCGCTATGCCGTCACCTGGAAGCGACAGCTCTCGGCGGCCAGCGGTGCGACGGACTGGGGCGAGATCTGGAGCGATGACGTGCGCCGCGACGCGATCACGCTCTACACCTGCGGCGGCGATTTCGACCCGGATGGCCGGAGCTACCGCGATCGCGGCGGCGTGCGGGCCGAGCGAGTCGCGTGACCCTCTGCGGCCTTCACGCAACGGTGCGTTGCACACGGCGGAGCCGCGGCAACGCACCGCACACCGAGGCCCGCGGGCCTGCGGTCCGCGCCGCACGGCAGGGGGCTCGGAGGTGCGCGCGTGATGCCGCGCGCAGCCGCGCGTGCTGCCGCGCTCTGTGACCTGTCGGCCTACGCCGTGTAGACGACGCCTGCGACAGCCCCGAAGACCACGTGCAGGACGATGATCGCGACCGGGCCGATCGGGCCAAGGTTGCGGGCGAAGATGCCGGGGGCCGGGACACCGCCACTCGACGGCGGGCCACCCCCCGCGGGTGTCGTCTCGAGCCGCGGGTGCATCATCGGCATCATGCCCAGCGCCATGCCGGCGATCACGCCGTGCACCGCGCCGAAGAGCGCGGCCCACCCGACGATGCCAGACTCGATCGCGAACGCGTCGAACAGCGCCGCATACACGACGAAGAAGATCGCGCCCATCATGAGGTGGACCATGACCCCCACAAGCCAGGCGGCGGTTCCGCGCGGCATGAGCATGGTGCCGAGCATCATGGGCATGTCCATCTTCATGCCCATCATCGCCGCACCGTACATGATGGCCGTCATCACGACGGTTCCGATCAGGCCCGCGAAGACCGCGGTTCCCACAGTCAGATCCATGCGCCACCTCCCGCTCGTCAGGCCGGCGATTCGTACCGGCGTTGCCTGAACGTACGGCGTGACGACCGGCGCTCCTGTGATCGGTCTCACGGCTGCGGCGGAATTGGCCTGGCCGTGCGATGCAAGGTGGGCGTCGAGTGTGGTCGGGCTCACAGACGCTCGCGTCGCGCGGTGGTCACCTGCCGTCCATGGGCGATGGTGCTCGGGGCGGCCCGCCGAGGAGGTGGTGATCATGGCGGAACAGGGACGTTCGCGGCGCATCGAGCCGGCCGAGCCGGGCGGGGAGGCGATCTGCTTGCTCTCCGCCGAGGGTGCGGGGCATCGGCGTGTGCCGATCGACCGCCTGCTCGAACACGGCGAGTTCGTCGCGACGGCGAACGGCTACGAGGCCCGACTCCCGCGAACGGAGGACGCCTGGCGACTCGCGAACATGTTTGTCGAGGAGGAGGCGGCGTGTTGCCCGTCGTTCGCGTTCGAGGTGCATGAGCGTGAGGGCGCGGTCGTGATGCTGGCGGGCCATCCGGACGTCGGCGGATAGGGGTGCATCCGCCGCACCGAGTTCCGGGTCACGGAGCGCAGCTCGCGATCGGCCTGTGCGGTCGGCGGCTCTCAGCGTTCGGTGGCGGAGGGCCCGAGCCCGACCCAGACCGGGGCCGCGAGGAGTGCAGTCATCGCCAGCGGTCCGAACGGCGCCACGTGGCCCAGCGCGGTGACGGCTTCGCTTTCACGGTCTTCCTCGAGGAGGATGCGGCCCCGATCAACGTCCAGATCTGCGGACCGGAGTTCACCTTCCCCGGCGAGATGGTGCGCGGGGAGATCACGATCGTCGATCCACGCGCGCAACCGGCGACACGTGCGGTAGCTCCGCTTGCGATCGCGGTCCGCACCTCCGCGGCGGACGGAGCGCCGACTCGTGATCGCGCGCACAGGCAACGCTGTGAGATGCGCGACACTGAGTGCCGGAGCGTCTCAGCACCACCCAGGGTTCGACGCTCACGGCGGGGGTGAGAGCGATGACGAACGAGCGGCCGTCGACGGCCGGTGCATCCCACGATCATGGTCCGACTCCGAGCCACGAGTGGATCCTGGAGGGAGAGCACGCGATGGTGCTCCCCCACCTCCAGACGCTCGCGCCGACGTTGACGCTCGGCGGCGGGCACTTCGACGTGAACCGCATGGATCACGCCGAGCGCGACTTCCCCGAGCTCTTCACGATCCAGCTCCGCGACGTCCCGGTCGGCGCGATCGACTTCCTCCCGCTGCCCGCGGGGCGGACGCTCATGCGGCTGTACCTCTGCTCAGACCTGGGGACGACCTGCCAGCTGGAAGACGGCGACCAGATCGCCACCGGGTTCGTGGAGGTATGGCTGAACCGCCTCCAGCGCCTCGGATTCCTGGCGGTGTCCGCGCCTCCGACCAGGCAGCCGCACCGCCGGCTCGGCTTCGTCACCCCCGCCGATCGGGAGCTGGCATAGGCAAGGCGCAAGCGGATCGCTCTCGTCGGCGTCCGGCGTCGCGTTCACGACCTCGCCACTACGCATGGCGGATTGCCGTGTGGGCGGCCAGCTCTGAGTCGAGCGTGGCGAGATCGTCGACGCCGAGCGCGTGCACGTCCGCCACGCCGATCGCGCGACAGAGCATGCGCAGCTCCTGCTCGAACGCGCGGAACGTCGCGACCCCGAGCGCGGTCGAGCGGTCGATATCGAAGCGGGCCTCGAGATCGGCCCGCTGAGTCGCGATCCCGACGGGGCAGTTGCCCGTGTGGCAGGCGAGATATTGCTGGCAGCCCACGGCGATCATCGACGTGGTGGCGAGCGCCACCGCCGTGGCGCCCATTGCCAGCGCCTTGCCGATGTCGGCGGCGGTGCGGAAGTTGCCGGTGGCCACGATGTCCACGTCGTCCACACCGCGCCGCGCGAGATGCGCGCGAGCGCGATGCAGGGCGTACTGGATCGGCACGGTGAGGTGGTCCTTGAGCACGTCCGGCGCGGCGCCGGTGCCTCCGCCGCGGCCGTCGATGGTGACGAAGTCCACGCCCGCCTCGAGCGCGACGTCGAGATCGTCTTCGACGCGGCCGGCGGCGAACTTGATGCCCACGGGCGCGCCGTCCAGCCACCCGCGGATCTGATCCACGCGTGCCCGCAGATCCGACGGCGAATGGATGTCGGTGAAGCGTGCCGGCGAGTGCGCCGGCTCCCCCGCGCGCAGCCCGCGGACCTCCGCGATCCGATCCGTCACCTTCTCGGCCGGGAGCAGTCCGCCGGAGCCGGCCTTCGCGGACTGGCCGATCTTGATCTCGACCGCGCTCGCGCGGCGCGCGTTCCGCTCGCTCCAGCCGAAGTAGCCGGTGGCCATCTCGAAGATGTACGGGCCGGCCGCCGCGCGCTCGTCGTCGAGCATCCCGCCCTCGCCGCTGCCGATCGCGGTCCCGAGCTCGCCGGCGACCCGTGCGAGCGCGATCTTGGCGCTCGCCGAGAGCGCGCCGAAGGACATGTGTGAGACGTAGAACGGCAGCGCGAGCACGAGCGGCCGGCGTGCGCGCCGGCCGAGCACCGTGCGCAATGCCACCGGCTCGTCGTCGAGCAGCGGCGGTCGCGCCAGCTGGGCGGGGAGGAAGAGGATGTCGTCCCAGCTCGGGCGCAGCGGCTTCCCCGTCCGCATGGCGCTGACCGGCGGGCTGCCGCCGGCCAGGCCCTTGAGGTAGCCATAGGCCGGCTCGCGGTCGTCGTGCCGGCGCGCCCAGCGGTCGAGGTAGCCGTCGTCGTGGTGCGTCGGCAGCCCGGGGACGGCGTCGGCATCGACCTGGATCGCACCCTCGTGGACGCGCGTCGGGAAGGTGTCGACGCGCTCCGTCGGGTCATAGCGGGAAACGCCCGTCTCGAGGTCGTAGTCGTAGCCGTGCAGCGGACAGACGATGTCGTCGCCGCGGAACCAGCCGTCGCCGAGCTGGCCGCCGCGATGGCGGCAACGGTTGTCGAGCGCATGCGGCGACCCGCCGCCCGCGCGCCGCGCGAGCGCGATCTCTCGTTCGTTCACGCGCACGGTGACGGGACGGTCGGCCGGCAGCTCGTCGACGCGCAGGACGGTCACCCAGTTCGCCATCGCCGCCTCCTCTCTGGCAGCACGGTATCCATCGGCGCGAGGCTCGTACGCGATCCCCGCTACATAGCGGCCCGCTCGTCCGCAGAGGCCGGTCGGGCGGGAGGCTGTGCCGTGCCGTCGCACAGGGAGCGTTTTCGGCGTGACGGGCACGGCTCGTGATCCGGCGCACGGTCGCCCGACCGTCGTCGTGGTTCGATAGCGCGCGAGCGTTCACCGGCGCACACGGCGTGGGGGGCCCGCGGAGAGGGTGCGTGGATGCATCAACACAGGACGTCGGGCTCCGAGCAGGAGGCGCCCCGGAAGGCCGTGGCCGACTCCGTGTTCTTCGAGCTCACACGCAGCATCTGCCCGGAGTGCCGCACCGTGATCGACGCGCACGTGCTGTTGCGCGACGGGCGCGTGTACATGCGCAAGCGCTGCCCCGCCCACGGGCAGTTCGAGGCGCTGATCTACGGCGACGCTGAGGCATACGTCGCGAACGCGCGCTTCAACAAGCCGGGGGAGATCCCGCTCGAGTTCGCGACAGAGGTCGCGCAGGGGTGCCCGCATGACTGTGGGCTCTGCCCCGATCACCAGCAGCACGCGTGCGTCGGCATCATCGAAGTGAACAGCGGCTGCAACATGGACTGCCCGCTCTGCTTCGCCAACGCGGCGCCCGGGTTCAGCCTCACGCTCGAGGAAGTGGAGTACACGCTCGACCGCTTCGTCGCGGCGGAGGGGCGGCCGGACGTCGTCCAGTTCTCCGGCGGCGAGCCGACGATTCACCCGGAGATCATCGCGATGATCCGGGCGGCCCAGGCACGCGAGATCCCGCTGGTGATGATCAACACCAACGGTCGCCGCATCGCGAACGACGACGCGTTTGTCGCGCAGCTCGCGGAGGTGCGGCCGGCCGTCTACCTCCAATTCGACGGCTTCGACGACGAGACGTACCGCGTGATCCGCGGCGAACCGGGACTGCTCCAGGAGAAGCTGCGCGCGCTCGACCGCCTGGCGGAGATCGACGCGCACGTTGTGCTCGTCCCCGCGATCGAACGGCACGTGAACGATCACGAGGTCGGCGACATCGTCCGCTTCGCCATCGAGCACCCGGCGGTGCGCGGGGTGAACTTCCAGCCGGCGTTCCACGCCGGGCGCCACGACCCCCATGACCCGCTGGAGCGCGTCACGATCCCCGACGTGATCGGGTGGATCGAAGCGCAGACCGACGGGCTCTTCGCGCGCTCCGATTTCGTCCCGATCCCGTGCTGCTTTCCCACGTGCAACTCGGTGAGCTACGGCTACATCGACGAGGACAGTGGCGCCGTGACGCCGCTGCCGCGACTGATCGACGTGGAGGAGCACCTGGACTTCATCACGAACCGTGCGGTCCCCGACCCGGCGGCGGAACTCCGCGCGGCGCTCGAGGGTCTCTGGTCGACGGCCGCTCTACCGGGAGCACCCGCGTCGGACGCTCGTCTCGCGCTGTCGTGCGCGGTCTGCGATCTGCCGGCGTTGAACGCCGGCGACCTCTCGCGGCGCTTCATCATGATCATGCTCCAGGACTTCATGGACCCGTGGACCTTCAACCAGAAGAACGTGATGAAATGCTGCAAGGAGATCCTGCTGCCGGACGGCAAGCAGATCCCGTTCTGCGCCTACAACTCCGTGGGGTATCGCGAACAGGCGACGGAGCAACTGGCCGCGCAGCAGCGCGCGCGCCACGAGGCGCGTCGTACGGGTGCACCATTCCACAGCCCACCGCTGCGCTTCGAGTTCCCACGCCGGAGCCCCTGATGGACGCGACCCTCGACCCCACCCGCGCCGCCGAGTTGAAGGCGTGCTGCGTCGCGGCCTACGAAGGCGAGTGGGCACGTCTGCTGGGCGGGGTCTCGTGGCACCCGGGCGGCGTGGAGCTGACGCTCGCCATGGCGCGGCAGCTGGGCGTCACGGAGCAGAGCACCGTGCTCGACGTCGCGAGCGGCGCCGGCACGTCCGCGATCGCGCTCGCGCACACGCTCGGCTGCCGCGTGATCGGCGTCGACCTCGGCGCTCGCAACGTCGCCGCCGCGCGGGCGGCGGCGGAGGCCGCAGGCGTCGCGCATCTCGTCCGCTTCGAGGTGGGCGATGCCGAGCGACTGCCCGTCGCTGACGGCTCGGCGGACGCGGTGATCTGCGAGTGTGCCTTCTGCACGTTCCCGGACAAGCCGACCGCGGCGCGGGAGCTGGCACGCGTCGTGCGTCCCGGCGGCGGCGTAGGTCTCAGCGATCTCACGCTCGAGGGCGCGGTGCCACCGGCGCTGGAGACGGTCGTCGGGTGGGTGTCGTGCGTGGCGGGCGCCCTGCCGCTGCACGACTACTCGGCGCACCTCGAGCGCGCAGGGCTGACCGTCGAAGGCGCCGAGCGGCACGACCAGGCGCTCCGCGATCTGCTGGCGCGCGTGCGTGTCGCACTGCTCGGCGCGGAGATCGGCGCGCGGCTGGGACGCATCGCGATCTCGGTCGACCAGGTCGATTCGGCGAAACGCATGCTGCGCGCCGCGACCGACGCCGTGGCCGCCGGCGCCCTCGGCTACGGGGTCGTGATCGCGCGGCGTGTCGCGTGACCGCCGACACCACCGTGGTCCGCGCCGCCCCCGGCGCGCTCCGCCCGGGAGCGCGCACCCCCGACCGCAACCGGACGCGTCGATGACGGGGATGATGTGGTGACCACCGGCCTGGCGTGGATCATCCCGATCCGCATGCCCCGCGCCGCGGTGCACATCCGCGCCGATCGGCGCCTCGCCTTCGAGGTGGTGAGCGCGTTCGGCGCCGCGTCCGGCGAGGGCAGCGGCTCGCGCGTGCTCGAGACCGAGGCCGACGGGCGCCTGCTCGTCGAGTTCCACACGCCGACGCCGACGCTCACCGGCGGACACCGCACGTACCGCACGGTCGAGCGGGTCACTCTCCAGCCTCCCGAGCGCATCGACTTCGACGGCGTGAGCGGGCCGCTGCCGCTGCTCCGCGACCGCTTCACGTTCGCGGCGGTCGACGGCTGTACGGACTTCGCGTACGAGAGCACCTTCGGGTTGAAAGGGTCGGTGTTCGGCTGGCTGCTCGCGCGGTTCTACGCGCGCCCGCTGCTCGGTCGCTTCATGCGCGAGCACGTCGCGGAGCTGCGCCACACGGTAGAGGCGCGGGCGGCTCGCAGCCGCGCCTATCCGCAGCCGAGCTGCGAGCACAGGACGTAAGGCACCGCAGCGGGCGGCGGGGCCCCCCGCACCAGCCGGTTCGCGGCGGCCGACCGCCCGCGGGACAGTCGCTCCCGGGTGTTGGGAGTGTGGTCGGGATGGCAGTGGGTCCCAGAGGCGGTGCTAGGCAGACGCTGTTGCACGGTGATCCGCTCGCCGAGCGCTGTGCGACCCCGATCGGGCCCACTTGTGACGGCCTTCCCAAAAGCAGACGCTGTCCCTAGATTCAACACCGCGCGGGGGTAGCTCAGCTGGTAGAGCGT
>JBBDXH010000201.1:0-8877 GCA_040902395.1 Dehalococcoidia bacterium
GGCACGGCGTGCTCGGCGGCGACGGCACGCGCGCGCACCTTGTCGCCGAAGAGCGCGATCGTCTCCGGGCGCGGGCCGACGTACGTCAGCCCGGCGTCGACGCACTGCTGCGCGAACGCCGCGCTCTCGCTGAGGAAGCCGTAGCCGGGGTGGATCGCGTCGCAGCCGGCCTCGCGCGCGAGCGCGATGATCTGCATGCCGTCGAGGTATGCCGCCGCGCCCTGTCCGCGGAGCGGTCGCGCTTCGTCGGCCTTGCGCGTGTGTAGCGACGTGACGTCGTCCTCGGAGTAGACGGCGACGGTGTGGATGCCGAGCTCCGCTGCCGCGCGGATCACGCGGATGGCGATCTCGCCGCGATTGGCGATCAGCAGTGACCTCATCGGCGGTAGCCCTTCTGCCTGCTTCTCATGCGCAACACTCCGTCCGCGCCGGCTCACCGGCCGCACCGCGTCCGCGGTTCGCCGGTCGCGCCCGCGGTTCGCCGGTCGCGCCGTGTCCGCGGGCTGACGCCCGCGGCTCGCCGCACGCCGTCAGTACACGACCCGGTCGATCAACAGCTGGACGTACTCCTCGTGCGAGAGGCCGAGCAGCCCGGTCAGCACTTCTTCGTTGTGCTCGCCCATGCGCGGCCCGCGTCGCAGCGGCAGCGAGGCGCCGTCGAAGCGGGCGGGCTGGCGGTGGGTCGTGAACGCGACCGCTTCGTCCTCCCGCTGGAGCCGCTCGAAGTGCAGCACGGGCAGCTGCGGGTCGCGGATCAGCATGTCCTCGAGGTCCTCGACGACCCCGGCTATGACGCCCCGCGATTGCAGCAGGTGCGTGATCTGCCAGGCGTCGCGCTCGCGGGTCCAGCCGGCGATCAGCGCATCCAGCTCGTCCTCGTTGCGCTTGCGATCGGCGAGGGTCGCGAAGCGCGGATCGTCGGCGAGCGCAGGCAGATCGATCGCAGCGCAGAGCGCTCGCCACTCCGCGTCGTCGCGCACGGCGATCGCGCACCAGCGGTCCGCGCCCCAGCAGGGATATGCGCCGTGCGGCGCGTAGTCGCGCGCGCGGTTGCCCGGGGGCTCGGGGATGTGGCCGTTCGCTGTGTACTCGAGCACCCCCGTGCCGAGCAGGCTGACCGCCGACTCCATCTGCGCGAGATCGATGAACTGGCCCTCGCCGGTGCGTTCGCGATGGTAGAGCGCCGCCATCAGCGCGCTCACCGCGAAGTACGGCGCGGAAAAGTCCGAGTACAGCGGCGCGATGCCGACGGGCGGGCGGCCGGGAAAGCCCATGTTCGTGCGCATGCCGCCGTAGCCGATCACGCCGTTGCCGTACGCGCCGTAGCGCACGTACGGGCCCGTGGTGCCCATCACGGGCATCGTGAGCATGATGATGTCCGGCTTGATCGCGCGCAGCGCCTCGTAGCCCATGCCCCAGCGGTCCATGCGATCGCCGGTGAAGTTGTTCGTGACGATGTCCGAATGGCGGACGATCTCCTTCGCCAGCTCTACCCCGCGCGGCGTCCCGAGGTTGAGCGTGACCGAGCGCTTGTTCGTGTTCACGTCGTTGAACACCGCGTTTGTGTCCAGGCTGCCCGGCTCGGACGGCTGCGGACCGGTGAGCCGGATGTTGTCGAGCCGCGCGTGCGACTCGATCTTGATCACGTCCGCGCCGCAGTCCGCGAGCACGCGCGACGTCGCCGGACCGGCGATCAGCCAGAAGAAGTCCGCCACGCGGATGCCCGCGAGCGGGAGCGGTCGCGGGTCGCTCACAGCACGCCCTCCCGTCGCAGGCGATCGCGCTCGGCGCGATCGACGCCGCGCAGCGTCTCGAGCAGCTCGTCGGTGTGCTCGCCGGCCGCGGGCGCGGGCGTGCGGATGCCCGCCGCGGTCGCGCTGAAGTGGTACGCGGCGCCGGGCAGCTCGAGCGTGCGGCCGAGCGTGGGGTGGGCGACCGCGGCGAAGTAGTCGCGCGCGCGGAGCTGGCGATCGTGCACGAGATCGGCGACGTCGTTCACCGGCATCACCAGCAGCCGCCGGCGCTGCCCCTCGTGGAACAGCGCCTCGCGATCGTGTTTCGCGCAGAGCGCCGCGATCGCGTCCATCACGGGCGCCGAGTGCTGCGTGCGGTACGAGGGATCCAGCCACGCCTCGCTCAACGCGTGCGCGACGCCCGCTTCGGCCAGCCAGTCGAGGAAGAAGCCGAAGAACGGTCCGGGGCCGACGGGGATCGTGAAGCTGATCCACTTGCCGTCGCGGCATGCGAAGAGCGCGCGGCCGCCGCCGAGCGCGCTCATGCCGGTGCGTGCCGGGATGCGGTGATGCCACGCGTAGATGTTGGCGTTGGCGGTCTGGAGCGTGGCCATGGAGGCCGCCTCCTGGATCGAGACGTCGATGCGGCGGCCGCGCCGCCCGGGGTCCCGCTCGCGCCCGGCGATCGCGACGAGCGCGGCGGAGACGGCCGCGAGCGCGGCCATGTGGTAGGCCTGCTCCGCGCCCGGGACGTTCGGCGGATCCTCCGGCATGCCGTTGAGGTACATCAGCCCGCTCATCGCCGCGCCGATCAGGTCGTTTGCGCGATAGTCGCGCAGCGGTCCCTCCTGGCCGAACGGGGTGATCGTCGCGTAGACGAGGCCGGGCTGCGCCACGGCGAGGCCTGCGTAGCCGAGGCCGAGCGCGTCCATCTCGCCCGGCGCGGCGCTGTCGATCCAGATGTCGCTGACCGCCGCGAGCCGGCGGAGCAGCGCCGCACCGTCGGGGTGGCGGATGTCGAGCGTGAGCCCGCGCTTCCCGGCGTTGAAGTGCAGGTGGTAGAGGCTGATCGGCGGATCGCTGCCGTCGAGGAATGGCGGCCGCCGCCGCACGGCGTCGCCGCCGGGCGGCTCGACGCGGATCACCTCCGCGCCGAGCTCGGCGAGCATGCGCCCGGCGAAGAGGCCGGGCTCCCCCGCGAGATCGAGGGCACGTAACCCGGCGAGCGGTCCCTGCGGGGGATCGCTCATCGGGTTAGGCGAGGTGACATGCGACCCAGTGGCCGGGCTCGAGCTCACGCCACACGGGCTCGTCGACGGCACAGCGCTCGACGGCGATCGGGCAGCGTGGGTGGAAGCGGCAGCCCGGCGGCGGCGCCGCCGGACTCGGGATCTCGCCCGTGAGCGGGAGCCGCTCGGTGTGGCGCAGCCGCGGATCGGGCTTCGGAATGGCCGAGAGCAGGATGCGCGTGTACGGGTGGCGCGGCTCGCGGTAGAGCGCCTCGGACGGCGCCAGCTCAACGAGTTTGCCGAGGTACATCACGCCGATCGTGTCGCACGCCTGGTACACGACGGCGAGGTCGTGGGCGATCGTCACGTAGGTGAGGTTGAGGCGGTCCTGGAGGTCGCGTAGCAGGTTGAGGATCTGCGCGCGGATCGAGACGTCGAGCGCGGAGACGGGCTCGTCGAGCACGATCAGCTTCGGCTCGGCGACGATCGCGCGTGCGACGGCGACGCGCTGGCGCTGCCCGCCCGAGAACTCGTGTGGGTAGCGACGCGCCGCGGACGGGTTGAGCCCGACCAGCGCGAGCACCTCGGCGACCCGCTCGCGCCGGCGGGCGCCGCGCACGCCCTGTACGGCGAGCGGCTCGCCCACGATGTCGGCGACGCGCATGCGCGGCGAGAGCGAGCTGTTTGGATCCTGGAAGACGACGTGGGTCGCCTTGCGGAAGTCCTTGAGCGCGCGGCCGCTGAGCGCGTTCACGTCTTCGCCCTCGAAGAGGATCTCACCGTCCGTGGGGGGCTCGAGGCGGAGGATCAGCTTCGCGATCGTCGTCTTGCCGCTCCCGGACTCGCCGACGAGCCCGAAGTTCTCGCCGCGGCGCACGGTGAAGTCCACGCCGTCCACCGCGCGGATGGGCGGCCGCCGCCGCCCGATCGCGGCGAGGCCGCTCGCCTGGAAGTACTTGCGCAGCCCGCGCAGCACGAGGATCTCCGCCGCCGCGGGGGCCGTGCGCTCAGCTGGCATGACCGTCGCCTCGCGGGGTCGTGCGCAGCCCGGCCTGCAGCAGCTCGTCGGCAGCCACGAAGCAGCGGACGTACGCGGCGCCGATCGCGGTCGGCTCCGGCTCGGCCTCGCGGCAGCGATCGATCGCGGAGGGGCAGCGGGGGGCGAAGGCGCAGCCCCGGGGCAGCGCGCCGAGGTCGGGTGGCTGCCCCTCGATCGAGGGCAGGCGCGGCAGCCGCTTGCCGAGCTGCGGCAGCGAGCGCAGCAGCGCGCGCGTGTACGGGTGACGCGGCCGTTCGAAGATCGACTCGACGTCGGCGTACTCCACGATCCTGCCCGCATACATCACGGCGACGGAGTCGCAGATCTTGGCGACCACGCCCAGGTCGTGGGTGATGAAGAGCACGCTCACCCCGAACTCGTCGCGCAGCTCGAGCAGCAGCTCGAGCACCTGGGCCTGGATCGTGACGTCGAGCGCGGTGGTCGGTTCGTCAGCGATCACGAGATCGGGGCGGCAGGCGGTGGCCATCGCGATCGAGACGCGCTGGCGCATGCCGCCGCTGAAGTGCAGCGGGTACTCGGCGACGCGGCGCGCCGCGTCCGGGATGCGCACGCGCGCGAGGATGTCCAGCACCGCCTGGCGGATCGAGCGTCCGCGCGGGGCGCGGTCGGGGTGGTGGCGATAGAGCTCGCCCACCTGGTCGCCGATCGTCAGCACCGGGTTGAGCGAGGTCATCGGCTCCTGGAGCACCATCCCGATCTGCGCCCCGCGGATGTGCTGCATCTCCGACTCGGTGAGGTCGACCAGGTTCTGGCCCTTGAACCACACTTCGCCGGAGACGATCCGCCCGGGCAGCGGCACCAGCCGCATGATCGAGCGCGCGGTCACGCTCTTGCCCGATCCCGACTCGCCGACAATGCCGAGGACCTCGCCGCGCGCGATCGAGAAGCTGATGTCGTCCACCGCCGGCACGGCGCCGTCGCGCGTGAAGAAATGCGTACGCAGGTTGCGCACGATGAGCAGTTCGTCGCCGCCTGCGCCGGAACGCCAGGCCGCCGACTGCTCGCTTCGCTCCGCCATGGCGACCCCGTCCGTCATGCCGACCGCCGGAGATGCGGGTCGAGGGTGTCACGCAGCCAGTCGCCGAAGAGGTTGCCCGCGAGCGCGACCAGGAAGATCGCGATGCCGGGAATGGCGACCAGCCACCACGCCACCGACATGGACTCGCGACCCTCGGAGAGCATTGCGCCCCACGAGACCGTAGGCGGCACGATGCCGAGGCCGAGGAAGCTCAGGCTCGATTCGAAGATGATCACCGCAGACACCTCGAGCGAGCCGAGCACCATCACCGTGTTCATCACGCCCGGGAGGAGATGGCGCGCGAAGATGCGCTGCCAGCCCGCGCCGGCGGCGCGCGCCAGCAGGACGTAATCGCGCTCGCGCAGGCTGAGCACCTCCGCGCGTACGAGCCGGGCGAACGACGCCCACGTGAAGAGCACGATCACGATCACGACGTTGTTCAGCCCCGGCTCGAGCACGGAGGCGAGCATCACGCCGAAGAGCAGGGCCGGGAGCGCGATCTGGAAATCGACCGCGCGCATCAGCAGCGCGTCGAGCGGGCCACCGAAGTAGCCGGCGAGCATGCCGATGAAGGTCCCGGTGACGGCCGAGGCCGTGACGGTGAGCAGCACCACGGTGACGGTCACGCGGCTCCCGTAGACGATGCGGCTGAACACGTCTCGCCCGAGGTGGTCGGTCCCCAGCAGGTGGTCCAGGCTGCCGCCCCCCGCCCACGCGGGCGGGAGCAGGCGGTCGGTGAGCACCTGGCGGAACGGATCGGCGGGGGCGATCAAGGGCGCGGCAAGGGCGAAGAGCACCACGGCGCCCCAGATCACCACCGGGAAGATCGGGTAGCGACGGACGAAGCGATACGGCGCCAGCGCTCCGCGCAGCCCGGCGGATCGCGCGGCGCGCCTGCGTCCGAGGTTCAGGGTCTCTGTCGACATCGCCTCAGCCGTTCCGTGGGATCACGAGCGGACGTACCGGATCCGAGGGTCGATGAACATGTATGCCACATCGGTGAGGAGGTTTGCGAGGATGATCGTGCTGGCCGTCAGCAGCACCGCCGCCTGGACGACCGGGAAGTCCGAGACGTTGATCGCCTGGATGATCAGCCGGCCGACGCCCGGCCAGGCGAAGATCGTCTCGATGATCACCGAGCCGGAGAGCAGCACCCCCACGCGCACGCCGAGGATCGTGACCACGGGGATGAGCGCGTTGCGCAGCGCGTGCTTGAAGATCACGACGCGCCGCGGCAGCCCCTTCGCGCGCGCCATCGTCACGTAGTCGCTGTTGATCACGTCGAGCATCGCGGAGCGGGTGAGGCGCGTCAGCCCGGCGGAGGCTGCCGTGCCGAGCGTGAAGGCCGGCAGGATCATGTGATCGAGTCCGCCGCGGCCGCCTGTGGGGAGCCAGCCGAAGCGCACCGCGAACAGGAAGATCAGCATCAGCCCCACCCAGAAGTTGGGGGCGGCCTGCCCGATCAGCGCGAAGAAGCGCGCGATCACGTCCACGAGCGAGCCGCGCGTCACGGCTGCCAGCACGCCGAGCGGAATCGAAATCGCCAGCGAGATCAGCAACGAGAAGCTCGCCAGCTGCGCGCTCGCCGGTACGCGGCTGAACACTTCGCTCATCGCCGGCCGGCTCGTGCGGAAGGACGTGCCGAAATCCCCCCGCACCGCGTCGGTGAGGAAGCGCACGAACTGGACGGGCAGCGGGTCGTTGAGGCCGAGCTCTGTCCGCAGGCGGTCGATGTCCGCCTGCGATGAGTCGAAGTCGACGAGCAGCGTAACGGGGTCGCCGGCGACGCGGGCGATCGCGAACACGACGAAGAGCACGAGCAGGATCGTGATCAGCGACTGCACGAGGCGCAGCGCCAGATAGCGTCGCATGCGCGGCCCTCTCCGTTCTGCAGCGGCCGGCCGCGGCCGGCGCGGACTAGGAGCCCGTGAACGCCGGCGTGCGCCGCGCCGCGAAGACCTCGCGGCCTTCGACGCGTCCCGCGTTCAGCGTCGCGAAGTTCTGCTGGCAGGCCTGGAGCTCGACCGAGCGATTCACGTCGTGCGTCATGCCGGAGTTCAGGCCGTTCTCGAGTTCGTCGGTGGTCGACGTCGGTCCGGCCGGCAGCCGCGTCAGGGGCCGGATGCGGGTAAGCGTGAGTACGCCCCCGGCCCGCTCGCGAATGATCGTGTCGCTCATGGCTGCCCCGGTCGCATCCGCCAGCGGGCCGTGCCCGCCGGCGAATGCCGCCTTGTCGCCGCTTACGCCTGCGCCGGCCGGATGTTCCAGTACTCGGGGTTCGCGAGGGTACGCGAGTGCAGATCCCAGTCCCACTTGGTGCTGGCGACCACAACGGTCACCGGCTCGTAGAGGAAGATCCACTGCGCATCCAGGTAGAACTTCGTCACGATCTGGCGGAGCAGGTCGGCGCGCTTCTCCGGGTCGAACTCCGACTCGCTCTGCTCGATCATCGTGTCGACCGACGGATCGGGCACCGACATGGTGTAGTTCCCGGCCGAGTGGTAGCCGAACCGGAAGTTCGCGCCGGGGTCGTCGCCGCCGGACATGCCCCAGAAGACCAGCGGGCCGAGGCTGTCGTCCTTGAAGCGGGTCGTGACCTCCTGGTACTGGAGCTCCTGGAGCGTTGTGCGGATGCCGACCTCGGTGAGGCTCTGGCCGATCACCTCCATCACCGTGCGGGAGTTCGGCCAGCGCCCGATCGGCCCGTACATCTTGGCGTCGAACCCGTCCGCGTATCCGGCTGCGGCGAGCAACTCCTTCGCCTGCTTCGGGTCGTGGCTCCAGCGCTGCTGCGCGAGATCCGTCGGGAAGCCGAAGCCGGTGCTCGCGCTGCCGTAGCTCGGCTGCTCCTTGCCGGTGAGGACCCCCGCGATGATGCCGTCCAGGTCGATCGCGAGGTTCGCGGCCTGCCGCACGCGCACGTCGCGCCACGGGTTCGGCATGCCCGTGTCGGGGTCGTTCTCGAGCGCGGTGTTGATGTGGATGTGCATGGGCTGCGTGCCAGGCAGGTAGTAGACCTTGAACTTGGGGTCGCTCTCGAGCTGGCGCGCCAGGTCGGACGAGACGTTGTGGATCAGGTCGACCTCCCCCGCCTGCAAGGCGGCGAGGCGCGCCTGCGAGTCGGGGATCACCTTCTGCACGAGCTGCTTGATGTACGGGAGATGGACGCCGCTCGGCGCAGGGCTTTCGAGCGTGCCGAAGTAGTCGTCGAAGCGCTCGCTGACGATCTCAGAGTCCGGCACGCGCTTCACGAACTTGAAGAAACCGGCGGCGACGGGCGACTCGGCGTAGGCGACATCGCCGACCGTCTCGATGTGCTTCTGCGGCACGAGGAAGAGGCCGCGCCGCAGGAAGATGACGTCCGGCTTCTCCATGTTGAACTTCACGGTGCGGTCGTCGATCACCTCCGCGTTCTTCACGCGGCCCTGGAACTGGGCGGAGTGCCCGCCCTTGAACTCGGGGTTGTATGCGGCCGTGCCGAGCGCCCCCCGGTCCATGGAGAACTTCACGTCCTCTGCGGTGACCGTCTCGCCGTTGTGGAACTTCACGTCCGGGCGGAGGCGGTAGACGAAGGACATGTGATCCGGCGCCTCTTCGACCGACTCGGCGACGTTGGGCAGCAGCGCCCGCGTCTCCTCGTCGATGCCCTGCAGGTAGGCGCCGCCAAAGTGCACGTCGGTGTTCGGCCAGTTGCCGCCGCCGGTGCCGCCGAGCGACTGAGGATCACCACTGCCGATGTCCGACGCAATGGCGGACGTGAGCGTCGCATCCGTCAGCTGTGGGGCGGCGGCCGCCTGTGTCGCCTGTGCCGCGGCGGTGCTCGCCGCGGGCGCCGTC
>JBBDXH010000201.1:8887-12815 GCA_040902395.1 Dehalococcoidia bacterium
CGGTGCGGGTGCCTCCTCATCTGAGCCGCACCCGATCAGCGCCGCTCCCGCCAGGCCGACGCCGGCCATGCCCGCGCTGCGCAACGCTCGCCGTCGCGACAGCCGGCGTTGCCCGAGTGACCAGTAGTTGCTTTCCATCCCAGGTTCCCTCCGCTGGCCAGAGTTACGCGTCACGGGATCGCTTGCTGTCCGCGCACGCGTCGCCGTGCCGATAATAGCGAGCGCTGTGCACACGGACGACGCCGCTCGATTACCTGAACGCCGCCTCGACCGCAAGGGCCGAGCCGCGTCGATGGTGTCTCAGCCGGCCGGGCGCAGCCGCGGGGGCGACTTGCGCCGGGCCGGGGCGACAACGTTCGTTCGTTGACCTCGCGGATAACATCCGCGTTGACCTGAGGCGCACGCGCGGCCCGGCCCGCCGCGTGCAGACCCACCGGCGTCGGAACGCGCCGGCGTGTGGGATCCTGGATGCGAGGTGCTACGTGTCGACCGAGCCGGTGCTGCTGATCGAGAAGTCCGGTCCGATCTGCCGCCTCACGCTGAACCGGCCTGAGGCCCTCAACGCGCTGAACAGGGAGCTGGGCGACCGGCTGCTGGCCGCGCTGGCGGAGTGCGCGGAGGACCCCGACGTGCGCGCGGTCGTGCTGGGCGGCTCGGGTCGGGCGTTCTGCGCGGGCGACGATATCCGCGCGGGCGCTCGTGCCGCGGCAGCGGGCGGGACGGCTCCGCGACGCGACCTCGTCACCAGCGTCCGTTCCGGCAACTACTTCCACTTCGCGCAGGCGTTCCGGTCGGTGCCCAAGCCGATCATCGCGCGCGTGCACGGCTTCGCCTACGGCGCAGGGATGGACCTCGTGCTCGCCAGCGACATGGCGATCGCGGCAGACGACGCGCGCGTCGGCGCCGTGTTCGTGCGCAGCGGGATTATCGGCGGGACCGCGCAGCTGCCACGCTACGTCGGCATCAAGAAGGCGATGGAGATGCTGCTCTCGGGCGAGCCTGTCGACGCACCGCGCGCCGTCGAGCTCGGCCTCCTCAACTACGCGGTGCCGGCTGAGCAGCTCGACGACGCGGTCCAGCAGTGGGCGGAGAAACTCGCCGCCGGGCCCACGCGCATCATGGGCACTATCAAGCTCGCCGCCTACCGCGGGCTCGACATGCACTTCGAGGACGCGGTCATGCTGGCAGCGGCTGCGAACGGCGAGGCGAGTCGCACCGAGGATGGCGTCGAGGGCAAGCGTGCCTTCGCGGAGAAGCGGCCGCCGGTCTTCACGGGACGCTGACTGTCCTCACAGTCCGAGCGAGCGCACGGAGGCGAGATGGTCGAAGCCGAGCCGCGTCCCGGGCCGCTCGCGGATGTGCGGGTGGTCGACCTCGCCGGGGAGTCCGGCGTCTTCGCGGGGCGGTTGTTCGCGGAGCTCGGCGCGGACGTGATCCGCGTCGAGCCGCCGGGCGGTGACCGCGTGCGTGCGCGACGGCCCTTCATCGACGGCGAGCCGGGCGTCGAGCGCAGCCTCTATCACCAGCACTTCAACGCGCAGAAGCGGGCGATCACGCTCGACATCTGCCGGCCGCAGGGCGCAGAGCTGATGCGCCGGCTGGTGCGGGTGTCTGACGTGCTGATCGAGACGGGGGCGCCGGGCGAACTGGCGGCGCTGGGCCTGGGCGCGGAGGCGTTGCGCGGCGAGCAGCCCGGCCTGATCTACCTCTCAATCGCACCGTTCGGTCAGACCGGTCCGATGGCCGGCTACCGCGCGACCGACCTGATCGCGAGCGCGATGAGCGGGCTGATGTACCTCAACGGCTATCCCGAGGACCCGCCGGCCATGCCCGGCGCCGAGCAGGCGTACCACATGGGCGCGCTCGCCGCCGTGGCGGGGGCGCTGCTGGCGCTCGTCGGTCGAGACCGCGACGCCGGCGGAGCGGGACGCCACGTCGATGTCTCCCTGCAGGAGGCCGCTTCGATGGCGACGCTGCAGACCGCCAACGCGAACTACTACACGTGGCACCGCGAAGTGCCCGTGCGGCACGGGCTCACCGGCACGGCCGGTGGACGTTCGCTCTACCAGTGTCGCGACGGCCGGTGGGTCAGCTTCGTGCTGCCTCCCCCGTTCTGGGATCACTTCATCGCGTGGCTCGACGAGGAGGGGATCGCGCACGAGCTGCATGGCGGCGAGTGGCGCGAGCTGCGCTACCGCACCCAGCACGCCGAGCCGGTGTCAGCCGCGGTGAGCGCGCTCGCGGCGCGCTTCGACCGCACGGACCTGTTCCGCGAGGGTCAGCGCCGGCGCCTGCTCGTGATGCCGGTGAACACGGTCGCGGACCTGCTCGAGGACGCGCAGCTCCGTGACCGCCGGTTCTTCACCGCTGTCGACCACCCGGAGCTGGGGCGCACACTCGTCGACAGCGGGGTGGCGTACCGCCTGCAGCGCACCCCCGCCCGGCTCGATCGCCGGGCGCCGTTGCTCGGCGAGCACAACGCCGCGGTGTTCGGCGATCTGCTCGGCGTCGACGAGCAGCAGCGTGCGGAACTGGCGCGCGCGGGGGTGATCTGACCATGCCGAACGATCGACGCCTGCCGCTCGAGGGCATCCGCGTCGCGGACTTCTTCTGGCTGATCGCGGGGCCCGCGTGCTCGCGCGTGCTCGCCGACTTCGGGGCCGAGGTGATCAAGATCGAGTCACTGTCGCGCCTCGATCGCATTCGCGAGGGCGGCGTCCAGCCGCCGGAGGGCGCGGTCGCGGACAGCAACGGCGTGTTCAACGACTGCAACACCAACAAGCGCTCGATCACGCTCAACCTCAACACGCCGCGAGGGATCGAGCTGGCGAAGGAGATCGTGCGCCGTTCGGACATCGTGACGAACAACTTCACCGGCGATCGCATGGAGCGCTGGGGGCTGGGCTACGAGGCCCTGCGCGAGCTTCGTCCCGACCTGATCATGCTCTCGCTGCCGGTGATGGGGACGACCGGCCCGTACGTACGCTACGGCGCGTACGGCAACGGGGTGATCGCGTTCTCCGGTCTCAGCACGAACATGGGCCCGCCGGGGCGGCCGCCGGTGGGGATCGCCCCGCTCTACTCGGACTTCTCGGCGCCGCTGTTTGCCGCGATCGCCGTGCTCGCAGCGCTGCACCATCGCGAACGCACCGGCGAGGGCCAGTTCATCGACCTCGCGCAGGCGGAGTCGGCGATGGCGCTGCTCGGCACGGGCACGCTCGAGTACACGGTCAACGGCAGGCTGCCGCCGCGGCCGGGTAACCGCTCGCGGGATCACTGCCCGCACGGCGCCTATCGTTGTGCCGGCTCCGACCGCTGGTGTGCGATCGCGGTGGCCTCCGATGACGAGTGGCGCCGCCTCTGCGAGGCGATGCAGCGTCCCGAGCTGATCGCGGATCCGCGGTTCGCGACGTTCGAAGCGCGTAAGCGCCATGAGGATGCGCTCGACGCCGAGATCGCCGGCTGGACGGCGACGCGCGATCCCTGGCAGGTCACGCACGTGCTGCAGGCAGCCGGCGTTGCTGCCGGGGTCGTGGAAGACCTCGCGGACATGGTGGTTCGCGACCCGCACCTCCCCGGCCGGCACCTGCGCGAGATCGCGCGTGAGGGCGAGAGCGTCTCGTTCATGACCCACGCGCAGCCCGTGCGCCTCGACGGCGAGAGCCCACCGCTGCGCCGCGCACCGCTGATGGGCGAGCACAACGAGTACGTCTTCCGCGAGCTGCTCGGGATGTCGGACGAGGCGTTCGTCCAGGCGCTCGCGGACGGGGCGATCTACTGACCGAAGTGTCCGCGCTGCCGCCCGCCGCCGCGATGCGCTGATCGTCGTGCTCCTCTGGGGCCGGGGCGGCCGCTCAGCCGAGGAGGCGCAGCGGTCGCTGGAGGACGGCGACCGCGATCGCGCTCGCGAGCATCGCGAGGGCGATCG
>JBBDXH010000201.1:12825-14116 GCA_040902395.1 Dehalococcoidia bacterium
AGCCCGGGGAACATCGCCGGGAGGCCGATGAGCTGGCCGAGCGCACCGAACGCGAGCCCGGAGGTCTGCGCAAGCCCCTGCGAGAGAAAGAGCAGGGCCGTCACGCGCCCGAGCAGGTTGCGCGGCACGACGGTCTGCAGGATCGCGGTCGCGATCGTCTGCTGATTCTGGAAGGCGAAGCCTGCGACGAGTAGCGCGGCGCCCGTCAGCACGACCGACCGCGAGAGCGCGTAGACCAGCACTGCGGCGGCGGAGATCAGCGCGGCGATGAGGTACTTGCGGCCCTTCGACCGATAGTCGCCCATGACGAACAGCGTCGCCGACGCGATCACCATGCCGATCGACCAGAACACGGTCAGCACGCTCCAGCCGGCGGGATCGACGTGCAGCACCTCGTCCATCCACCATGCGCCGAGCGTCCACAGCACGTTCACCCCGCCGGCCACCGAGACCCACATCAGGAGCACCGTCCAGCGCACGGCCGGGTCGCGGCGCAGGTGGGCGAAGCCATCCTGCACGTTGCGGAGCAGCGACCGCCCGGAGGCCTCAGCGTCGGCAGCGACGTTCGCCAGCTCGAGTCGCGAGAGCAGGAACGCGATCGCGAGGTGCGGCGCGATGCCGAGCGCGTACGTCAGGCCGAAGCCCAGCGTCTCGACGAGCACGCCGCCGAGGTAGTTCGCGACCAGCATGACGACGGCGAGCACGAGCCAGTTCACGGTCACGGCCGTGATCACGAGGCGCTCGGGTACGAGGTCGGCCACGAGCGCCGTCCGCGCGGGGAGGTCCTGCGCGTTCATGAGCCCGAAGGTCGCGAACAGCGGAAGGATGACGAAGAACCACCCGCCGCCGCCCACGCCCGGCAGCAACAGCACGACCGCCGTCGCGGCGACGCACGCGGCGCCCGCGAGGTGCGAGGCCATGAGCATGGTCCGCCGCGGATAGCGGTCGGCGAGCGCGCCGCCGAAGAGCGACCAGCCGAGGAACGCGCTGCCGTTCACCGTGGCGAGCACGCCGAGCAGCAGCACCCTGCGACCGTCGGCGGCGGCGTCGTTCACGTACCACGCCTGCGCGAACCAGAGCAGCGGTCCGCGCAGCCCCGCCGCGACCTGGATCGCGAGCAGCAGGCGGAAGTCGTGCAGGCGGAAGAGGTCGGAAGGGCCGGCCTCCCGGAGCCAGGTGGATCTGCCCGCGGTGGCCATTTGCGAAGCAACGCTAGCCGGTCTGCGTGCTAGCTACGACCCGGCGACGCCGCGCACATGAACGAGGCCCCCGTCCTTCCGGATCTCCGGAA
>JBBDXH010000202.1:0-14083 GCA_040902395.1 Dehalococcoidia bacterium
CGCGCGCCAGTGTGCGGTTGGCGATCGTGACGTGCGCAGCGCCGCCCTCCCGCATCGCGACGACCACGCCGCGGCCGGCGCCGCCCGCGCCGAGCACGACCACGCGTGCACCGGCGACGGTGGCGCCCGCGTCCGCGAGCGCGCGCAGGACGCCGATCACGTCCGTGTTCGTCGCGCGCAGCAACCCGTCTGCGCGCACGATCGTGTTTACCGCGCCCACCCGCTCGGCGAGCGCGTCCGGGCGGTCAATCAACCGCAGCACGGCGACCTTGTGCGGCACCGTCACGTTCGCGCCGAGCACCGACCCCGAGCGCAGCCGCTCGACCGCGATCGGGAGGTCCGCGGGCGGCACGTCCCACGCCTCGTAGCGCGCGTCGATGCCCAGCGCGTCGAGCGCCGCCTGCTGAAAGCGTGGCGAGAGCGAGTGCGCGACGGGATGCCCGAGCAATGCGATCGTCTGCGTCATGCGCGGCCGTCCGCGATCACGGTGCGCAGTGCGCGGAGTCGAACGCCTGCACATTCGCCTCGTGCTCGGCGAGCGTCGATGAGAAGCGATGCGAGCCGTCGCATTCGGGCGCGGCGACGAAGTAGTAGAAGTCGGTCTCGGGCGCGTCCGCGACCGCGCGGATGGCGTCGATCCCGGGGTTGGCGATCGGTCCCGGCGGGAGGCCGGGGTAGGCGTAGGTGTTGTACGGGGAATCGAACGCCAGGTCGTCGAACGTGAGCTCGCGCTTCCACCAGCCGTGGAGCTCGGGCTCATCGCCCGGTGGGGCGACGGCGAACTGGACGGTCGCGTCCGCCTGGAGCGGCATGCCGAGGGCGAGCCGGTTGAGGAAGGCCGATGCGATCAGCGGCTGATCGTCCGCGATCGCCGCTTCTCGTTCGACGATCGACGCGAGTGTGATCAGCTCGTAGAGCGTGAGGCCGCGCACGCGCGCAGCCTCACGGAGGGTCGACGTCACCTCCGCGTCGAAGTGATCGAGCATGGCCTGCACCACGCGCTCCGCCGTAGTGGGTGATTCGACCGGATAGCTGGCGGGCAGCAGGAACCCGATCAGCGAGGCGCCCTCGGGGCGCTCGTCGAGGAACGGTTCGTCGTGCGGCGCGACCAGCGCGGCCTCCCACTGCGCGCGCGTGAAGAAGCCCCGGTCGATGAAGATCGCCCCCACCTCCTCGAGCCGCAGCCCCTCGGGCACGGCGACGAGCACGGGCGCGGTGAGGCCGAGCTGGAGGCGCCGCAGCACCTCGGTCGCGGGCGTGTTGGCCGGCAGCTCGTAGCGGCCGGCCTGGAGGCTGGCGCCGACGCCGGTGAGTGCGAGCAACGTAGACATGCGCGACGCATCCGCCAGCACGCCCCGCCGCACCAGCAGGCGCGCGATCTCATCGGCGGAAGTCCCGGGGTCGATTACGACCTCGATTGGCGCCGTCGACTGCACGAGCGGCGCGGCGCGCTGGCCGGGCGCGATCGCGGCGGCCACGCGTGCCGGCGTGCGGTCGAGCAACGTCAGCAGGGCCACGCTTACGACCACCACCCACACCGCCATCGCACCCAGCGCGATGACGCGGAGGTTATTCCTCGACATGCGAGGACAGACCGCTCGAGCCGTTGCCGTTGTGCAGGTGCGCCGCGAGCCGGCGGCGATCGATGAACTGCTGAAGCATGATCGTCGCGGCGAGATCGTCCACGGGCCCGCGACGCATCGTGATCTGCTCCGCGACGACGGTGGTCAGTCGCTCGTCCTCGTACTCGACCGGCAGATCGAGCGCGCGCGCGATGCGGTCGCCGAGGCGACGCGCGCGCGCCGCCGTCTCGCCCTCGTCGCCGCTCGGCAGCAACGGCAGGCCGATCACGATGCCGCGCACGTAGTCGCGCTCGACGATCGAGCGGATCGCGGGGAAGGCCGCCGACGAAGCGACGACCTCGAGCGGGACGGCCACGCGCTCGTCCGGATCGGAGATCGCCAGTCCGACGCGGATCTCGCCGAAGTCGACCCCGAGCCAGCGCATCAGGCGGCCACCCGCGGCGGTGGACCTGTGACGCGCGCGCTCGTCGGAGTGGGCGTGGGCGTTGGCGTTGGCGTTCGCGTCGGGGAGGCGGCATCGCTGTCTGGCGCGGTGGGCGGGCCGGCAAACTCGAACGAGATGCGGCTGGCGCGCCGCGGTAGCCACCGCCAGGGCACGAAGCTCGGTTCGATCGTGATCCGAGGGGGCTCGACGAGGTCGAGCATCTCGGTCAGGCGCTCGGCCGCCTGCGCCGGGCGAGCGCCGGTCACGGCGTCGCCAACGAGCTCGGCATCAAACAGGTTCGCCACCCGGCCGCGCGCCTCGATGGTGAGCATCACGCTTCCGCCGTCGAGCTCGGCGGGGGCATCGGCGCGCGCGGTCGCCGTGCCGGGCAGCAGTGCGACGCCCGGCGCGAGGCGCGTGCGCACGATCTCCGGCGCGTGCGCGGCGAGATCCTCGGCCGTCAGCGCGAGCGCGGTCGCCACGACCTGGTACTCCACCAGCAGGTACTCCCCCGGGTCGCCGATCTTCGCCAACGGCGTTTCGCTCAGGATCGCGATGCTCGTCGTCTCGGGGAAGACGCGCCCGTCCTCCACCTCGCGCGCGAGGGCGCGCCCCGCCACGCGCGCGAGCGCCTCGTCCGCGATCGCGCGCACGCGGGCGAGGTCGTCCTCGCCGACACCCGGCACGCTCCGCGTCGTTCCGCCGCGTGCCGCGCGGGGGTTCGTCGCCGTGAGCGTCGCCGCGAAGCCATCGAGATGGCGCAGGGCCTCAGCCTCGAGGTTACCCGTCGGTCCCGGCTCGACGGCGGTCGCGTCGATGCTCTCCGATTCGCCCGCGGGCACCGTCAGCTCTCCGTCCGTGACGAAGGCGATGCCGCTGTCGTCGAGCACCCTCGTACCCGCGGGCACGAGGATGCCGTCCTCGCCGTCGTTCGTGAACTCAATCACCACGGTCGCGGCCGCGTCCGGCACCTCGGCCTCCCCGGTGGTCTCGACGGAGAACGCCGCGGTCGTGATCACGCGCAGGTTACGCGCCGGGAGGACGCCGCTCGCGATGTCGGCCTGCGTCGCCAGCGGGCTCAGGCGCGCGCGCAGGGTGGTCGTGAACTCGGTGGACGGCGGCGTAATCACGATCTGGGCGGAGGGAATCACGTAGCACGCCGCAGTGACGGCCGCGAACACGGCCGCACCGGCGATTGCCATGGTCGTGAGGCCACGCCACGGGAAGGACGGGACCATGAGAGTGCGGTCGCCAATGCGCACGCGTCGGCGACCGCGGCGCAGGCGAGCGATGGAGCGCGCGGTAGGGAGCCCGTTCGCGCCGGCATGACCGCGCACGTCACGGCGGCCGGCGACCACCGAGAGCGCGATCCCGCGGCGCCGTGCGTGCGCGGCGACGTGTGGCCAGATCGCGGGATCGCGCATGCGACGCGCCCCCTTCGGCACGAGCAACACCACGTTGGTGTCGGCGGCCGTGTCGATGCGTCCGGTAATCGACGCGATGTCGTCGTCGGATTCGGCCACGACGGTGGCATATGACTCGGCCACGGGCTCGCGACGCCGTGCCTCGCGCGCGCGCGGCCGGCGCGGATCGCGCGGCGGGGTGATGGGGCGGGCGGCTGCGAGCGCAGCGCGCCTGCGCGCCCTGCGCGCGTTCGCCGCGGCGAGCGCGGGACCGACGCTCGCGATCGCCTCGCCGAGTGCGCGACCGACGCTCGCGATCGCCGCGCGTAGGGCAGCGAGGACAGCAGCGAGGGCGGCGGCGAGGCGATCGCGCACGCGCTACGTCCCGGCCAGCTGCTCCCGCGCCGAGCCGCGCGCGACCTCGAGTGCTTCGTCGAGACGCGAGGCGTCCCGTCCACCGGCCTGCGCGAGCTGCGGGCGGCCGCCGCCACCGCCACCCGTCAGCTGCGCAGCAACGCGCAGGATGTCGTCGGCGCGCAACCCGCGGGCCACGACGTCGTCCGTGGCGGCGGCGATCAGCATCGGCCGCCCATCGATCTCCGCGCCGAGCACGACGAACGCGCTTCCCAGCGTCGTGCGCAGCCGATCGACCATCGGTCGCAGCGCGTCCGCGGACTGCGCTTCGACGCGCGCGACGAGCAGGTGCGTCCCGCCGATCGCTTCGGCCCGCGCAGCGAGATCGTCGGCCGCCCCCATCGACGCGCGGTGCGCCGCCTCTTCCGCGCGCTTGCGCTCGGTGACGAGCTGGGCTTCCAGCGCCTCGATGCGCGCGGGGACCTGGAGCGGCGGGACCTTGAAGCGCTGGGCCATGCCGTTCAGCGCGTCCAGGCGCTCCTCGAAGTAGTGCTCAGCCTCGGGGCCGGTCACGGCCTCGATGCGGCGCAGGCCCGCACCGATGCTCGAGTCGCTGACGATCTGGAGCATGCCGACCTCGCCCGTCGAATGCAGGTGCGTGCCCCCGCAGAGCTCGCGGCTGAAGCACCCCGGCGAGTGAGCATGGCCGTGACCGTGCGCTTCGCAGTACTCGACGACGCGCACCTCGGCGGTGTAGCGGTCCTCGAAGAACGCGAGCGCGCCGCGGGCCATCGCCTCCTCGTACGACATCACGAGCGTCTCGCGGGCGATGTCCTCGCGGACCTTGCGGTTCACCGTGCGCTGGATCGCACGCAGCTCCTCCGCCGTCGGGGCTTCGGGGTGTGTGTAGTCGAAGCGCAACCGGTCGGGGCCGACGTACGAGCCGGCCTGACGGACGTGCGACCCGAGCAGCTCGCGCAACGCGGCGTGCAGCAGATGCGTCCCCGTGTGGTTGCGCGCGGAGCCCGTCCGCCATGCGGGGTCGACGCGCGACTCGGCGGCCTTGCCGAGCACGATCGCGCCCTCGACCACGCGGCCGATGTGGACGATCGCCTCGGCCAGGTGCTGCGTGTCCTCCACCGCGAAACGCCCGCTCGCCGTCACGATCTCGCCGTGATCGCCGACCTGGCCGCCGCCCTCGGCGTAGCAGCTCGTCTCGGCCAGCACGAGCTCGCCCTCGACGCCGCCGTCGAGGCGCTCGACCGGCCGGCCGTCGACCGCGAGGTGGGTGACGTGCGAACGCACGGTCAGCGACTCGTAGCCGCCGAAGCGCGACTCAATGCCGAGCGCCGCGTAGCGGAGCGCCCGCGTGTCGTCGCCGGCGTCGCCGAACTCAGAGCGCCCACGCGAGCGCTCGCGTTGCGCCGCCATCTCGCGTTCGAAGCCAACCTCGTCGACGCTGAAGCCGCGCGAGGACGCGACCTCGCGCGTGAGCTCGGGCGGCAGGCCGTGCGTGTCGTACAGCTCGAACATGTCGCGCCCGGGGATGCGCTGAGCGGCGGCCTCGCGCGCCATCACGTCGTCGAGCAGCTCGAGCCCGCGCGCCAGCGTGGCCTGGAAGCGCGCCTCCTCGACCGCCGCGACGCGGCGCACGAAGGCGCGCTGCTCGCCGATCTCCGGGTTCGCGCTGAGCGACGCGTCGATCGCGGCGTCTACCGTGCGCTCGAGGAAGGGCTCGCGCATGCCGATGCGGTGGCCGAAGTAGACCGCGCGCCGCAGCACACGTCGGAGGACGTAGCCGCGTCCGTCGTTGCTCGGGAGCACGCCGTCCGTCACGAGGAACGCAATCGCCCGCGAGTGCTCGGCGATCGAACGCAGCGCGCGCGCCACCTCGTAGTTCTCGTCGGGGTCGTAGCGGCGCCCCGTCACGGTTTCCGCGCGCTCCACGATCGTGCGCAGCTCGTCCGTCTCGTACACGCTGCGCGCACCGGCGATCACGGAGTGCACGCGCTCGAGGCCGGCGCCCGTGTCGATGTTCGCCGCCGGGAGCGGCGTGCGCTCGCCGGACTCGTCCTGGTAGTAGGTCATGAAGACGAGGTTCCAGATCTCGAGGAAGCGCCCGCAGCCGACGTCCGGGTGACACGAGCCGTTCGCGCAACGCGGGCAACCCGGCGTCTCGCCCCAGTCGTAATGCACTTCGGAGCAGGGACCGCAGGGGCCGCTGTCGCCGGGCGGCCCCCACCAGTTCCCCTGCTCCGCCGTGTAGCGAAGGATGCGCTCGACGGGCACGCCCTGCGCCGCCCACAGCGCGAACGCTTCGTCGTCGTCGACGTAGACGGTCGCCCACAGCCGGTCGCGGTCGATGCCGAGCACGCCCGTGAGGAACTCCAATGCCCACGCGATCGCGTCGGGCTTGAAGTAGTCGCCGACCGAGAAGTTGCCCAGCATTTCGAAGAGCGTGAGGTGGCTCTCGTCACCGATGTTCTCGATGTCGACGGTCCGGAAACAGCGCTGGATCGAGGTGAGGCGGGAGGCGGGCGGTTCTTCGATGCCCATGAAGTAGGGCTTGAACTGCACCATGCCCGCGGTCGTGAACAGCAGGGTCGGATCGCCATGAGGGACGAGCGACGAGGGCGGAATTCGGCGATGTCCGCGGGCCTCGAAGAACTCCAGAAACGCGCGGCGCAGTTCGTCGACTGTCACGCGTCGTCGTCCTTCGCAGTTGGAGGCCGGGGTCACTGTTCGGCTGGAGTGGCGGCGCGGTAGGAGTGTAGAATGGGGCTGATCTGCCGGTCAATTTTCGCGGCCACGGATGGCGCGATGCCCACGCCGACCGGCTCGAGGTGACGATCATCGAAAGCGACCATAGATCCGGCTCGTTGCCCCGCCTCGTCGCCGCGCCTCTATTGTGCACGCGATGAGCGCGCCCCCCACTCTCGGTTCCGGCGGCAGCGTGGCGGAGGACGCCGCGAAGCGGTTCGACGGCTGGGGCGCCGTCGTGCTCGCCGCCGGCAGCGGCACGCGCATGCGTTCCGCCCTGCCGAAGGTGTTGCACCCCGTCGCCGGCGTACCCATGGTGCGGCTCGTCGCGGACTCGCTGCGCGCCGCCGGCTTCCCGCACATCGTTGTGGTCGCGGGCGTCGCCCGCGACGCGATCGCGGACGCCGTGGGTCCGGACGTGCGCATCGCCGTGCAGGAGCAGCCCCTGGGCACCGGCCACGCGGCGCTCGCCGCGCGTGACGCGGTCGGCGAGTCCGCGCATGTGCTGATCCTCAACGCCGACCTCCCGTTGCTCTCCGTGCGCACGCTGCGCGAGCTGAGCGAGCGGCATCTCGCGAGCGGCGCCGTGCTCAGCTTCCTCACCGCGTACCTCGACGACCCCACCGGGTACGGCCGCGTGATCCGTCGCAACGGGCGCGTCGACGGCATCGTCGAAGAGCGCGACGCGGATGCGGCCACGCGCGGCGAGCCCGAGGTCAACGGTGGGCTCTATGCGGCCGAGGCCGTGTGGCTGTGGCCGGCGCTCGCGGCGCTCACGCCCGGCGTGGGCGGCGAGCGCTACCTCACCGATCTGATCCGCGCCGCGGTGCGCGACGGGGGCGTGCACCCGTACCAGGTGCAGGAAGCCGCCGAGGTACAGCAGGTCAACACGCGCGTCGAGCTGGCGAAGGTCGAGCGCGCGCTGCGCGACCGGATCCGCCGCTCGTTGATGGAGTCGGGCGTCACGCTCATCGATCCCTCGGCCACGTATGTCGACGCCGCCGTGCGAATCGCCCCCGACACCACGATCTTCCCGGGCTGTCACCTGCTCGGCGAGACCCGGATTGGCGCCGGCTGCCGGATCGGTCCGAACGCCGTGCTCCGCGAGATGACGATCGGCGATCGGTGCGAGATCGGGGGGTCCACGCTCGAGGGTTCGACGCTCGCCGACGGCGTCACGGTCGGCCCGTACTGCCACGTGCGCCCCGGCTCCACGCTGGAGCGCGACGTCCACCTCGGGAACTACGCGGAGGTGAAGGCCTCGCGCATCGGCGCGCGCACCGCGATCGGTCACTACTCGTACATCGGCGATGCCGACGTGGGGGCGGATGTGAACGTGGGTGCCGGGACGATCACGGCGAACTACGACGGCGAGGCCAAGCGCCGCACGCGCGTCGGAGACGGCGCGTTCATCGGAAGCGACTCGGTGCTCGTCGCACCGGTCGAGATCGGTGCGGGCGCGCGCACCGGCGCCGGGGCGGTGGTCACGCACGATGTGCCCGCGGGCGCCCTCGTCGTTGGGATGCCGGCGCGGGAGCGTCGACCGAAAGGGGGGTCCGCGCCCCGGGAGTAACCCCCGGCCGGGTCGCCGTCACCTTGGACATCACCACCGCCCTCACGCTCCTCATCCTGCTGCTCGTCGCGATGCTGCTCGTGCTGATCGCGGCCGCTGAGGCGGGCGTGACCGCGATCAGCCGCGCGCGCATGCGCAATGGCTCCGCGAGCGGGCTGTCCGTGCTCCTGCGCCGGTACGTGCACCATCGTGAGCGCGTGCTGCGCAACCTCAGCGTCGGCTCGAGCGCGGTGATCGTGGCCGGCACGCTCGCGTTTGCGTTCGCAGTGCTCGACGGACGCGCGCTACAGCCGCTCGCCGGCGTCGGCATCGCCATCGTCGCCGCGCTGACCGTGACGGTCCTTCGCCAGACCACGCGCGCGGTGGTGATGCTCGAACCGGAACGCTGGGGCGTCCTCCTCGCGCGGCCGATCGCGTTCCTCCAGTTCTTCTTCACGCCGCTCGCGTGGCTCGCACATCTGCCCGCCGATCTGATCCTGCGCCTGATGGGGCGCTCGCCGAACGAGGACAGCGATCCCAGCGCGGAGCTCTCCGCCCTGCTCGAACTCGAGACCGACGACGCCGCGCTCTCCGAGGAACGTCGCATGATGCGCGGCGTGCTCGACATGGCAGAGCAGACCGTGCGCGAGTTGATGGCCCCGCGCACGGACCTGACGGCCGTCTCGGTCGACGCCTCGGTGGGCGATGTGATGCGCGTCATCACCAATTCCGGCTTCAGCCGGATTCCGCTCTACGAGGAGTCGCTCGACCGCATCGTCGGCGTGATTTACGCGAAGGACCTGCTCGCGTTCCTGCAGACCGGCGACGTGCGCCCCACGCTGCGCGACATCGCCCGACCGCCGTACTTCGTGCCCGAGACCAAGCGCGCGAACGAGCTGCTGGCCGACATGCGGCGAGACCAGGTGCATATGGCGATCGCGGTCGATGAGTACGGCGGCACCGCCGGCGTGGTCACCGTCGAAGATCTGCTGGAGGAGATCGTCGGGGAGATCAGCGACGAATACGACGTCGACGAGGTCGACGTGCAGCAGATCTCACCCGACGAAGCGATCGTCGACGCCCGCCTCACGATCGATGAACTGAACGACGTCTTCGACACCGAGATCGCCTCGGAGGACTTCGACACCGTGGGCGGGCTCGTGGTCACGCTGCTCGGCCGGCTCGCGGTCCCCGGCGACGAGGTGACGACGACGGACGAGGAGGATCGCGAGCCAGACGAGGCCCTCTCGCTGCGCGTGCTCTCGATCCTCGGCCGGCGCATCAAGAAGGTGCGCGTCGCGCGCATCCGCGCCAGCGACGACGAGCATCCGCTGGACGCGGCGAGCGACGCGCCCGAGGCCTCGCGGGCGCGCTGACGCCGCGCCGTCCGCCGCCGCCCGTGACGATCACGGGCCGATCCCGCCGAGATTGCGGGCGCGATCAGCGCCCAACGCGGCCCGGGCGCGCCTAGCCTCCCAGCAATGGCCAGCGCCGCCACCCCACCCGCCACCGATGACCTCGCCTATCGCGTCGCGCTGCATCGCGTGCACCGGCTCGGGAGCGTGCGGTTCGCGATCCTCGAGCGCGCATTCCCGTCGCTCGCGGACGCGTGGCGCGCCTCACGCGGCGAACTCACCGCCGCTGGCCTGGACGAGCGCTCGGCCGGCGCGCTCGTCGACGCACGCGCCGACAGCGACCCGTTCGCGGAGCTGGAGCGTCTCGAACGCGCCGGCATCCGCGCGTTCGCCCGCGCCGCGCCGGAGTATCCGGCGCGCCTGCGCGAGATCGACGACGCGCCGCCGGTGCTCTACGTGCGTGGCGCGTGGACGGCCGACGACGAGTGGAGCGTTGCGGTGGTGGGCACACGGCGCGCCACGGCGTACGGCCGGCAGGCTGCCGGCGAGTTCGCACGCGGGCTGGCCGCGAACCGCGTGACCGTGGTCTCCGGCCTTGCGCGCGGGGTGGACACGATCGCGCACCGCGCCGCGATCGAGGCCGGCGGGCGCACCGTCGCCGTCTTCGCGAGCGGACTGGACACCACCTACCCGCCGGAGAACCGGCGCCTCGCCGACGAGATCCTGGAGCGCGGCGCACTGATCAGCGACTACCCGCTCGGCACCAAACCGCGAGCGGAGTTCTTCCCGCGCCGCAACCGCATCCTGTCCGGGCTCACGCTCGGCACGCTCGTGGTCGAGGGCGATCACACGTCGGGCGCGATGATCACGGCGAAGTTCGCACTCGAGCAGGGCCGCGACGTGTTCGTGGTGCCGGGTTCGATCTTCTCCCCGCAGTCGCGCGGTCCGTTGGGCCTGCTGCGCGACGGTGCGTCGCCCGTCACGAGCCCCGCGGACATTCTCGAGGCGCTCAATCTGACGATGATCGGTGCGCAGCTGGACTTCGGGCGGGCCGCGCCACCCGAGAACGAGGAGGAACGTGCGCTCATGGCCGCGCTGAGCCGTGACCCGCGCCACGTGGACGACGTGGTGCGACGCAGCGGTTTGGCGGCAGGCACCGTCTCCGGTACGCTCGCTTTGCTGGAACTCAAGGGCCTCGTCCGCGAAGTTGGGGCGATGCACTACGTACGAGTGCGTGAACCCCTCGTCGACTACGCAGCGCACGACACCCCGCGCGCGGCGACGAAGCAGGAGTGAGAGGCCCGTTTGACGACTGACTCAGCTGAGCCCGAGCCTCGTGCCCGTTCAGCCACGCCGAAGCGACTCGTCATTGTCGAGTCCCCGGCGAAGGCGCGCACGATCGGTCAGTACCTCGGCCCCGACTACGTGGTCGAGTCGTCGATCGGCCACATCCGTGACCTGCCGTCCACCGCGAGCGAGATCCCCGCGAAGCTGAAGGGCGTGGCATGGGCGCGACTCGGTGTGAACGTCGATGACGACTTCGAGCCGCTGTACGTGATCCCGGCCGCGAAGCGACCGCAGGTCGCAAAGCTGCGCAAGCTGCTGAGCGACGCCGACGAGCTCTACCTCGCGACCGATGAAGATCGCGAAGGCGAGGCGATCGCCTGGCACCTGCGCGAGGTGCTCAACCCGCGCGTGCCTGTGCGGCGCATGGTCTTCCACGAGATCACGCGACCGGCCATCGAGGATGCCCTCGCGCACCCGCGCGACATCGACGAGCGCGTGGTCGAAGCGCAGGAGGCGCGTCGCATCCTCGATCGGCTCTTCGGCTACGAGGTCTCTCCGGTGCTCTGGCGCAAGGTGAAGCCGCGCCTCTCGGCGGGGCGCGTGCAGTCCGCGGCGCTGGGCCTGATTGTCGATCGCGAGCGCGCCCGCATGCGCTTCCGGACCGGCGGCTACTGGGACGTCGACGCCACGCTGCGCACGCGGGACGGCCGCGCGGAGACGGTGCTCGCTCGGCTCAACGAACTCGACGGCCGCCGCGTCGCCAGCGGACGCGACTTCGATCCCGAGACCGGCGAGCTCGCACACCCGGACGCCGTCGCACATCTCGAAGAAGCGCGCGCACGCGGCGTCGCCGCCGCCCTCGCGTCCGCGACCTTCGCCGTGACGGAGGTCGTCGAGCGCCCCTTCACCCAGCGCGCGCCGGCGCCGTTCATCACGTCGACGCTGACGCAGGAGGCCGCGCGCAAGCTCCGCTACAGCGCGCAGCGGACCATGCAGGTGGCTCAACGCCTCTATGAGAACGGCTACATCACCTACATGCGCACGGACTCGACCAACCTGTCCGACCAGGCGGTGAACGCGGCACGTCGCCAGGCCGTCGGTCTGTACGGCGCCGAGTACATCCCCGACGAGCCGCGCCGCTACGCATCGAGCACGAAGGGCGCGCAGGAGGCACACGAGGCCATCCGCCCCGCGGGCGACATCCTCCGCACCCCCGAGTCGCTCCGCGGCGAGCTCGATGGGGACGCGCTGCGGCTGTACGACCTGATCTGGAAGCGCACCGTCGCGTCGCAGATGCGCGACGCCGCCGGTCTGCGCACGCAGGTCCGCCTGCACGCCGGCGCGGGTGAGCACGGGCGCGCGGGCTTCCAGGCGTCCGGCAAGGTGATCACGTTCCCCGGCTTCCTGCGGGCGTACGTCGAAGGATCCGACGACCCGGAGGCGGAGCTCGAAGACCAGGAGCGCGTGCTCCCCCCGCTGCGCGAGGGGCAGGAGCTCGACGCGGCGGCCACGGAGGCGAAAGGGCACGAGACGCAGCCGCCGGCCCGCTGGACCGAGGCGAGCCTGATCCGCGAGCTCGAGGAGCGCGGCATCGGCCGGCCGTCCACGTATGCCTCGATCATTCAGACGATCCAGGACCGCGGTTATGTCTGGAAGAAGGCCACCGCGCTGGTCCCGACGTTCACCGCGTTCGCGGTGATCAACCTGCTCGAGCAGTACTTCCCGGAGCTCGTGGATCTCGACTTCACCGCGCGCATGGAGGACTCGCTCGATGAAATCGCCGAGGGACACGTGGAGGCGAAGCCGTGGCTGCGCCGCTTCTACTTCGGCGATCCCGACGCGCCCGACGACGGGCAGATGGCGCGCCAGGGCCTGAAGGGGACCATCGGCGACAGCTGGGAGGCGATCGACGCGCGGGCGGTGTCGTCCGTCTCGCTCGGCACCGACGACCAGGGCCGCACCGTGGCCGCGCGCGTGGGTCGCTACGGCGTCTACGTCCAGGCCGGCGACGGTGACCAGCGCGCTTCGCTTCCGGACGACATCGCACCCGACGAGCTCACACTCGAGCGGGCGCTCGAGTTGCTCGAAGACGAGAAGCTGGGTGACCGCGTGCTGGGGACCGAGGACGACAGCGGCGAGCCGATCTACCTCAAGACCGGCCGCTACGGTCCGTACGTCCAGATCGGCGACGACCCGCCGCCGGCCAAGGGCAAGGCGGCGAAGGATCAGCCGAAGCCGCGCCGGGCCAGCCTCTGGCCCGACATGTCGATGGAGACGCTGACGGCGGCGCAGGCGAAGCTGCTGCTCTCCTTCCCGAAGACGCTCGGCAAGCATCCCGATACCGGCGTCGAGATCACGGTCCAGGACGGCCCGACCGGGCCGTACATCAAGGCCGGAACGGAGTCACGCAGCCTGGCGGACCATGCGCATCTCGCGCGGATCACGCTCGAGGACGCCGTCGGGCTGCTCGCGAAGCCGCGCGAGGGCCGGGGTGGCCGCTCCACCCCGCAGGTGATCGCCGATCTCGGGCCGCACCCGGATCGCGGCGACGCGATCACGCTGCGTGCCGGCCGCTTCGGCCCGTACGTCACCGACGGCACCGTGAACGCCTCCGTGCCGAAGGGCAAGGACCCTGCGTCGGTGACGATCGACGATGCGATCGACCTGCTGGCGCGGCGCGAAGAGAAGCTGCGCGCGGAGGGCAAGGACCCACGCGCGCCCAAGCGGTCCACGCGTCCGCGGCGAAGCAGCACCGGTGGCGCGAGGGGGCGCCGCTCTGCATGACGGTTGGGCCGCTCCGGCTGCTGATCGCGGTGGCGTGTTTCGCGCTCTCGTTCGTCGCGCTGCGCATCGCCATCCGGCGCCTGTTCGTGGCGCTGGCGACCTGGCTGCTCGGCGGGGCGCTCTTCATGACCGGGCTGCTCTTCTTCGCCGCCGCCGGCTGGCGCTTGATCCGCGCGGCCCTCGCGCGACGGCGCCCGCGTCCCACTGCCTGAGTGACAGCCGCAGCGCACGAACGCTGGTAGGCTGAGCGCATCACGCTGGGGCGGGGAACCCCGGGTGGCCACCATGTCCCGCACGTCCGACCCCTTCGCGCGCACGGCCCAGCCGGCCGTCGACGCGCTCGCGGCGCTCGAGCGCTACCTCGATCAGCTGCGCAACGTGCGCCGACGTTCGGTGCACACGCTGCGCAACTACCGCACGGATGTCGGCGACTTCCTCGCGTTCCTCGCGGAACGCGACGTGGCGTACCTCGACGCCGGTCGCGGGCACGGCCGTGCCTACCTCGCCGAGCTGCGCACGCGCGCGCTCGCCGACGCCTCGATTAAGCGGCGGGCGACGACGGTGCGCGCGTTCTACGGCTG
>JBBDXH010000203.1:0-2524 GCA_040902395.1 Dehalococcoidia bacterium
GCGGTGCGGCCGTCTGCGCGTCGGTCGAGTCGTCGCCCGAGCACGCCGCGCCGGTCGCTGCGAGCGCGACGATGGCGAGCAGCGCGGTGACGCGCCGAACCGTACGAGCGGCGATGCGTGGCGTATCCATGGCTGGCGCCTCCGGAGCTGCGATCTGCGTGTCCAGCAATGTCTCGCGCGAGCGGCGCGCGCGGATCAGTCGACGTTCGGCCCGGTGGTCCGTTCGTGGTGAGCAACGCGAACCACGACATGCCTGGTGCCGGGAGCACCGGGCACGCCCCCGGCGGCGTGCACACGGCTGCGTTTCAACGTGAGCAGGCGCCGCTTATCGCGGCGCCTCGGTCATGGTTCGCGTTGCTCACCACGAACGGAACACGAACGGCACGCGGCTCGCCGGGAGGCCACTCACACCCCGCGCTCCGCGAAGACCTGCGTCGCCACGCTCGCGGCGTTCACCGCGCACGGCCAGCCGGCGTAGAACGCCAGGTGCGTGATCACCTCGCCGATCTCCTCGCGCGTCACGCCGTTGTCGAGCGCACGCCCGATGTGGCCGCGCAGCTGATCGGTGCGATAGAGCGCCGTGAGCGTCGCCACGATGATCAGGCTGCGGTCGCGCTTCGACAGCTCGGTCCGCTCCCAGATGTCGCCGAAGACGACGTCGGTCGTGAGCTCGGCGAGCTTCGGGAAGGTCTCGCGCCAGTTGGGTGCAGGTGACGTGGTCATGTGCGTGCTCCGATCGCTGCGGGCGGGCGGGTGTCGAGCGGCGGGAGGTTAGCACCGGGTCGCGGATGCGAGGCAGACGGCCACGGGCTCGATCGTGCGAGCGGCGATGCGCGGCGTGCACACGGGCGCAGGCACGTCGGTGCGATCGGGTCGGGGAGTCGCTCGCGCAGGAGCGGAAGCCCATCAGAGCGGCTGACGCCCGAGGCTGCCCCGCATTCCTACGAGCATGTGTGTCCGACCGCCGAATTAGCCGGATGATGCTCGATCTGACGAGTTCGCGATGTCTGCGACGACCGATTCCAGGCCATGGGAAACCGTGCATCGAGTGGAGGCGTCCCGCCGGTCGACACAATGTTATTGTTGTGTGTACGGGAGGAGAGCTCGAAACGCTGGCGCGCTGATGCCCCTGCCACCATTCGACGACAACGGGAACTTGCCACCCGGCATCCACGAGTGCCGATGGGACGAGTTCGCATCACGGTTCGGCCGGAACCGTCATCGGCGGAGTTTGATGGCCGGCACGCTCGAGGCCGTCCGATTGCTGAAGCAAGCCGGCGCGAGGGATGTCTGGATAGACGGGAGCTTCGTGACGTCGAAGGCGGCGCCAAACGACTGGGATGGCTGCTACGGCTCCATCGGTCTCGATCTCGATGCCCTCGATCCGCTGTTCCGCGATCTCGCCGACCTCACGGCCGGCCGGCCGAGGCAGCATCAACGCTTCGGCGGCGAGTTCATCCCGGCGTTCATCGGCGGAGGCGCAGGGCGCACGATGCTCGACTTCTTCCAGACCGATCGCGAGGGCAGAGCGAAGGGCATCGTGAGAATCGACATGGAGAGCGTCCGGTGATCACGAACGAGCGGCAGTTCCGCATCTCGAAGAAGAAGCTCGTCGACCTCGAATCCGAGCTCGTGGGCGCGCCTGCCCCCGGGGACGCGAGCGACGACGAGTTCGCGCGCATGGCTCGGTCCGCGCTGGTGGGGACGGTGGCGCGCATGCGAGAGGAGATCGGGGCGTACGAGGCGCTCTCGTCGGGATCGTTCGGCCCGATCGAGATCCGATCGCTGGAGGACCTCCCGGAAGCGCTGATTCGTGCGCGCATTGCGCGCGCACTCAGCCAGGCGGACCTTGCGTCGCTGCTCGGCCTCAAGGAACAGCAGATCCAGCGCTACGAGGCAAGTCGTTACGCCAGCGCGAACCTCCGGCGCGTGCTCGAGATCGCGAGGGTGCTCGGCCTGAGCAGTGCTCCGATCGCGGTGGAGGGGCGGTGAGTGCCGAGCGGCGCAAGGTGAGTACCGGCTGCTGATGACTCGCCGCTCCCCGCGCGCAATCGCGACGACCGCGAGTACGCTCCCGCGGCCCCACGCACCACACACCCGAAAGGCCCCCTCATGACCACCGCCCCGCTGCGCATCGGTGTGATCGGCGTGGGGTTCGGCGCGAGCGTGCATGTGCCGGCGTTCCAGAGCGAGGGGTGGGATGTGCGCGCGCTGTGGAGCCGCGGCGCGGAGCGCGCGCGCTCGGCCGCGGCCGGGCTCGGCGTCGCAGACGTCCACGCCGACTGGCGCGCGCTCGTCGCGCGCGACGACCTCGACGCGGTGGCGATCGCGACGCCGCCTGCGGCGCACCGCGAGCAGGTGCTGGCGGCGCTCGCCGCCGGCAAGCACGTGCTGTGCGAGAAGCCGTTCGCGCTGAACGCAGCGGAGGCCGCGGAGCTGCGCGACGCGGCAGCCGCGCACGGGCGCACGGCGATGGTCGCGCACGAGTTCCGCTTCGCGCCGCAGCGCGCGCAGGTGCGCGCGC
>JBBDXH010000203.1:2534-13992 GCA_040902395.1 Dehalococcoidia bacterium
TGCTCGACGACGGCGCGATCGGCACGCCGCAGCTCGTCTCGGCCGAGCTCATGCTCGGCCGCGCCGCGCCCGAGACGCCGCCGACCGCGACGTGGGCGGCGTGGACCGCCGGCGGCGGCGGCGTGCTCGGCGCGCTCGGCTCGCACTACATCGACGGCTTCCGCCACTGGTTCGGCGACGTCGCCACCGCGTCGGGGACACTCGCCACGCTGCGGCCCGAGCGACGCGACCCCGAGACGCTCGCGCCCGTACGCGCGGACGCCGACGACGCCTTCTCGTTCACGCTCACCTTCGACAGCGGCGTGATCGCCACGATGACGGCATCGTCGGCGGTCTCGCCCGGCCAGGGCGCGCGCATCACCGTCGCCGGCAGCGACGGCGTGCTGCTCGTCACCCAGCGCGGCCCCAAGCCGGAGCCCGACGGCGTCGTGCTCGCCGGCAAGGCGAGCGAGCGCGCGCTCGCCCCGCTCGAGATGCCCGAGCGCTTCCGCCCGTTCGAGGACGACCGCGATCAGCGGCTCGTCGCCTTCCGCCTGCTCGTGCGCGAGTTCGAGCGCGGCATCCGCTCAGGCGTCACGCCCGCGCCCAGCTTCGACGACGCGCTGGCGTGCCAGCAGGTGCTCGACGCGATCCGCCTCTCGGCGCGCGAGGGGCGGCGGGTGTCGTTGCACTAGGTGCCGCGTCCCTCTCCGATCCGGAATGCCGCCGACATCGGTCGATCCCGCACTGCGGTCGTGTGAGCAGCGGGTGACGACCCGCTGCTCGCGAGCGCCCTCATCGCCCCGGAAACTGCACACCGTGCGCGCGGCGCGATCGGCGAGGACATGCCCGGCCGGTCACGACGGGGGGCGGGCCCGTGCGGCGGCGCGCCGGCTTCGATCCTTCGTCCCGCCTTCGCGTAACGAAAGGATCGCGCGCGATCCTTTACTTCGGACACCGCCTGTGAAAGGATCCCAGACGGAAAGGATCGTCTCGTATCCTTTCGCTACGCTGCCCGAACGGAAAGGCTCGACGTGCGCGGTCAACTCGTCCGCCGAACGTGGCCGTCCGATCCGACGCTCTACGCACCTGCGCGCCATCGGCGCGCCTGCAGCTACGACACGTTCATCCCCGATCCGCTTCGCGGTCTGGCACTCGACCTCCCGGGGCACGTCGCGGGCGTCGTCTCAGACGCGGAACAGGCGATCGCGGCGCTGAATGGGGCGCAGGCTGCGGAACTGGCGCCGCTCGCACGCTTGCTGCTGCGCACGGAATCGATCGCGTCGTCGAAGGTCGAGGGCATCCAGGTCGATGCACGCAGCCTCGCGCGAGCAGAGGTGAGTGCCGAGACCGGACGTCGCGTCGGCCCCCAGGCGGCGGAGATCCTCGCCAACATCGACGCGATGGAACTGGCGATCGAGCAGGCGGCCGCCGAAGACGACATCCGCCCGGAGGCACTGCTCGCGATCCACGCGTCCCTGCTCGCACACGATCCGCGTGACCTGCACCCGGGCGCATTCCGCGCGGTCCAGAACTGGATCGGTGGGAACGACTACAACCCCTGCGGCGCGGACTTCGTCCCGCCGCCCCCCGAGGAGGTGACCCGGCTGATCGACGACCTGTGCGCGTTCTGTGCGGACGAGACGCTGCCACCGCTCGTGCAGGCGGCGATCGCGCACGCGCAGTTCGAGACCATCCACCCGTTCGCGGACGGGAATGGTCGCACCGGGCGCGCGCTCACCCAGGTGATCCTCCGCCGGCGGGGCCTCGCGCCGTCGTTCGTGCCGCCGATCAGCGTGGCGCTCGCGCGCGATCGCACGGCGTACGTGCGCGGCCTGACGGCGTTCCGCGAGGACCGCGTCGCCGAGTGGATCGAGACGTTCGCCAGCGCGGCGGCGCAGGCCGCGAACCTCGCGGCCCGATATGTGCAGCGCGTCGCGCAGCTCCGCGAGGCGTGGCGACAGCGCCTGCGCGAGCAGGTCGGCCCGCGACGCGATGCAGCCGCGTGGCCGCTCATCGACGTCCTGCCGTCGCACCCGGTGGTGACGACGCCCGTGGCGGCGGCTGCGATCGGGCGAACGCGGCCGGCGGCCGCACAGGCGATCGCACAGCTCGAGACGGCGGGCGTGCTGGTCGCGCTCGGCGGCTCGCCGCGCAACCGCGCGTGGGAGGCGGACGGGCTGCTCGCTCTGATCGTGGCGATGGAGGCCGGCGAGTAGCCACGGCGACACGCGCGCCCCGCGTACGCCTCGCGCCCGGACCGACGTACGTGCGGACGTCGGTCCGGCGCTCGCTCCCCCGGCAGCGCGACAGGGTTGGGGGAGGGAAGACCTAGACTCCGCGCGGACATCGGCTCGACCAGCGGGAGCGTGCCATGGCGAACGCGACGGATCTCACGGGCAAGGTGGCGCTGGTCACGGGCGGGAGCCGGGGGCTCGGGCACGCGATGGTGCTCGGCTTTGCGGACGCCGGCGCCGACGTGATCATCGCCAGCCGCAACCTCGAGTCGTGCGAGCGCGCGGCGGACGACGTGCGCGCGCGTGGGCGGCGGGCGCTCGCGATCGCCTGCCACGTCGGCCACTGGGACGAGTGCGACCGGCTCGTCGAGGCCGCGTACGCCGAGTTCGGCCGCGTGGACATCCTCGTCAACAACGCCGGCATGTCACCGCTCTATCCCTCGCTCGACCAGGTCAGCGAGCAGCTCTTCGACAGCGTGGTCGGCGTGAACCTCAAGGGGCCGTTCCGGCTCTCCGCGGCGATCGGCGCGCGCATGGCCGCCGGTGACGGCGGCAGCATCATCAACGTCTCGAGCACCGCCTCCGTGACGCCGAGCCCCGGAGCGGAGCCTTACGGCGCCGCCAAGGCGGGGCTGAACGCGCTCACCCGCTCGCTCGCGTACGCCTTCGGGCCGAAGGTGCGCGTGAACTGCATCATGGCAGGCCCGTTCTTCACCGACGTGTCAAAGCACTGGGACCTCGAGGCCTTCGAGCAGCGCGCGGCGAAGACCATCCCGCTCGGCCGCGGCGGGCAACCGGACGAAGTCGTGGGCGCCGCGCTCTACTTCGCCGGCGACGCCTCGAGCTTCACGACCGGCGCGATCCTCGCGGTCGACGGCGGGGCGCACGGCAATCGCGGCATCGTCTGAGTCCGGCGGGGTGCCGGCACCGGCCCGAAGGGGGAAGCGATGGAACTGACCGAGGTCATGCGCACGACGTTTTCGGCGCGCGAATTCACCGATCGGCCGGTCACCGACGAGGTGCTGTACGGCCTGCTCGACGTCGCGCGCTTCGCTCCGAACGGCGGCAATCGCCAGGGCTGGTCCGTGGTGATCGTGCGCGACCGCGCGACCCAGGAAGCGGTCGCGCGCGCCGGCGAGGCGGGCGCGCGCCGCTACGGGGCACAGCGCGCCGCGGGCGAGAACCCGTGGAACAGCGTGATCCCGACGCAGCTCAGCGACGAGACGATCGCGCAGACGCCCGTGCCGGCGACGCTCATTCAGCCGCTGATCGACGCGCCTGCGCTGCTGGTCGTGTGCGTCGATCTGCGCGTGGTCGCTTCGATGGATCAGTACCTCGACCGCGTCGGCATCATCAGCGGCGCGTCGGTCTACCCGTTCGCCTGGAACATCCTGCTCGCCGCGCGCAACGCCGGGCTCGGCGGGACAATCACGACGGTCGCCATCTCCGACGAGCCGACGGTCAAGCGCGTGCTCGGCATTCCCGACCACGTGGCGGTGTGCGCGCTGCTGCCGCTCGGCTACCCGGTGCGCCAGCTCACGAAGCTGCGCCGCGAGCCGGTCGAGTCCTTCACGCACCTCGGGCGGTGGGGCGGCGGCCCGCTCGCGCGGCCGCGCTGAGCGCGCCGTGACGCTTGCCGCGCTCGCCGCGCTCGCCGCCGACCTCGACGCGCTCGTGCGCGCCGAGATGGCGCGCCGGCACGTGCCGGGCGTCGCGCTCGGCGTCGTCCACGGGGACGAAGAACTGACGCGCTGCTTCGGCGTCACGAACGTCGACCACCCGCTGGCGGTGACCGAGGACACGCTCTTCCAGATCGGATCGACGACCAGGACGATGACGGCGACGCTGCTCATGCGGCACGTCGCCGCCGGCACGCTCGACCTCGACGTCCCGTTGCGCCGCCACCTCGACTTCGCGCTGGCGAACGAAGACTGGGCCGCGCGGCTCACGCCTCGCCACCTGCTGACGCACACCGGCGGCTGGGCCGGCGATCACTTCCTCATGCACCCCGTGGGCGAGCGCGGCGACACGGCGCTCGCGCGGCTCGTCGAGCTGCTGCCGAACGTGCCGCTCCAGGCGCCGCCCGGCGCGACCTTCGCCTACAGCAACGCCGGCTTCGCGGTGCTCGGGCGGCTGGTCGAGGTGCTCGGCGGGCTGCCGTTCGACCGTCTGCTCGCGCGTGACCTGCTCGCGCCGCTCGGCATGACGCACGCCTTCGAGCTGCCCGAGGACGTGATCGCCGGGCGTGTCGCCTCGGGCCACCGCGTCGTCGACGGCGCGCCGGCGGTTGCGCGGCCGTGGGCGCTCGAGCGGGCGGCCATGGCGCACGGCGGAGTGATCTCGGATCTGCGCAACCAGCTCACGTACCTGCGCTTCCACCTCGGCGACGGCTGCGCGTCCGACGGCACCGCTCTGCTCCCCGAGCCCGCACTGCGCGAGATGCAGCGCGCACAGGTGCCCGCCGGGAGCATCTGCGATGCCTTCGGGCTGTCGTGGCAGCTCAACGACGTGGGCGGGGTGCGCGTGCTGAGCCACGGCGGCGAGACGAATGGCCAGCTCTCGGAGATCGTGCTGGTCCCGCCCCGGCGCTTCGGCTTCACGATCCTCACGAACGCGGGCGCCGGCGCGGCGCTCAACCGTGTCGTGGCCGCGTGGCTGCTCGAGCGCGTGCTGGGCGCGCGCGCCGAGCCGCCGGCCGTCGGCGAGATCGCGGCCGACCGGCAGCGCGATTACGCCGGGCGCTACCCCGGCGTGCTCAAGGACGTCGAGCTGCGCGTCGAGGGCGGTGCGCTCGCGCTCTACGTGCAGTCGCACACGCGGCCCGGCCGCGCGCCGGCCGCGCCCTCACCGCCGGTGCGCCTCGGCCAGACCGCCGAGGACTGCATCACCACCGTCGAAGAGCCGGCGCTTGTCCGGCGCGGCGAGTTCATCCGCGACGAGCGCGGCGCGGTTCGCTGGCTGCGCTGGGATGGCCGTCTGCACGCGCGCAACGCCTGAACGCGCGCGTCACCTCGCGTGCGCGCCCTACGCGACCGCCACCGGGAGAGGCGCCTCGAGCTCGAGGAAGCTGCCGCGGCGCAGCAGGTAACGGACGTCGCGCAGGCCGACGGTCGCGAGCAGGAACACGCCGATCCAGATCACGCCGGGGATGAAGAGCAACGGCCGCACACCGACCATGTCGGAGGCCCAGCCGAAGCCGAAGTTGAGCAGCGACATGTTGCCGGCGGCCATCATCAGGTAGAGCGCCATGACACGGCCGCGCAGCACGTCGGGCACCACCTGCGCGATGTAGGTGGAGGAGAGCGCCATGTAGCTCGCCTGCGTCGCCCCGGTGCCGGCGGCGGCGAGCACGACGAGCAGCGGGCTCGTCGCGAGGCTGAGCAGCACCATCGCCGCGCCCGAGCCGAAGCCCGCGATCGCCAGCGCGCGCCCCTGTACACGGGGCTCACGCAGCAGCGAGAGCGAGATCGTGCCGAGCATGGCGCCGGCGCCGATGCCGACGAGGATCGCGCTGTACGTCTGGCGCGCGCCGCCGACCATCGTCGCGAGCGTCGGCATCATCGAGTCGAACGCCATCGTCAGCCCACAGTGCAGCGTGACGAGCCCGAGCACGATCGCGACGCGACGATCGCCCTCGACGTAGGCGACGGCCTCACGGAGATCCGCGCCGACCGAGCGGAGCACGCCGAACGCGCTCAGGGCAGCCCGGTCGAGCGGACGGCGGAAGCGGACGCGCGTGACCGCGAACAGGCTGATCACCAGCAGCACCGACGAGAGCACGAAGATCGAGGCGGTACCGAGCGCCGCGAGCAGCGCCGCGCCGAACAGCGGGCCGACGACGCGCGATCCGAACTGCGCGATCGAGGAGAGCGCGATCGCGTTCAGCAGGTGCTCGCGGGGCACCACGTTTGCGATCAGCGCCTGCGTGGCCGGCACGGCGCTCGCCTGTGCGATGCCCACGAGCAGCGCGAGCACCACCACGTGCCAGACGACGATGAGGCCGGTCATGGTGAGCACCGCGAGCATGACGGCCGGCACGATCGCGAGCCCCGTCGCCGCCATCAGCTGGAGGCGCCGGTCGACCCGGTCGGCGATCGCGCCGGCAACCGGCCCGGCGAACACGAACGGGAACATCCCGGCGAACGTCGCCGCGCCCACCCACGCGGCCGAACCGGTCAGCTCGAAGACGAGCCAGCCCTGCGCCAGCAGCATCGCCCAGCGCGCGGCGGCCGTGAAGAAACCGGCGACGAACAGTCGCCGGTAGTCGACGGACTGCAGGGCGGGGAATCGTTCAGTCAGCGCGCTCATTGCGTGAATATATCCGCCCGCATGCGCGCCGGGGACCGGACGCCGGCCTCCTCCGCCACGCGCTGCGCGGCGACCCCCGCTCGTCGCCCGCTACGAACCCGCCGCGGCCCCCGCCGTCGCCTCGACGGGCGCGAGGAAGCTGCCGCGCCGTAGCAGGTGGCGGATGTCGCGCAGACCGAGGGCAGCGATCACGAACACAACGAGCCAGAGCAGCGCGGAGAACAAGAGCAGCGGTCGCACGCCGACGATCTCGGACGCCCAGCCGAAGCCGAGGTTCAGGAACGACATGTTCCCGGCGGCCATGCATACGTAGAACGCCATCACGCGCCCGCGCATCGCATCGGGCACGATCTCCTGGATGTAGGTCGCCGATAGCGCCATGTAGCTCGCCTGCGTCGCCCCCGTTCCGACGGCCGCGAGCACCACGAGCGCCGGCGTCGATGCGATCGCCAGGAATGCCATCGCGATGCCCGAACCGAACCCGGCGACGGCGAGCGCGCGGCCCTGGACCCGCGGCGCCCGCACCATCGAGAGCGCGAACGTGCCGATCAGTGCGCCGGAGCCGATGCCGACCAGGATCCCGCTGTACGTCTGACTTGCGCCGCCGACCATCGTCGCGAGCGTCGGCATCATCGAGTCGAAGGCCATCGTGAGGCCGCAGTGCAGTGAGACGAGCACGATCACGGTCGCGACCCGTCGGTCGCTCTCCACATACGCGATCGCCTCGCGCAGGTCCGCGCCGACCACCCGCAGCACGCGAGTCGCGCTCAGGTCGCCGGCCGCCGACGCCCGCCGGATCGTCAGCCGCAGGACGGCGACCAGGCTGCCGGTCAGCATGACGGTCGAAAGCGCGAACACCGAACCGGTGTCGAGCGACGCGAGCAACGCGGCCCCGAACAGCGGCCCGATGATGCGCGAGCCGTGCTGCGCGATCGATGACAGCGCGATCGCGTTCAGCAGGTGCGCGCTCGGCACCACGTTGGCGACCAGCGCCTGCGTTGGCGGGACGGTGATCGCCTGCGCGATGCCTGAGACGAGCGCCAGCGCCACGACGTGCCAGACCTGGACGGTGTCGGTGAGCACGAGCACGACCAGCAGCGCCGAGGGCGCGATCGCGAGCGCGGTCCCGGCGATCAGCAGGCGCCGGCGGTCGACGCGATCGGCAATCGCGCCCGCGACCGGCCCGGCGAAGACGAACGGGATCATGGACGCGAACGTCACCGCGCCGACCCACGCTGCCCACCCCGTGAGGTCGAAGACGAGCCAGCCGCGCGCCAGCACCATCGCCCAGCGCGCGCCGGCCGTGAAGAAGCCGGTCAGGAAGAGCCGCCGGTAGTCCGCAGATTCGAGTGCCGGCAGGCGGAGCGTGACGAACTCCCGCGCGAGTGCCATGGCCGGGACTATTGGCGCGACACGCAGGGATGAGCGGGGGAATGAGCGTGGCATGGGATCGGGCCGCTGCTGTCGGCGCGGCGCTAGCATCCGGCCATGACCGAGACGCATATCCGCTTCGCCACCCCCGCCGACGGCGCGACGATCATTCGCTTCGTGCGCGGCCTCGCCGCGTTCGAGCACGAGCCTCCGGAGAGCGTGCGCCTGACCGATGACGATCTCGCGCGCGACGTCTTCGGCCCGACGCCCCGTGCCGAGGTGCTGATCGCCGAGCGCGCCGGCGAGGCCGTCGGTTTCGCGCTCTTCTTCCACAACTACTCGACCTGGGAGGGGCGCCCGGGCCTCTTTCTCGAGGACCTCTACGTCGACGAGCCGGCGCGTGGCACGGGCGCAGGACGTGCGCTCATGGCCGCACTCGCGCGTCTCGCGCGCGATCGCGACTGCGCGCGGCTCGAGCTCTCCGTGCTCGACTGGAACCCCGCGCGCGAGTTCTACCATCGCCTCGGGATGCGCCACATGGCGACGTGGCTCCCCTACCGCCTCGACGGCGACGCGCTCGCGGCGCTCGCCGCCGAGGGTGAGGCGCCGGCGCGAGCGCGCTGAGTCGCTGGAGCGGTGGCGGACGCGCGGTCGCGGACGCGACTGCGGCGTGACGGCGATGAGCCGACTCTTCGTCCGTTTGGCCCGAGCGTGGCCGAAGGGCGAAGTCCAAAGGCGAGACGCGACCCGCCATCCCGCCGATCTCGTTCGCTGCACGTCACCCGGCCCGAGCCGGTCGCGCCGCCTGTCCCCCATACACTCGCGACGAACGGAAGTGCGCCTCGATCGTCAGCGGTCGCGGTGATCCGCGCGGAGGTCGTCGGTGATCGGGCGTTTCGGATGAGTACAGAAGCCACCCCGCTCGTCGTCGGGCTCTTCGTCGCGCCGGCGACCGGCGCGCCGATCGAAACGTGCGACGACGTGGTGCTCGTCGAAGGCGCCGGTGTCGCGGGCGACCGCTACGCGACGAAGCGCGGCTACTGGAGCGACCCGAAGTGGCCGGATCAGGAGCTGACGTTCGTGGAGGCCGAGGTGGCGGAGGCGCTGGGCATCGAGCCCGGTGCGCTGCGGCGGAACGTCGTGGTGCGCGGCGCGCGGCTCGATGAGCTGATCGGCGCACGCTTCACGCTCGGCGAGGCGCTGATCGAGGGCGTGCGGCCGTGCGATCCGTGCGCGCACATCGAGCAGGTGAACGCACGGCCGGGGTTGCTGAAGGAGCTCGCCGGGCGGGGCGGCCTGCGCGCACGGATCGTGCGCGGCGGGCGTGTACGCGTCGGCGACGCGCTGACGGTCGTGGCGACCGCGCCGTTGCCGTAGTAGGGGCACAGCGTGCTGTGCCCGTCCATCGGTGCCCGGTCACGAGAGGGCCACAGCGTGCTGTGCCCTACGACGCGCCGGGGTGGATCACGTACAGCATGTTGCCGTCCGGATCCTGGAAGCCGCGGTAGCGAAAGCCGCCCGGCTCGCCCACCGAGTCCTGGAGGAAACGCACGCCCTTCGCTTCGAGTTCGCGCTGGGCGCCCTCGTAGTCCTCGACCTCGAACGCCAGGTGGTCGATGCCGGCCGGGTTGTGCTCGTAGTCCGCCGTGCGGCCCGGCGAGTTCGTCTGGTCGGTGGCGAAGACGAAGAGCGCGACGTCGCCGAGCTTCGCTGAGAAGCCGGTCGCGCCATCCTTCAGCGGCGCGCCTGCGAAGCCGAGCACGCGCGTGTAGAAGTCGTGCGCGCTCGCCAGATCACGCACGGCGATGCCGATGTTGTCGAGTCGCTTGAGCATGCGTCGTCCTCCACGCTCCCGTGAGCTCTGCTGATTCCGATCAGTAGTCCCGTCCGCGCCTGCCGGAGAACGGCCCGGCGGTCGGGCGGCATAGTAACGACCGCGACCACGCACGTTGGGACTTCGACCCCGGGCGCGATCCGCCCGTACGCTCGCGGGCCGAAGGGGGTGCCTCATGCCGATGTCTGCCGGCGAAATCGACGAGTTCCTCGCGCAGCCGCTGGTCGCCGTGATCTCGACCGTGGACGGTCGAGGCCGGCCGCGTTCGGCGCCGGTGTGGTTCCACTGGGCGGACGGCGCTGCGTACGTGTTCACCGCCCGCACGTCTCTGAAGTGGCGCAACCTCGAGCGCCGGCCGCAGGCGTCGCTCTGCGTGGACACGCGCGTGGCGCCGTACTCGGCGGTGGTGATCGACGGCAACGTCGCGCCGAGCGATCGGCCGCTGTACGACCTCGTGCGCGCGATGGCGGTGGCGTATTACGGCGAGGAGCGCGGACTGGCGTTCGCCGAGGCCTACCGAGACAGTCCGGGCACGGTGGCGTTCCGCATCGTCCCGCGGCACATCACGTCGTGGGACTACCGCGACGAATGAGCAGGCGCAGTGACCGAGACAAGCGGCGCGCCCCCCGTTCGTCTCGAGTGAAACGAGAGACGCGCTGAGCCGACGTCCCCACGTCCCTCGTTTCACTCGGGACGAACGGGACGGGGACTGAAGTGCCTCGCGTGTCTCGTATACGGACGGGCGCAGGTCTGGCATCCTGCCCGCCGGGTGAATGGAGCAGCGTGTGACGGTTCCCACCGGCGCGAAGTACCGGATCGGCGGGGTGGACTTCGCGATCGTGAACGACGGCAGGTACTGGTATGACGCCGGCGCGATCTTCGGCATCGTCCCGCGGGTGATGTGGGAACGTGTGCAACCGGAGCTCGACGAGCGCTACCGCATGCCACTCGGCCTGAACTGCATCCTGGTTCGCTCGCGCGGCCTGACCGTGCTGATCGAGGCGGGCGTGGGGGGCAAGAAGGGCGACCGGGACAACGCCACGCCGGCCGAGACGGGAACGCTCATGACCTCGCTCGCGACGCTCGGCGTCGAGCCCGCCGACGTCGACGTCGTCGTGAACACGCACCTGCACGCCGACCACTGCGGCTGGAACACCAGCGAGAACGCCGACGGCTCGCTCCGCCCGACCTTCCCGAACGCGCGCTACGTGATCAGCGCGAAGGAGTGGGACGACGGCACTCACCCGAACGAGCGCACGCGAGCGACGTACCTGGCGCGGAACATCGAGCCGATCGCGGACCGGCTGCACCTGGCCGACGGCGAGCATCAGATCACCGACGAGCTGATCTTCGTCCCGACCGCCGGGCACACCGAGGGCCACGGCACGGTGGTCATTCGCTCGGGTCAGGAGTGGGGCGTCTACCTCGGCGACATGGCGCAGCACGTCGCGCAGCTGGAGCGCACGGCGTGGGTGTCCGGGCTCGACGTCCTGCCGCTCGTGTCGATGGAGACGAAGAAGCAGCTGATGGATCGGGCGATCGAGGCGCAGTCGCTGATGATCTTCTGTCACGGCGCGTACCCGGGCGTCGGCCGCATGACACGGTCGGCCGAGGGCTACCGCAAGTGGGTCGACGAGCCGCCGCTGAACGAGGAGACCGCGGGGCCGGCGCCGGTCCCGCCGCCCGCGGCCACGCGGGCCACCCCGCGCACCCCCACGGCGGCGCCCGC
>JBBDXH010000204.1:0-941 GCA_040902395.1 Dehalococcoidia bacterium
CGGGTCGCCCGGGCGCGCGAACGCGCACCGCTCCGTTCGTCGTGAGGGAATCCCCCGTTCGTCGTGAGCGAAGGCGAACGATGACCGGAAGCGCTGCGTCAGCCCGCGGTCGTGCCTGCCGTTTGTCCGACTAGCGCACCACCCCCCACACACGAACGCCTCCGCGCCCCCGGCGTCCGCCCACGGCGCAGTCCTCGTGGTCGGGGGCGGACGATCTCGCTGATGCGCGCCCGGCTGCTCGGCCGATCGTCGATATGATCCTGTGGTGACCTTCATCGTCCGACCCGCAGTCCTGGACGACGCTCGGACGCTCGCCAACATCATCCAGGGAGCGTTCGCTGAGTACCGCGGCGGCCTGGTGCCTCCTTCGGCCGCGCTGGGCGAGACGCCGGAACGCATCGCGGCCGAGCTCGCCGGCCCGTATCGGGCCGCCGTGGCGGAGCTCGGTGGACCGCCTGAGGCGCCCGGAGTGGCCGCGGGCTGCGTCCTCTTCCGCCCTGAGGCCGAAGATCTGTACTTCGGGAGACTCTCCGTGCTCCCGCGCTATCGCGGTGAGGGCATCGCAACCGCGCTCGTCGCCTACGTGGAGGCCGAAGCGGCGCGCCGCGGCTGCCCGGGTGTCGTGCTCGGTGTCCGCATCGCCCTGCCGGCGAATCAGCGGTTCTTTGCTCGCCTCGGCTACGTCGAGGTCGCTCGCCACGCACACCCCGGGTTCGACCACGACACGTCGATCGAGATGCGCAAGGTCGTCGGGTCGTCCTGACCCCCAGCGCCAGGCAGTCGGCCGCACTCGCGCCTGAGTGCCGCTATGACGCCGTCGTCGGGGACGCGGCGTCGGCGGCTGGCTCCGGTCATCCGCCACGCCGCGCTGCGTCGGCCAGGCCGATCGCGCGGCTGACGCGGGTGTAGTCGCCGAGCTGCTCGGCCAGCGCCATCACGAC
>JBBDXH010000204.1:951-13909 GCA_040902395.1 Dehalococcoidia bacterium
CACGACGCGGGCCAGCGCCAGGCCACGCTCCTCCGCGGGCGCGCCGTCGACCAGCGCGGCGAGCTGGTCGAACAGGCGGTCGATCTCGATGCGCGTGAGCCTGCCGCTCGTCGTCGACGTCGGGGCCGGCGTGCTGCTCCGCGCGCCGCTGCGGTACGACAGCAGCGCGTCGATTGCGGCGCGCGCGAACTCGGCATCGATCCCCGGGCAGCGCGCCAGGACGTGTCCATCGGGCCGAAAGACGTACGTCGCACCTTCGGCCGGCACGCCGTAGCGCGCATGCAACGCCTCGTTGCCGCGGAGCGGTACGGCGTGCGTCTGCGCGTCCGCGATCCCCGGGCCCGCGCCGCCGAACCACGCGACGGTGAAGCCGCCCTGCAGCCGCTCGGCGAAATGGCCCGCGCCGTAGACCCCGTCCGGCGCGGCTGCGCCGGGCTGCGCCATGGGCGCGTCGATGCCGTCGCCTGTCTCGCGATTGAGCGGCGAGTCGGCGTACACGGTGGCCACGGACAGCCGGCCCACGTTCACCATCTCGCGCGCCCACTCGTGGTGCTGTGCAAGATCGAGGATCGCGTTACGGACCAGGCGCTGGCCGTCGGTCTCCGGGCCGATGAAGATCGCGCTGCGCGACGCGTGCTCGACGTTCTCGATCGCCGCCTGGTGCCGCTCGCTGTCGTAAGTGTCCATGAGGTCGGCGTGCGCTTCGCCGTCCAGCACCAGCGCCAGCTTCCAGGCGAGGTTGTTGGCGTCCTGGATCGCGCGGTTGCCTCCGCGCGCGCCGAAGGGCGAATGCTGCGCGGCGGCGTCGCCGAGGAAGAGCACGCGTCCGTAGCGCATGTGCTCGAGGTAGCGCTTGCGGAAGCGCCACGCGCCGACCCACACCAGCTCGAAGGGCGTCTCGGGGCCGAGCAGCTGCTTCAGGCGCTCGCGGACGCGCTCGGGCTCGCTCTCGCGCTCGGGGTGGGCGTAGTGCCCGATCTGCCAGTCGGTGCGCCACACGCCGTCGGCCATCTGGTGATACCAGATGGCGCCGCCCTCGTTGAGCGGGTTGTCGAGGTAGGACTTGCGCACCGCCTCGGCCGAGGGCGCCATCTTCACGTCGGCGATGCACCACTGGTCGTCGAACAGCGCCGATTCGGCGTCCCGCGCGCCGACCCGCTCGCGCACCGTGCTGTGCGCGCCGTCGGCGCCGATCAGCCACCGGCAGCGCGTCGTGTAGCGGCCGTCGGGCGTCTCCACGTCGAGCTCGACGTGGTCCACGTGCGGGCGCACGTCGACCACCCTGTTCTTCCAGCGCAGGTCGACCGCGGGCGTCTCCATGATGCGCTCGACCAGGTACTGCTCGACGTAGAACTGCTGGAGGTTCACGAACGCCGGGTGCTTCTGGTCGGTCTCGGGCTGCAGGTTGAAGCGGTACACGCGCTGCTCGCCGACGAACACGTCACCCTCGTTCCAGGTGACGCCCTTGTCGCGGATGCGCTCGGCGATGCCGAAGCGGTCGAAGATCTCGAGCGAGTGCTTGGCGTAGCAGATGCCGCGCGACGAAAGGCCCGCGGCGCCCACCGTGTTGTCCTCGTCGAGCACCACGGTGCGGATACCGCGGCTGCCCAGCTCGAGCGCGGCGGTCAGACCGCCCAGCCCACCGCCGGCGACGATCACCGGGTAGACCGTCCGCTCCGCGCGTGCGATCTCCGGAGGCGTGCGGTACTCGAACACCGGCAGGGTGTAGCCGGGCATGCCGTCGGGCTGATAGGCGCGGTCGCTCATGCGTGCCCCGATCGGTCGATGTCGCCGGTCCAGCACGCCGCTGTCGACGAGCCGGCTTCGGGCGCGCGCCCGTTGTACCCGCTGCGGTGTGACCTGTGGCGCATCCCGAGTCGGGGGCGTCGTCGTCCGCGGAACAGAGCGGCTCGACTGCGCACGCCACGAACGGGGAGGACTGCGCTCGCCGCTACTGAGCGGATAGCGGGCGACCCCGACTTTGGTCGCCGCCCCGGCCGCCCCGGCCGCGCGGCGAGTGCGCGTTCGGTGCCTGCGCTCCTGGGTGGCCATCACCGCCGCTACGGCGTCAGGGTCGCCCGCCCAGGAACTCGAGCAGCAGCGCGGCAACGCGATCGGCCTGCTCCTGCTGCACCCAGTGACCGGCCCCTTCGACGAGATGAATGCCGCGGAATTGCGTGCAGGCGCTGTCGCGCATGCGCTCGATGGCGCCCGGGGTCTGGTAGTTGCCCCAGTCGCTCGCGCCGGAGATGAAGCACGACGGCACGTCGATGGTGCGGCCCGAGAAGAGCGAGCCCTCGGCCGCGGCGATGCGGCTCGTCCCGCATCGATAGCTCTGCAGCCCGCCCTGGAAGCCGGTGCGGCCGTACTCGTCGGCGTAGACGGCCAGCTCGCGGTCGGGCAGCCAGGCGCAGGCGGCGATCTCGGTGGCGGACGGCATCTCGGCGGCGACGGTCTCCGCCATGCCATGGCCAAGGTCCATCACGTAGTACTTCGGCAGCTTCGCCAGCTCGGCGGCGGTCAGGCCTGCCAGCGGGTGGGGGCGGTTCTGCTTCCAGTCCGCGGACTTGTGGTGGTAGTAGCCGCGCATGAAGGCGAGCACGCCCTGCGGACAGTGCCACATGTTCTCGTTGGCCTCGCGGGTGGAGTAGTACGACTGGTAGTGCTTGCGCGGCCGCGAGAGCTTCGCGAGCTCGGCATCGAGCTCCGAGCCACGCGTGGCGGCGGGCGCGACGCCCTGGCCTCCGCCGGCGGTGTTGAAAGGCAGTCGCGGCGCCCCGCCGAAGGGCGCGCTCATCATCGCGACCGACCGAAACAGATCGGGCCGCACGAGCGCGCACCAGGCGGCGATCCCGGCGCCCGCATCGTGACCGATCGCCGCGGCGACTTCCCGATATCCGAGCGCCGAGACGAGCGCGACGGCGTCCCGCACCTTGTTCAGCGTCGAGTACGGAGCGGGATCGTCGTCGAAGTTGACGTCCGTGCCCGAGGTGCGGCCATAGCCGCGCACGTCGGGGGCCACGACGCAGTAGCCGGCTTCCGCGAGACGCGGCATGACCTTGCGCCAGCTGTACGCAAGCTCAGGAAAGCCGTGCAGCAGCAACAGCAACGGGCGGCCGGGCGCCGCGTAGCCCGCCTCGAGGATGTGGACCGTGAGACCGTTGACGTTGTCGACGAGCCGCGAGCGGATGCCTGCCGGCAGGACCGCCTGGCTGTACGGGATCATCGCCGTCATCGTGCCTCCCCGAATGGGTCGCAGGCCGCGCTCGCCGCGCGAGCAGTGCGCAGACGAGCTCGGTGCCTAGGCGAGCCCTCGCACGAGCACGCCCCGAGAATCCGTCGCCGCCAACCGCAGGGGGAGCGCGGCCTGGTACGCCGGTGAGTCGTACCACTCGCGGAACGCCGCTTCGTCCTCGAACTCGAGAATCACCACCCGCGACCCGTGCCACTCGCCCTCGACCGGCGTCACGTCGTTGTCGACGGCAACCGCCTTCCCCCTGACCCCTCGCAGCGTGGGTCCGGCGGCCTTGCCGTACGCGGCCAGGCCCGCCTCGTCGGTCACCTTCTCCTGGACCACGAAATACACGGACATGCTGCCTCCTCCGTCGCCGTACCTCGGGTGCCGCTCGGTGGATTGTAGGTACGGCGGAGCCGGCAGGTCGGTCCGCGTCGGCCACCGCCACGCCCGGTCGCGTCAGCGGAACCGATCCCTCGCCCCGGTTCGCGTCGCGGGTGACGCGCACCTCAAGGTCCCGTGGTCTTGGCTTCGACCGTGTCGCGCAGGCGGCTGTACCGTGACGAGATGAGTTCCCACCTCGGCGTCCCGTTGTCTGTGCTCGACCTCGCTCCCGTCGCGGAGGGCTTCACGCCCCGCGACGCGCTGCGTAACTCGCTGGACCTGGCGCCTCGGGTGGAGCGCCTTGGGTTCACGCGCTACTGGGTCGCCGAGCACCACAACATGCCGGGCATCGCCTCATCGGCGCCCGCGGTGCTGCTCGCCCACATCGCCTCGGTCACGTCCACCATCCGCGTGGGCTCGGGTGGGGTGATGTTGCCGAACCACTCTCCCCTGGTAGTGGCGGAGCAGTTCGGCATGCTGGAGGCGCTGCATCCCGGGCGCGTCGATCTCGGCCTCGGTCGTGCTCCGGGCACGGACCAGCTCACCGCCATGGCACTCCGGCGCACCCTCGCACCTGAGCGCTACGTCGACGACTTCCCCGAGCAGCTCGTGGAGCTGTTCGGCTACTTCGACGGCCACTGGGCGGCCGACCATCCATACCGAGCGATCACCGCCACGCCCGGCCTGGGCTACCGGCCGACGATCTGGATGCTGGGCTCATCGGACTACGGCGCGCAGGTGGCCGGGATGCTCGGCCTGCCGTACTCCTTCGCCCACCACTTCGCCTCAGCCGGAACGATGGCGGCCGCTGCAACCTACCGCGCGACTTTCCGCCCGGGCGGCGAGATCGAGGCGCCCCATCTCATGCTCGGGGTGTCGGTGGTGTGCGGTGAGACCGCCGAGCATGCCCGCTGGTTGGCCGCTCCGGGTGCGCTGTCTTTTCTGCGCCTGCGCAGCGGCCGGCCGGGGCGGTTCCCGACACCCGAGGAGGCAGCCGCCTACGAGTACTCGCCCCACGAGCAGGCGATGCTGAACGAGCGCTTGAACTCCCAGGTGATCGGCGACGCCGTCACGGTGCGTGAGCGACTGGCCGAACTGGCGGAGCGCACCGGCGCCGATGAGCTGATGATCACCACCGGGGTCCACGCCCACGCTGACCGGGTGCGTTCCTACGAGCTGCTTGCCGAGGCCGCCGGGCTGCAGTCCCCATAGGCGACGGCCGGCGTCCCTGCCACCGCGGGTGCGACTGCGGGAGCGGGAGACCGACGCAACCGGCACGCGATCCGTGGGAGGCCGATTCCACGGACCTGATCACGACGAGCAGGCCAGGCTCCTCGCCACGGAGCTCGAGCGCTGCGGCGTCCGACCGCATGGCCACACCAGCGGCCAACCTGCCTTCTGCCGTCGCGTCCCCCGGCCGGGGGAATAACGTCGACGTGGATTCGGCAGCGCGTTCCCGGCCCGTAACCGCGGCGGGCAACCAGAGCGATCCGCCACACTCCACCGAGGAACCCAGATCGAAGAACGGAGGTGCCTGTGCCACAGGTGCATGTGAACGGCGTAGACCTGTATTACGAGGAGACGGGCGAGGGAACCCCGCTGGTGTTCGTGCACGAGTTCGCGGGCGAGAGCGCCTCCTGGCACCTGCAGGTGCGGCATTTCGCCAGGCGGTACCGCTGCATCACCTACAACGCTCGCGGCTACCCCCCGTCGGACGTACCGACGAACCCGCGGGCCTACTCGCAGGACCATGCCGTGAGCGACCTGCTCGGGCTGCTCGATGCGCTCGAGGTTGAGCGCGCGCACATCTGTGGGCTGTCGATGGGGGGATACGCCGCACTCCACTTTGGCATGCGTCACCCGGAGCGCGCGCGCTCGCTCGTGGTCGCCGGGGTCGGCTACGGCAGTGGCACGGCAGACCGCGCAGCGTATGAGCACGACATCATCGTTACGGCGGAGCGTTTCACGGGCGAAGGCATGGCAGTGATGGCGGACATCTACACGCGCGGGCCGACGCGCGTGCAGTTCATCGACAAGGACCCGCTTGGATGGCAAGAGTTCCGCAGCCAGTTCGCGAACCAGTCCGCCGTCGGCCATGCGCTCACGCTGCGAGGGGTGCAACTGACCCGCCCCACGATCTTCGAGCTGGAGGCGGAGATGGTCGCGCTCACGGTGCCGACGCTGATCGTCGTCGGCGACGAGGACGAGCCGTGCCTGGAGCCCGCGCTCTTCATGAAGCGGAAGATCCACTCTTCCGGGCTCGTGATGCTGCCCAGGACCGGCCACACCATCAACCTCGAGGAACCAGAAGCCTTCAACCACGCGGTGGAGGGGTTCCTGGCGGCAGTGGACCAGGGCCGGTGGCGAATGCGGAATCCTGCGTCTTTGGGCCACTCACAGATCCTGCCCACAGAGCACGCGGACCGCGACACGTGACGAGCGAAACACCCTCACGCTCGCCAGTCAGAATTGCCAGGCGCCCGCAAGGTTACGGGGAGCAACAGTCAGAGCGCCCCGTCCCTCACGATTCGGTCATCGTGTGCGCGTTCGCGTTTGCTTCCAAGCGCCCACTCGCGTGGTCACGACGCTGCCGCCGGCTGCGGGATTCCGGATCAGCCCGGAGTCGTTTCGGACTCCGCGCTCGCCCGACGGGCAGATCGCCGGGGCGGCACGCCCCGCGTGGCCAGCGGTCCGGGGTGTACCTTCGCGGCGGAGGTCTCGATGCTCTCGATCCCGCTCCGAGACACCGACATCACACCCGCGTGGCTGGCGGCCGCGCTGCGTCTCGGTAACGTCGACTGTCCGGCGATCGAGTCCGTGAGCGCGGAGCCGATGACTAGCCTCACCTCGACGATGCATCGCCTTCGAGTCGTCTATTCCAGGGCAGATTCCTCCGCTCCCCGAACACTGATCTGGAAGCAGTCAGCAGTCGACCCGGCTGTCCGAGCTGCTTATGGCCACTATCGCGGCAGCGCATACGAGCGCGAAGTGCGTTTCTACGGCGAGATCGCGCCGACGACATCAGTCCACGTGCCGCGGTGCTATGTGGCGAGGTATGACGCCGAGACGGATGAGCATGTCCTGCTGCTCGAGGACCTCGCCGCTACGCACGAACCCGGCGACCTGATCGGCGACGTGGGCGCGGACAGCGTGGCGCTCTGCCTTGGCGAGCTCGCGCTGTTTCACGCTGCACGCGGGGGCGAACCAGCACCGCTCAACGCAGCCCGCCGCCGCGAGGGTCAGAGGTACTTCCGAGACTGTCTTGCGAAGTGCCGGCCCTTCCTGAGCGAGATCGTAGGCGGCGAGCTGCTCGCGAGACTGGAGGTGTTCGAGGGCCTCCTCATGCCATGGGCGACGCAACTGGGCACGCGACCGCTCACCTTGATTCATGCGGATGTCCATCCCGGCAACGTGCTCTTCCCGATGGGTGGAGCCGGCCGCGCAGCCCTGGTCGACTGGCAGGGGTGGCGGGAGGGCCCGCCTGCCCGCGACGTCGGTCGTGCCGTCGTGCTGTTGATGAGTGTCGAGGACCGCCGGCATTCTGAGCGCGACCTGGTTGCGCAGTACTGCTCCGTGTTGCGGGAGAACGGCGCGGAGTGCGACGAGGACGAGGCCTTCGCGGACTACCGCATCGGTGCAGCGCTCCAGTGGAACTGGGCAGTCACGTTCGCCTGCCGGCGAGAGGCGTGGGACGACGCGACACGCAACGCCATGCCAGGGCTGATTCGCAAGGCCGCTATCGCTGCACTGGACGCCGTCACGTGACTGTCTGAGGCCCCCTTCGCCGGACCTGGCGGTGAGCCTCGCGACGCGCGCGGCTTCACGATCCACCCGTAGGGCAGCCCAATTCGGCGGCGTGCTCGTCCTAATCCACGCAGCTCACGCTCGTCGCCCGTGTTGGAACTCGTAGTTTCGCAGGCTCACTGCGGTCGCTTGTTGAGCGAAGCCGAGTCGCTCGTAGAACGGGTGTAGGGCAGCGTCGCAGACAATGTCGACGGCATAAATCGGCTGCAACTGAGCAAGCAGTCTCCGGACGAGTTCGGACCCGATCCCCTCGCTCTGCCGGCCGGGAGTGACTTCGAGGAACGGAATGAAGGCGCTGAGGACGGCGTCGGTCATCGCGGTCGCGAAGCCCACGACCTGGCCCGTGGCGGTCTCGAGCGCCAGCGAGACGAGGTTGCTGTTGGTCAGCAATCGGAGGTGGGTTTCCGGGCTCGGGCGCGAGGGCCATCCAACAAAGAAGGGCCCGTCGAGATTGCGATCGTGAATCCCTGCCGCCGAATCTCGGTATTCAATCACCGCTGTTCATCCTCTGAGTCTGAGATCTTGGTCGGTAGCCGTTGTCGAGGCCGGACACCGAGCGAACGCCCGGGCCCACGTAGCTTGCCAGCTATTGCCTCATCGTGTGGCTCCACGCCCGGCGTGCCCGGCGATGCTGCGTCATGCTCCGTCCCTCACTGCGCGCACGACGCCTTCAGCGCGATCTGGACTGTTCATCGGGACCAGGGTGTCGAGGACCGTCCCCGCATTGGTTCGCCCGCCAGTGCTCGGGTGCCGGTCCCAGCGTGCCGAGCGGCGCCTCCGTCCCGGTGGCGCGGCGTCTTCAGCCGCGCGTCGGGGCGTTCCGGCGCGCCAGCACGAGCATCGCGACGGTTACGGCAGCGACGTAGCCGAGTGTGACCGCGGTCGCGCCCCATGTCGGACCGGGCGTCAGGCGGAACACGGCGAGGCCCCGAAGATGACGACCGCGGACAGGGCGGCGCTGCGCAGGATCGGGACGAAGGCGGTTCTCATGGCGGTGCCGTCCCGTCAGCGCCGCTCCGGCCAGTTGAGGCAGTCCGCGAGCGCTCTGCCGAGGATGAGCTCGCGATCCGCGTCGGAGAGGAAGTCGAGCTCCTCCTGGAACATGCGCGCACAGTCGCGGTAGGCGCCTCGCAGGCGCGTGACGTCCGAACCCCAGAAGAGGCGCCGGGGGCCGTAGGCGTCGTAGAGGCGGCGCAGGTGCCGGTGCACGTCGCGATGCGGGTAGGGCTCGGTCGAGAAGTTGGGGACTGAGCTGACCTTCACGTTGATGCGCGGGAACCTCGCCAGCGCGACCAGCCGGTCCATGCTCTCCCATGCCGCCGCGCCCTCGGCGCTCAGGTTCAACGCCATGTGGTCGAGGATCAGCGTCAGCTCGGGGTAGCGCTCTGCGATTGGTTGCGCTTTCTCGGGGACGCCGCGCAGCAGCATCATCAGCGGAATGCCGTGCCGTTCGCACGCGGCCCAGAACCACTCGAGCGACCCGTCGTCGAGCTGCTCGATGCGCGGCTTCGCGATGAAGGTGACGCGGATGCCGAGCATGCCCGGCTGGTCGAGCCAGCCGGCGAGTTGCTGCTCCGCGTCGGGCGCGTCGGTATCGAAGCGGCCCATCACGGCGAAGCGGTCCGGGTACGCCTCGACGGCCTCGAGGGCGGTTGCGTTGCTCTCGCCGACCCAGGTCGGCGGCACGATCACGGCGCGATCGACGCCCGCGGCGTCCATCTCGGCGATCGCCTCCTGCGCGCCGAAGCCGCCCTCGCGCTGCGGCTGGTTGCGCGGGGGCTGAGGCCACGGCCGGCCCGGCCGGTCGACCTCCCAGACGTGGATCTGCGCGTCGGTCACCAGCATGCAGGCATCCCTCGTTGTATCGGCAGCGTCTGATGCGCGAACCGCGCACTCATGCTGCGCGCGAGCATCCTACCTTCCGCCGATCAGCGTCCCTCGGTTACGGTCGAACGCATGGCCGGCTCCCGCATCCGCGCCGCCGACCGCCTGCGCCGCATCGAGGGAACCCGCTCGGCCGCGCCACGTCTCGTTCACACCACCGCCGCCGCCGTTCGAGTCGCTGTGACATGACGGGGACGACGATCACGATCCGGCACACTTCGGCGCTCAGCGGTCCTGAGCTCGACGCGGCGCGGTTGCTCGTTGAGGCCGCCTTCGACGGCGACTTCGGTGCGGATGACTGGGAGCACGCCCTGGGCGGCATGCACGTGCTGGTGTTCGAGGGACACGAGATCGTCGGGCATGGAGCGGTCGTCCAGCGGCGCCTGCTACACGCCGGACGGGCTCTCCGCTGCGGCTACATCGAGGCGGTAGCCGTCCGTGCGGATCGACGGCGACGGGGGTACGGCACCGTGATCATGGAGGAGCTCGAGCGGATCGTCCGCGGCCCTATGACCTCGGGGCGCTCAGCGCGACGGCCGAGGGTCTCCAGCTCTACAGCGCCCGGGGCTGGGAAGTCTGGCGGGGCGAGACATTCGCGCTGACCCCCGCCGGTCGCGTGCGCACGGAAGACGACGACGGTGCGGTGATGGTGCTCCCCGTGGCCGGCGAGCTCGACCTCACCGGTTCGCTCACCTGCGATTGGCGCGACGGCGACGTGTGGTGACGATCAGGCGACGCAGCCCGCCCGTAGTCGAGCGCCACCTGCTGCGCCCGCCGCCGTGCGCGCGCGGGAGTCGCGGATGCGTATCGTCGGTAGCTCAGTGCCGGCCGATCGCTACTCGCGCCTGCTCGCCTCATATCGCTCGAGGAGCGACTCCACGGGAGTGCGTGCAACCGCCTCGCCGATCACTGCCAGCGGGAGGTCGTCGAGGTGGCGGAAGCGAACGCATGACTTGCCCATGTCCAGCCGCTTGCCGGTGGCGCGGTACGCCTCGGTGAACCAGGACTCCAGCGCCGGGTCCCCGTAGACGTTGTTCAGGTAGACGGCCATGTAGTGCTTCTGCGACGCCAGCGACGCGAGGGCGAGCGGCTGCTTGTTGTAGGTCTTCGGGTAGCGCTTCAGCGGGATCACGTAGGAGATCATGCCGAACTGCATGACCTCCTCGTAGTCCGGTGGGAGGTGCGCGCGGATCGCGGCGCGCACCTCCTTCAGCGCCTTGCGGCGATCCTCGGGGAGTTGCGCGAGGTACTCGGCTACGGTCGGCGCGTCGCTGCGCATCGGCGGTGCCCTCCAACGCGTGCGTGGGTCTCGACCCCGGTGCTCGGCGTTCGCGGCGGTGCATGCCGCTTCCGTCTGTCCGCGGTTGAGCTCCGCGTCGACCCGGGAACCGTACGCCATCGCCCGCGACGTGACCGGAGCGCTGCGCTCGACCGCAAGCACGAGAGATCCTCGCGCACTCCGCGTTCGACCCGCCCCTGGCTGCGCCAACCGGCGGGGAGGAAGCCTCGCGTTCCCGAGCGGAGCTGACGAACATCGAGCAACGCCCGCGGACCAACCGCGCGGTGCCTCGGGTCCGGCCGCGCTGCGCTTGCCGAGCCCGCTCTCTACGCTCTTCCACGAGTCGCCACGCGCAGCGAGAGGACACGGTGTTGGTGCACTTCCGCTTTCACGAACCTCACCGCCGGCTGGCCGCGCCGTTCGGCTCCGACGCGTTCGGGCGAGGGGCCGAGTGGTTCGCGCGCGCATTCGGGACGCCGTACTTCCTGGTCGTCCAGACGGGGCTCGTGATCGTCTGGATCGCGGCGAACGCCGCCGCGCTCGCGGATTTCGACCCCTACCCGTTCATCCTGCTGAACCTCGCGTTCAGCACCCAGGCGGCGTACGCCGCGCCGCTGATCCTGCTCGCGGCGACGCGACAGGCGGACCGCGATCACGCCATGTCGGACGCAGACGCGCGGCACCGTGAAGAGCTTTCGCGCACGACGCTCGAGCTGCTGTCGCAGAACACCGTGCTCACGCAGCAGGTGGCGGATCTCTCGCGGCGCATCAACGACCTCACGGAGCAGATTCACGCCTACACGGTGGGTCGTGCGCGCTGAGCGCGAGCGCGGTGCACGGGCGCACGGGGGTGCTCGGCGCGGGGGTCGCGCTACGCCAGCTCCACGTCGTGGCGTTCGAAGCTCTGCACGAGCCGCCCGAGCACGAGCGACGGGTAGCGCGCTCGCAGCGCCGTGCCCACGACCGAGCGCACCTCGACGTCGTACGAGGCGCCGTGGAGCGCGGTGATCCCGCGCACCGTCGGGCCGCTGACGAGTTCGTCGCCCAGTTCGGGCGCGGCGGCGAGTTCGGCGGCGACCTCGGCCACCGCCTGCTGGACGAGGGCGAGCGGCACGGTGCGCTTCAGGCTCACCGTGAGCACGTGGCTCCAGGCGTCGCGCGTGTAGTTCGACGTCTGCGCGATCGCGCCGTTCGCCACCGTGTGCACGACGCCGTCGTCGGTGATCAGCGTGGTGCTGCGCAGCGAGATCTGCGCGACGGTGCCTTCCACGGCGTTCAGGCGGACGTAGTCGCCGAGATCGAACGGCCCCTGCGCGAGGATGAAGAGCCCCGAGATCGCGTCGCGCACGAAGGCCTGCGAGCCGAAGGCGATCGCGATCCCGGCGATGCCCGCGCTGGCGAGCAGCGCGTCCACGCGCACGCCCAGCTGGGCGAGCACGACCATCACCGTCGCCGTGACGACGAGCGACTGCAGGGTGCGCGTGAGGAAGTGCTCGAGCGTCGCGATCCGCCGCGACATGCGGCGGCGGTCGTCGGCGGTGGCCGTCCCCAGTCTGGCGATCCCGGCGCGCACCGCACGCCCGGTCAGCCACGGCAGGCCGCGACGCACGGCGACCATCAGCAAGCCGCCGGCCAGGATCGTGAGCGCGATCCGTGCCGCTTCGCCGGGCAGGCCCTGGACGCCGCCCGCGATCAGGGTGCCGAGGCCGCTCACGTGCGGGTGCTCACAGCGTGATGTCCATCCAGCGGTGGTCGATCCCGGCGTCGAGGAAGACCTCGCCGCGCGCGACATAGCCCAGCCGCTCGTAGAACGGGACGGCGTGGAGCTGCGCGGCGAGCGTGATGCCCGGCAGCCCGCGCGCGCGTGCCTCGGCGTGGAGCGCGTCCATGATCGCGCGCCCGAAGCCGGAGCGCCGGTGCTCGGCGAGCACCGCGATGCGCCCGACGTGCGGGTAGCGGTCCCCCGTATCGAGCAGCAGCCGCCCGGTCGCCACCGGCACGCCGTCGAGGCGGCCCAGCACCTGTACCGCGCCCGTCACCGACGCCGGATCCTCGTCGTAGCGGTCGATCTCTTCGTCCTCGGGCACACCCTGCTCGTCGATGAAGACGCGGCGCCGCACGGTGAGCGCCTCCTCCATCTCGGCGGGTGTGCGGATCTTGGTGACCTCGATGTCGCCCACGAGCGACCCCCTCTGCGGCACGTGCGATCGCTGGTGCATCATGCACGAACGCGGAGCGGAGGGCAGCAACCGTGATCGATCCGGGGCTCGATGGCGCCGTTGCCATCGTCACGGGCATGAACAATCCGCGCGGCATCGGCGCGGCCGTCGCCCGCGCGCTCGCGCGCTCGCGCGCCAGGGCGTCGCCGTGTT
>JBBDXH010000205.1:0-8242 GCA_040902395.1 Dehalococcoidia bacterium
CCCCCCCCCCCCCCCCCCCCCCCCCCCCCCCCCGGGGGCGGCGCGCCGTGCTCGCCGGCACGACGCGCTTCACGCCCGCGCCGCCGGCGCTCATGCCTCCGCTCGTCACCGCCGGCGACGCTGCGCTGCCGGATGCCCTTGCCGTCGCGTTGCGCGAGCACCGCGTCGTGGTCGCGTCCACCGGTCCGCAGCCGCAGGGACGGCTCGGCGCGCTGGCGCCGGAGACCGCGGATGCGGTCGCGCGGCTTCCGGGGCTCGGTCTGCTGGCGCTCGAGGCGGACGGGAGCAAGCTGCGGCCGTTCAAGGCGCCGGCCGATCACGAGCCGGTGATCCCGGACTGCGCGACGCACGTCGTCGCCGTCGTGGGGCTGGACGCGCTCGACGCACCGCTCGACGACGCGCACGTGCACCGCCCCGAGCGCGTGCGCGCGATCGCCGGCGAGAGCGCGACCGTCTGCGATGCGGCGCTGATCGCGCGCGTGCTCGCGAGCCCGCTCGGCGGCCGCAAGGGCGTGGGCGGCCGCCGCTTCTGCGTGATCGTGAACAAGGCCGATCTCGCTCCCGACCGGGCACTCGCCCTCGCCGAGGCAATCCGGGCGGCGGGGGTCCCGCGTGTGATCGTCATGTCACTCGGTCGCAGCGCCGGCGCGCACCCCCGGTAATGCCCGCGCACTGACCGGCGCGGCCGCGAGGCTCGTCGTGAGCGCGTGAGCGAACTCGATGAGACCTCGGGCGTCGGCCCGCGGCGCGCGACGCTAGTCTCGAATGCGGGCCACATGGCGATCGGGGTGAAGCGATGACCGCGCTCGCAGCGTTCAGGCTGGCGAAGGACGAGTTCTTCGGACACGACCCGGCTGCTCCGCTGACGCCCGAGCAGCGCGCGCGGTTCACCGGCCTCGCCTACTTCGACGAGCATCCCGCCCTCGCGCTCGACCTCGTGCCCGAGCTGCTGCTGCCACGCGAGCTGGTCGAAATGCAGACGAGCACCGGCGAAGCAGCGACATACGAGCGGTGGGCGCGCGTCGCCTTCGAGGTGGACGGCGAGTCTGCGGTGCTGGTGATCTTCCGCGACCCGCAGGGCGGCGCGCTCTTCCTGCCCTTCCGCGACGCCACCAGCGGCGCGGAGAGCTACGGCGCCGGCCGCTACCTCGAGGTGGAGCCCGGCGACGACGGCAAGCTGCGGGTCGATTTCAACTACGCGTACAACCCGTACTGCGCCTACAACGACCGCTGGTCATGCCCGCTACCCCCGGCGGAGAACCGCCTGCGCGTGCCGATCCGGGCGGGTGAGCGAACGTTCGCGGACGCGCATTAGCGAACCGATGGGCGCTCGATCTGCGCTGCACAGCGCGAGGACACACGGCGCTCACGCGTTCCGCCCCGGGCGCGCGCCCCCATCGCCGTGCATTCCGTCCGTCGCCCTCGCGACCCTCGCCCGACACGTTCGGTGACGTTCTCCGTGCGCCCTTCGACGCGCTCAGGGCGAACGCACCGACCCGCGCGACGATCGTTCGGCAACACGAGACGCGTCCAGGTCGCCCCTCGCGCGTGGGCGGTCGTCACATCTATCGTTCCGTCGCCGAGCAGCGTTCATGGCGAGGAGCAACGTGGACCTGCATCGCCTCCCCGTGGGACCGCGACCGCCTGAAGTCGTCAACGCGATCATCGAGATCCCGCGAGGGGGATCGAACAAGTTCGAGTACGACACGACGCTCGGGGTCTTCCGGCTCGACCGCGTGCTGTACTCGGCCGTGCACTATCCCGCCGCGTACGGCTTCATCCCGAGCACGCTCGCCGACGACGGCGACGCAGTCGACATCCTCGTCCTGACCACGGAGCCCACGTTCACGGGCGCGCTGATCGAGGCGCGTCCGGTCGGCATGCTGCGCATGCGCGACGAGGCGGGCGAGGACGAGAAGGTGCTCTCGGTCCCGATCGTGGACCCGCGGTTCGCCCAGGTCAGGGAGCTCGAAGACGTGCCGCCGCACCTGCTGCGCGAGATCGAGCACTTCTTTCGGATCTACAAGGACCTCGAGGGCAAGCAGGTCGAGACGTTCGGCTGGGAGGGACGGGCGGACGCCGAGGCGCTGATCATGCGTTCGATCGAAGCGCACCCCGCGTAGGCTGCGCCGGCCGGGGCGTCGGGAGCGCCGCGCTACGCTGCGTGCCGCGAACGGGGAGTGATGACCGTGCCGTATCTCGTCGTGCTCATCGTCCTGCTCTTCCTGTCCGCGTTCTTCTCCAGCTCCGAGACGGCATTCCTGTCGCTCCAGCGTGTGCGGCTCGCTCACCTCGTGCGCGAGGGCGTACCCGGCGCCCGCCGCGTCTCACGCACGCTCGAACGACCGCACTCGCTGCTCTCGGCGATCCTGCTTGGCAACAACCTCGTGAACACGGCGGCCGCCGCAGTCGGCACCGTGCTCGCGACGCAGCTGCTGCCCGGGGCACAGGGCGCGGCCGTCCTGATCGCCACGCTCGCGGTGACGCTGCTGCTCGTGCTCTTCGGCGAGGTCTTGCCGAAATCGGTCGCGCTCAGCCACCCGTTCACGGTCAGCCGAATGTGGGCGCTGCCGATGGCCGGCTGGACGCGCCTGACGCGCCCCGTCGTATGGGCGCTGGATTTGATGACGCAGGCCGTGCTGCGGCTCGTCGGCGGCGGCGGCAACGTGCAGAGCGGCGTGCTCGGCATCGCCGAGCTGCGCACCGCGATCCGCATCGGCGCGGAGGCGGGAGCGCTCGCCCAGATCGAGTCCAGCCGGCTGCTCGGCGCGCTCACGCTCGAGCAGCGACAGGTGCAGGAGATCATGACGTCGCGCGTCGACATCGTGGCGGTCGATGTGCATGAGCCGCTGCGCGACGTCGCGCGTGAGCTCGCCCGCGTCGGCTTCCTGCGACTACCGGTGTACGACGGCAACCCTGACAACGTGATCGGCTACGTCCACGTCAGCGACGTAAACGCAGCGCAGCTGGACGGCCCATCGGACCACGCGGTGCGCGAAGCGATGCGACCCGTGACCTTCGAGTCCGAGCACTCGTCGATCGCCCGCGTGCTCCAGCTGATGCAACAACACGGCTCGTACCTCGTGATGCTCGTCGACGAGTTCGGCACGACTTCCGGGCTCGTCACGCTCGAGGACATCGCGGAGGAGGTGCTCGGCAACCTGCGCAGCGAGAGCGGCGGCGAGCCCCACGCGGCGCTCACCGCGCCGGGCGGGCGCGTCGAGGTCGAGGGCAGCCGCCTGCTTGTCGACCTCTCCTACGAGCTCGGGGCCGAGTTTACGGACGTGGAAGCGAACACCGTGGCCGGGCTGGTGCTGTCCTACACGCACCGCTTCCCGGCGGCGGGCGAGTGGGTCGAGCACGCCGGCTACCGCTTCACCGTGCTTGCCGTTGACGAGCGACGCATCACGCGGCTCGCGGTCGAACCCGCGACTGCGGGCGGCGGGCACGCCGCCGGCAGCGGTGGAGCCCGGGCGTGACCGCGATCGACGCCGTGATCTTCGACTGGGGCGGCACGCTCACGCCCTTCGCCTCGATCGAGATGGAGGACATGTGGCGGCTGGCGGCGCGCCACCTCGCGCCGCACATGCCGGAAGGCGAGCAGGCGCTGACGCTGCGCCTGATGGACGTCGAGCGCGCGTTCTGGCAGCGCACGGCCGCGGACGCCCGCGCCGGCTCGCTCGGCGACCTGCTGGCGGAGGCGACCGCCGCGCTCGGCGCGGACGTCGCCGCTGCCGTGATCGACGAGGCCGGCGTGCGCTACCTCGACGCGTGGACCCCGCACATCACGCACGACCCGGACGCCGCCGCGACCATCCGCGCGCTGCGGGCGCGCGGGCTACGCATCGGGCTGCTCTCGAACACGCACTGGCCACGCACCTTCCACGAGCGCTTCCTCGAGCGGGACGGCCTCGTCGAGCTGATCGACGCGCGCTTCTACACCAGCGAGATGACCCACATGAAGCCACACCCGGAGGCGTTCGGCGCGGTGCTCCGCGCGCTCGACGTCGCGGACCCCGCGCGCGCCGTGTTCGTGGGCGACCGTCCCTTCGACGACATCTTCGGCGCGCGGCGCGCCGGCCTGCTGACGGTGCTCCGGCCGAACGGAGACGTGCCGCCGTACGATGTCGCACCCGACGCGACGATCCAGTGGCTGACGGAGCTCTTGCCGCTGCTCGACCGCTGGGGCAGCGGGCGCTGAGATACAAGCGCAGGCAAGCCTCGGCCGGCGGACCGGGGACGCCCGCACGCCGCAGCGCGCGTTACCGCTCGCGGACCGGAACCTGGATGCCGGCCCGACCCGGCGCTCATAGAGGAGGGCGATCACCATGACCAACGAGAGCGATCTGCTGGTTTCGACGTCATGGCTTGCGCTCAACCTCGAGCGGCCGAACTTCGTGCTGATCGACGCCGGTGAGGCCCTCGCCTATCGCCGTGCGCACATCGCCGGCGCCGTGGGCGCCCCGCATCCGTACCTCAAGAGCGCGCAGAACGACCGCCTCGTGATGACCGCCGATGAGTTCGAGGCGTTCGCGCGCGGCGCCGGGATCTCGAACGACACGCCCGTCGTGATCTACGACGACAACGCCTCGCTGCACGCGGCTCGCGTGTGGTGGGTGTTCCGGCTCTACGGCCATGAGGATGTGCGGGTCGTGGACGGCGGCTTCAACGCCTGGATCGACGAGGGCCGGCCCGTGACCTCCGCGTCGCCGCGCACAGCGCCCGGCACCTTCACCGCGAAGCGCGAGCCGTCGTGCGTGATCATGGCGGACGACCTGAAGGCCGCCGTCGAGGCGGGCTCCGCGCCCGCGATCTGGGACACGCGCTCGGACGAGGAGTGGGCCGGCACGAACGCGCGCGGCAACGCGCGCGTCGGCCGCGTCCCGGGGGCGAAGCACCTCGAGTGGCGCCACCTGATGCAGGGACCGCCCGCGCGCCGCTTCCGCCCGCTCGCCGAGATCCGCGCGGCGCTCGAGGAGGCCGGCATCGATCCGGCCGCGGAGACGGTGACGTACTGCCAGGGCGGCATCCGTGCCGCCTTCGGCCAGTTCGCGCTCGCGCTGCTCGGGAACACCAGGGTGCACACCTACGACGGCTCGATGAGCGAGTGGGCGAACCGCGAGGACACGCCGCTCACGCTGGCCTGACCGTCCCCGCTCCCGCTGACCTGCCTCCCCCTGATCGCCCTCCCCCTGAGGAGGGGACTGATGCGCCGGCGGTACGCGTCGATGATCTGGGGTGACGCATGGTTGCGTCGCGCGGGAGGCCTGGATGCCGGCAATGTGGATTAGCGTGTCGCTCGCCGCCTTCGCGCTCATTGTGGTGCTCGCGATTCTCGATCTCGTTCAGACCCGACACTCCATCCGGCGCGTGTACCCCGTCATCGGGCGGCTGCGCTACCTCGTCGAGAAGATCGGGCCCGAGCTCCGCCAGTACATCGTCACGAACGACCTCGAGGAGCGGCCCTTCAACCGTTCCCAGCGCTCGTGGGTCTACCAGACAGCCAAGGGCGTGAATTCGGCCGTCGGCTTCGGCACGCAGCACGACGTCAATCGCCCCGGCTCCTTCCACTTCCTCCCCTCGCCCTTTCCCACGCTCAACGAGGAGGCGCCGACCGACGGCGAGCCGCACGTGATCGGCACGCGGCGGCCACGGCCGTTCGCGGCCCGCTCCCGCGTGAACATCGCGCCGATGTCGTTCGGGGCGCTTTCGGAGGCGGCCGTGCGCGCGCTGGCGCTCGGCGCCGCCGAGGCCGGCTGCTACATCAACACCGGCGAGGGCGGGCTGTCGCCGCACCACCTCTCCGGCGGCGGCGACGTGGTCTTCCAGATCGGGCCGGCGAAGTACGGCGTGCGTCTGCCGGACGGCGGACTGGACTGGGAGCGGCTGCGCGAGCTCGGGAACAACCCGCAGGTGCGGGCCATCGAGATCAAGATCGGGCAGGGCGCGAAGCCCGGCAAGGGCGGCATCCTCCCCGCCGCAAAGGTCACGCCCGAGATCGCAGCGATCCGCGGCATCACCCCGGGCGAGCCGTCGAACTCGCCGAATCGCTGGTCGGAGTTCGGCAACACCGCGCAGCTGATCGACTTCATCGAACGCGTGAAGGACACGGTGCCCGTGCCCGTCGGCGTGAAGGTCGTCGTCGGGGAGGGCGCCTTCATCGACGCGCTGGCGGCGGCACGCGCTGACCGCGGCGGCGGTCCCGACTACATCTCGGTGGACGGCGCCGAGGGCGGCACCGGTGCGGCGCCGCTCTCGCTGACGGACCACATGGGCCTCCCCCTGCACGACGCGATCGTCACCGTGGACGACGCCTACCGACGTCACGGGGTGCGCGACGACGTCACAGTGATCGCCGCCGGGCGCATCATCACCGGCGCGGACGCGGCCTACGCGATAGCGCTCGGCGCCGACATGGTCGCGATCGCGCGCGGCTTCCTCTTCTCGATCGGCTGCATCCAGGCGCTGCGCTGCCACACGAACGAGTGCCCCACCGGCGTCGCCACCCAGAACCGCTGGCGGCAACGCGGGCTGGTGCCCACGGAGAAGCGCACGCGCGTCGCGAACTACGCGCGCGCCGTGCGCGAAGACCTGATGGTGGTGACGCGCGCCGTGGGACTGCTCTCACCGAGCGAGCTCAGTCGCGACCACGTCGAGATCGTCATCGACATCGGCCGGCGCATGCGCGTGAGCGCGCTGTATCCGTACCCGCCGCTCGCGCTCCAGGTCACGAACTTCGACGACCTCGTGCTGGCGCGCCTGGCCGGTTAGCGCGCCGGGGACGCGGCTCGCAGCCGCCGCTCCCGGAACGCTCCAGCTCTCCGCTCATCCGTTCGCCCTCACGCGCTTCTCCGCTCCTCCTGATCGCGCTTCCCCGCTCGTCCTGATCGCGCGTCCCCGCTCGTCCTGATCGCGCTTCTCCGCTCACCCTGATCGCGCTTCTCCGCTCACCCTGAGCCCGTCGAAGGGCCCGCTATAGTGCGGCGATGAACGTCATTCACACGCTCTGGCGACCGGAGGGCTCCGGCCCGCTGCCCACGATCTTCGCAATCCACGGCCACGGCGCACACGCGCAGGATCTGCTTGGCCTCGCGCCGGTGCTCGCCGGCGGGGGCGTGCAGGTGATCTGTCCGCAGGCCGGCTTCCCCCTCCAGCCCGGCGTGCTCTCGTTCACGTGGTTCGAAAGCTCCGGCGGCGACCTCCGGCGCACGCCCGAGGAGTTCGAGCGCGTCGCCACCCTGCTCGAGGGCTTCATCGACGAAGCGACCGACCGCTACGCGGCCGACCCTGCGCGCACCGTCGTGCTCGGCTTCTCGCAGGGCGGCGGCCTCGCCTACCGGCTCGGCCTCGCGCGCCCTCAGCGCTACGCCGGCGTCGCCGCACTGAGCACGTGGCTGCCGGACGAGGCGATCGCCGCCGCCGACCGCGATCACCTCGGCGCACTCGCCCTGCTCGTCCAGCACGGCGCCGCCGACCCGCTCGTCGGCATCGACCGCGGACGCCAGTCCCGCGACCGGTTGATCGAGCTCGGCATCGAACCGGACTACCGCGAGTACCCGATGCAGCACCAGATCAGCAACGACAGCCTCGTCGACCTGTCGGCGTGGATCGAGCGCGTGCTCGGCCTGCGGCCGTAGCCGGCACGCGCAGAGCTGCCTGTCGTGCCACGGCGCGGCGACCGTCTCGCACCCGTGCTCGTCGCCGCAGCGTGGCTCGCCGCCCTCGCGGTCGCCTGCGGCACCACGGCGGACGGCCCATGCGCGCTCGTCGGCTTCGCCGGCGGCGTCGAGCAGCAGTGGACGAGCGCGCGCGGCGCGGTCGACTTCGAACCGACCCGCCCGTGCGCGCGCGACGGTCGCCTGCGCGTCGTGGCGGCGTTCGTGGACGCGATGCCGGCAGAGGGCGGCGGTTTCGCGCCGCGCATCAACCAGGAGGTCGCGCGCGACGGCGAGCGGCTGTTCGTCTGGAGCGAGACCCGCGCACCCGTGCCGTTCCGCGCGATCCCGGACGGAACGCGCGCGCTCACCGTGACGCTTGGCGGGGCGGCTGAGCCGGCCCGCGGCTTCGTGGGCACGTCGCCGTCCGGATCGGCGATCGCCTACCTCCGCTGGCGATCCGCCGGCGTGACGCAGGAGGTCGCGGCGACGCTGCGCCCCGTCTTCACCGAAGCCGACCTCATCGCGCTCGTGCGTGGCACCGCCGCGGCGCACTGACGGCGCGGCGGTGCGCGCCCCGATACAGG
>JBBDXH010000205.1:8252-13834 GCA_040902395.1 Dehalococcoidia bacterium
CCCCGCGCCGCTATCCTGCTGCGCACCGCCCCACCCCGGCACGGAGCAGGAGGAACGCACGTGACCCAGTCGACCGTCGCCGACTACACCGCCGAGATGCGCGCATGCGCCGAGGCGATCCGGCTGGCGCCGCCCGCGATCGTCCAGCCCACCGATCACCGCGTGGAGCTCAACGGCATCAGCTTCCACTACCTCGACTGGGGCAATCCGTCCTTCCGTCAGACGGAAGGACCGCATCTCGTGCTGCTGCACGGCGGCAGCCTCACCGCGCACACCTGGGACATGTCGGCGCTCATGCTGCGCGACCGCTACCACGTGGTCGCGCTCGATCAGCGCGGCCACGGAGACACCGGCTGGACGCCCGACGACCAGATCGGCGGCGACAACGGCGAGCTCATGCTCGGCGACACCACGGCCTTCATGGAGCACCTCGGCTACGACCACGTGGTGCTCTGCGGCATGTCGATGGGCGGCATGAACGCCGTGCGCTACGCCGCCCGCCACCCCGAGCGCCTTGACGCGCTCGTCGTCGTCGACGTCGGCCCGATCACGATGCAGGCCGGGATCATCGAGATGGAGCAGTTCCGCCAGGAGACCGAGACGATGCGGCGCTTCGACGACTTCCTCGACCGCGCCGTGAAGTTCAACCCGCAGCGCCGCCCGGCGCACCTGCGCTACAGCCTGCTGCACTCGCTCAAGCAGGTCCCGGACGGCTGGACGTGGAAGCAGGATCACCGGCGACGGCCGCAGATGGAGCACGTCGCGAAGATGACGGAGGAGCAGCGCCTGGCCGCCGGTGCCGAGCGCGCCGCCCAGATGTGGGCCGACCTCGAAACGATCAAGCTGCCGACGCTGCTCATGCGCGGCGCGCTCAGCAAGATCCTGTCGGCCGAAGCCGCCGGCCAGATCGTCGCGCGCATGGCCGACTGCGAGTACGTGGTGGTCCCGCGCGCCGGCCACTCGGTGCAGGGCGACAACCCGCGCGACTTCGCCCGCGCGCTGGACGCCTTCGTGACGCGGCGGCTGGAGCGCGCGGGCTAGGGGTGCGGCCCCGTCGCTTCGCAAAGTCGCGCCGCGTCGAGAGAATGGATACACGAGCCTCATCGAGCGTCATCGGCGACACGGTTCAAGAGCATCGATTAGTCGCGCGCGAACTCTCCACGACGAGCAAATAGGTCGAATGAACCCCAGCAGGCTCTCGCGAGATCGGCTCCCTTCGGCGGGAACGCGGCCTGCACGACCTTGAAGCCCCGATCATCCAAGAACTGCACGGCAGGGATGAAGTCACGGTCCGAAGACACCAGCACGGCGATGTCGTACGCATCCTCCCACGCGAGCCGAATCATGTCGGTCACGATCGCCGTGTCGACTCCCTTCTCCTCGGTTCGTGAGAAGGGCTGCTGCAGCCGTGCCATGGGCAGGTCTTGACCTCAACGTGGCAATGCGGGCACCGGGGGAATCCCTTGCGCGTGCGTTCTTTCGCCAAAACCTGAACACCAGGCTGGCGATCCAGCCATGTCTCCAACCATCGCTTCAATCCTTTGTCGGAGTCAGAGAGGGGATCGTACGATGCGTAGACATGGGCCCCTTCGTACGCATAGGACTCAACCTGACAGAGTTGGGCGGCCTGATCAGCGAGCCATCTCGGTAACTTGGTCCAGTCGAATTGGAATCCAGCCTGGTAGTCACGCATCGACAATTGGAGATTCCAGAAGTCGATGAAGACGTGGACTCGCGCGGGCGCAACAGAAGCCGTTGTAGTCATCAGAACCCCCTGCAATTGCCGCGGGGAATATACAGGGGGCCTGCCTTGCGGCGGCCCCCTGGCGCGGTCATTGCCACCGGGATCCCCTCACTTGATCTGAGGGCTAACCGATGGCGGGCTCTGATGACCAGATCATCGGCAGCTGCATGCAGCCTGTCAAGTGCAATTCGCCAGGGACACTCGGCAGGTTGGATAATTGCTCCGCAGCAGCGTGCGTCACCGAAAACCAATCGTCCGCGACGGCGTGAGTCGAAGGATGCTGCGGCGTGTTGGGCTCGATAGAGCGGCGTCTACACCTCGACGGCGACGCCTGCCTCGCTCCACACCACACCCTCGGCGCGCAGCCGCGCGATGTCTTCGGTGTAGCCGAGCTCGGCGAGGATCGCGTCCGCCTGCTCGCCGCCGAGCGGCGCCGGCAGCAGCATGGCGGGCGTGCGGTGCATGCGCGAGAGCGAGCCGTGGCGGCGCATCGCGCCCCAGCGGCCGTGCGTGACCTCCGCCGTGAGCTCGTTCACGCGCACGTGCTCGTCGTCGAGCCAGAACTCGCCGGGCATGACGCCGTCTGCGCGTACGCAGCCGAGCCCCACGACGCCGAGGAAGCGTTCCCAGTAGTCCGCGCTCTCCGTCGCGAAGAGGTCGCCGAGCAGCGCCGTGAGCGCCCCTGCGTTCTCGCGCCGGGCCTCGCGCGTGTTGAAGCGCAGATCGACGACCAGTTCCGGGCTCGCGATCCGCGAGCAGAACGCGCGCCACTCCTTGTCGAGCACGATGCCGAGGAAGACCCAGCCCTCCGAGCACCGGTAGAGCCGGTAGAGCGGGCCGGTGCCGTAGAGCTCGGCGTCGGGCTGCGGGCGGTCCGGCTTCCCTTCGTACGAGAGGAAGTCGTCGGCGTTCGCGTAGGCGTTGGACAGCATCATGTCGACGAACACGTGCTGGCCGACGCCGAGGCGGCGCTGGGCGTAGAGCCCGAGCATGGCGGCGGTCGTGACGAGCATTGCCGTGTTCGGGTCGGGGTTGGCCTCGTTCGCGCGCATCAGCCGGCGCGCGCCCTCGCGCACCTCGGCGAGCGAGTCGCAGAACGGGGGCGGCATGCCGGCGCCGGCCTGCATCAGCGCGCCGCCCACCCCGGCGCCCGGGATCGGGTGCGTCGAGGGACGGTGCGCGCTCGGGCCGAACTGCCCGTAGCCGTTCATCGAGAGGTAGACGATGCGGGGGTTGACCGCCTTCGCCTGCTCGTAGCCGATGCCCAGCCGCTCGGGCACGCCCGGGCGATAGTTGTGAATGATCACGTCCGCCTCGGCGATCAGCCGGTGCACCACGGCCTGCCCCTCGGGGCTCTTCAGGTCGAGGCCGATGCTCTCTTTGCCCTGGTTCATGCGCGTCGCGCTCACGCCGCCACCCATGCCGCGATACGGATCGCCGCCGACCGGTTCGACCTTGATCACGCGCGCGCCGAGATCGGCGAGCCCCGAGACGCCGAGCGGCGTCGCGATGATCGTCGCGAACTCCAGCACCGTGACGCCGTCGAGCGCGGGGCGGAGCGCGTTGCCCGTCTCCTTCGCGCTCGGCGCGAACGCCGCGCGCGGCTCGCCGAGCACTTCGAACGTGTGCTGGCCCACCTCGGGCGCTGGGCCGCCCGGTCGCCCGGGCGTCTCGGTCAGCCGCGCGACCAGCCCGATCTGTCGCATCTTCGCCGGCTCGCCGTGCTCGCCCACGAGCCCGAGCACGGAATCGCGCACCGAACTCTCGGCCTTCAGCCGGAGCGTGCCGCGCGGATCGTCGACCTCGATCACATGCCCGTTGTCGACCAGATCGCGGTCGTCGAGCGCGGCCTGCGTGGTCTGGTACGGATGCGCGGCGACGCCGCCGTGCTCCTGGAAGATGCGCATCCACTCCGCGCCCGGCTTCTCGCGCATGCGCGTGAGCATGCGGTCGCGGACCTCCTCGAGCGCATCCGCCGGCCAGGTCGCCGGCGAGCCCACGCAGCGCGGGTCGGCGTAGATGTCGAGCAGGTCGATCGCGCCGAGGCAGTTGTCAAAGAGGTGCTGGAGCAGGTTGCCGAACTGGATCCAGCTCCCGTCGCCCGTCTGCACCGGGTGGTAGTTCAGCGTCGGCATGCGGTTCGGCGGCGCCGCCATCGGCGCGACCGGCGGCGGGTCGCGCCGCGAGAACTGCGTCGAGAGCAGCGCGCCGGTGTCGTACGCCATGATGCCCTGGAGCAGGCTCGTCTCGATGAACTGGCCGAAGCCGACGCGGTCGCGCGCGATCAGCCCGGCGAGCACGGCCGCGACCGTCGACTGCGACGTGGCGTGCGAGCCGACACGCACGGCGGCGAACTGCGGACCGTCGCGCTGCACGACGCCCGAGAACGCCTGCATGCGGCCGGATTTCGCGGCAACCACGCCTTCGTATCCGGGATAGCCGACGTACGGCCCCCACGGCCCGAAGCCCGAGATCTGGCAGTAGACGATGCCCGGGTTGTGGTAGGCGAGCACGTCGTAATCACAGCCGAGGTCGACGTCCGCGTGCGCGCGGAAGCTCGTGATCACCACGTCGGCCGTCTTCACGAGGTCGTACAGGCGGCGGCGCTCGACCTCGCGCTTGAGGTCGAGCTCGACGGAGCGCTTGCCGCGCAGCCACATCGGCGAGGCCGGGTCGAAGCGGAACGGGTCGCCGCCCGGCCGCTCGACCTTGATCACGTCCGCGCCGAAGTCCGCGAGCACCATCGTCGCCATGCCGCCGACCGGTCCGCTCGAGAGATCGATCACGCGGATGTCGGTGAGTGGGCCCTGTCGTGTGGTGACCACGGCGTGCTCCTTTGCCGCCGGCCGCGGCGCCGTGCGCGCCGGGCGAGGCTTCGAGCGGCCATCTTAGAGGGGGCGCGTCCAGCAATGCGTCGGGCTTGGGGCCGCTCGTCCGCAACGTCGCCACGGGGGCCCTCCCCGGATCGCGCGCGGCAGGCGGCTCGCCGGCGAGCGCCGCTGGAGATGCCGAGGCGCGAGCGACCGACTACTGCAACGGCGAGTACGGCAGCGGGTTCAGGTACGAGATGCTCTCTTCCGGCGCGACATCGCGCAGCGGCGCGATGATCTCGGCGAGCGGGTCACCCGGCCGGTAGTCGAATCCTCGGATGCCGCTCGGCATGACCCAGATGTCGGTGAGCACGCCGCGACGCCCGAACATCGACTCGTATGCCGTGACGAGGTTGAGCGCACCGGCGCCTTCGGCCCAGTCGGCCAACTTGCCCACGAGCTCGTACGCCTTCGGCTGCCCCCCGGACACCAGCCCGAGCACCGCCTGCATGTACTGACGCGGCGTGTCCGGCCTGGCCGCCAGCTGCTGATCGAGCCGCGCCTCCGTCGCGTACGGGACCACGGTGCCGACGTTCACGGTCTCCTGGATCGTCAATCCGTCCATGTGTTCGCGCAGCTTCGCGAGGCCAGCGTCCTTGCGGAGCGCCAGGCTGGCCGCCTCCTGAGCGGCGAGGTTCTCGAAGCGCACCAGCAGCAGGTCTTCGTTCATCGGGCCGCCGGTGCGCTTGAAGCCGCCCAGCAGGTCGTAGCCGCTGCGCGCCATCGCGGGGATGACGAGCTCGCCGTAGAGGTCCACCCAGCGATCGAACGCCGTATTCGTGAGCGGCTTCACCGCATGCACGGCCTCGAGAATGATCGTCATCGCCCATCTCCTTCGTTGGTCCGGCGGCAGCCGAGACTCGACCCGGCGGCGTCGAACTGACGCTCCCTGCCGCGAAGCGCGCACACCATAGGGCGTCGCTGGTCGGCGGATGCGCGGGCGCGGCCCCGCGGTCGTCTGTCGCACC
>JBBDXH010000206.1:0-13746 GCA_040902395.1 Dehalococcoidia bacterium
GAACGTGTGACGGAACTCGCCCTCGACCAGTACGTCGGATGCGAAGCCTTCGCCGATGACATTGTGGCCGCGTCGGGCTTCCGCCCAGTCCCACGTCACCTCGGTCCCCGCCGGAACCTCGATCACGCGCGGACCGAACACGTTGTCGCGCACGGCGACGGTGGTCACGCCGACGGCCGGCTCGATGTCATCGAGCGAGCGACCGCCGCAGGCCAGGACCGCGCTCGCGAGCGCGACCCAGAGCACCAGGACCCCGAGCGTGCGCGACCATCTCAGCATCCGCGGTTCGTCCTCTCATCAAGGAGGCAGCCACGACGCCGCCCGGCCGTGACGTGTCCTCTGATCGTCGGGCGGCGACCGCGTACAGTCGTCCCCCCGACGGGGCGTTCCTGGCTACCGGCCGCACCCGCGGCGCACGCACGGCTACTCGGCGGAGGCGGCGAGGGCGCGGCCGAGGCGGTCGGCTTCGTCCGCGGCGCGGTCGAGGCGCCGCGCCATCGGCTCGGTCAGCGTGTCGCCCTCGAGCTCCCCGGACGTGGCGTAGATGCCGGTCGGCACGGAGACGCCACCGAGGCTGGCGACGAGCGGTCGCAGCGCGTGATCGATCGCGAGCAGGTGCCCGGGCGCCGCGCCCGCGGCGATCAGCACGCACGCTCTGTCCACGAGGAACTCCGGCGGCATCAGGTCGAAGAAGCACTTCAACAGGCCCGAGTACGTCGCGCGGTACATCGGGGTCGCGATCACGAGCACGCGCGCCGTGCCGACCAGCGCGATCGCGTCGCGCGTGGCCGCGTCCTCGACGCGGCCGAGCAGCGCGTCCGCCGGGAGCGCTGCGAGGTCGACCGTTGCCGTGCGCCAACCGCGCGCCGCCAGGCGCGCGAGTGTGTGCTCCGCGAGCCGCCGCGACCCGGACGTGGGCGAGGGGCTGCCGGGAATCGCCAGCGCGAGTGGGCCTGCGGAGACGGGACGTTCGGCCACTGCGCACCTCCCGGCGGAGCCCGACGATGCCCCACGTCCGCGCCGGCCGCAAGCGCGCCACGAGGGAAGAGCGGGAGCGGGTAGGCTCGAAGTGCGCAACTAGCCCGGAAAGGGACATTCACATGACGACACTCACGACCATGCTCGAGCAGCTGCCGGCGCTGACCGCCGGCCTGCCCACCCTCACCGTCTCGCTCGACCTCGAGCCGGGCGCGGACGGCATCCCGGCGGCGCAGCGAGTGCTCACGCAGGCGTGGCGGCACGCTGAGGAGCAAACCCCGGTCGCCCACGACATGAAGCGCTCGTACGAGGAAGACCAGGCCGCGGTGCTCGCGGCGATCGACGAGGCGATCGCCGCCGGCTCGCGCGGTTACTTCTACGTGGGGTGTGCAGCCGCAGACCTCCGCTTCGAGTTGGAGACGCCCCAGCCGCTGCGCAACGCCGCCACGCTGCTGCAGGTTCCATGGCTGTTCGAGCTCGTGCGCTATGACTACCTCTCACGCCGGCCGGTCTCGCTGGTGATCACCACGGTCGACCAGATGCACGCCCTGCGTGTGCATTACGGCGAGGTTGTCGAGCGGACCGATGCCGATCACGACCCGACGGCCGTCGGCTCCACGCGCGGCCGGACGAACCGCCAGAGCGCGGTGGCGGCCGCCGCCGGCACGGGCCTGTCGGGAGGGCATGCCTGGGGGCGCATCGAGAAGTCGGTGCTCGCCCACCGTGCCCAGTTCGCGGCCGATGAGGCGGCGCGGCTCGCCGAGCTGATTGGCGATGAGGACATCGTGCTGATTGCCGGCGGGGAAGAACCGAGAGCCGCGTTGCTCGCGCAGCTTCCTGCCCGGATCGCGGAGCATGCGGTGCTGCTTCCGCAGCCGTCGCCCACGCAGTCCGAACAGGAGCTCGCGGACGAGGCGATGGCGCTCGCTCGCGAGGCGCAGATGGCTGCCGCCGACCGCGAGGTCGACGCGTGGCTGGCCGGCGATCACCGCGATCGCGCCGTCTCGGGCATCGGCGCGCTGCGGGAGGCCTCCGATCGTGGGCAGCTCAGCCGGCTGATCCTGCACGAGCAGGCGGTCACGCACTTCGGCACGGCGGACGACGCCCGCATGCACGCCGGCGCCGCAGGCGACGACGAGGCGATCAACGACCTGCTGCGCAGCGCGCTGACACACGGCGTTGGGTGCGCGTTCACGCGCAACGACGTGCTGCTCGAGCGCTACGAAGGTGCGATCGGCGTCAATCGCTGGTAGCCGCGCATTCGACGGAGCTCCCGCTCAAGCGCGCGACCCGTCGCGGCTAGAAGCCGTCGAGGCAGTGCGGCCGGTATTCGGTCGCGAACAGCCGATCGGCCGTGCGCAGCGCATCCGCATGGCGGGCCTCCAGCTGCCCCCAGCGGGCGAGCTGAGTCGCCGAGTAGTGCCCGCTGGTGAGCATGGCGAGACTGCGCACGGGCAGCGTGAGATCGGGTGCGTCGGTGGTGCGCCCCACCTCGGCCGACGCGCCGTCGGACTCGAGGCGGAAGGTCCCGTCGTTCCAGTCGCACAGGTCGTCGCGTACGCTGAGCGTGAGCGCGCCGGCCTCGCCGTAGCGCCGCACTGGCAGTGCGCGCTCCACGTCCACGATCCGCATCCAGATGCCGTCGGCCGTACGTCGCCGCAGCGCGCGCGGCTCGAGCATGAGCGCCGGCGCGGGGTCGTCCTCGGCCACGCGCATGTGCACGCGCGCCACGAGGTCGTGCGCGCGAATGAACTCCCACAGCCCGCGGAACGCGTCGCGGTCGGCCGCGACGAACTCGTGCACGTCCATCTCCTGGTCCGGGGCCGGCTCGGAGCGTGCCGGCACTTCCTTCGTCCCGAACACGACGTAGCCCGTGGGTGCGCCGTCGCCGTCCCGGTAGACGCCGACGTGCCGCCGGGCGTCCTTCGCGCCGCCACGGAGCAGGTAGCGCCACGCGACGTCCGCGCGATGGAGCGCGAGCGTGCGGGGCGTCGCGAACGTCCGGTACGCGCGCTTCAGCTCGGGCAGAGCCTCGTCGGCCGGAGTGAGGCGCACCGAGCCGCGCGACGCCACGTCGTCGACCAGCGCCGCCTGTCGCGGATCGAACTCGTAGCGGGCATACGTGCTCGCCAGGCCGTAGCCGAAGCGCTGGTAGATCGCGCCCATGCTCGCCCACAGGATGGCGACGTACTGGCCGCGCTCACGCTGTTCGCGAAAGCCGTGCTCCTTGAGCCGCCGCAGCAGCCCCCGGCGACGGAACTCCGGATCCGTACCGACGTCCGTGATGCCGGCCACCGCAACGGGCGCTCCGTTCCAGCGCATCGTGAACGGGAAGGCGGCCATGACGGCCGCAATGCGTCCGTCGACGAACGCGCACGTCGTCCACTCCGGCCGTACCGGATCGTCGCTGCGATCGTCCGGATCACGGTCGTTCTCGGCAAAGACGTAGGTGCCGAGGCGCCGGTACGCGCTCATCTCCTCGGCGCGAACGGCACGGATCTCGATCGTCACGCGAACCTCCCTCGCGACCGGCGGCAGGCGCCCAGGGAGAGGCTAGCGGGCGGCCGGGTCGCGCGCCCGGACGTGGGACGTGCGAGCGCGCCACGCCGCGACCGCAAGCGCCGCCAGCCCGGCCGCGAGCGTGATCGCCGTACGTGCATCGACGGCGTCGCGGCCGGCGACCGAGAGCGGCGTGAACGCGACGCGCACGACGGCGAGGACGCCAACGATCGACGCCGCGAGCGTGAACGCGTCGAGACGACGCCACACGCGGACGACGGCGGCGAGCAGCGCGAGCAATACGGCGGCCTCGACGAGCGGCGTGGCGATCCGCGCGTCGGCCAGCCCGGCCATCGGGAAGCCGAGCGGCGCCGGCGCCGGCGCGCCGAAGCACGCGTCGCGCAACACGCATGCGCCGTCGTACGCGACGGTCGCGAGCACGAGCCCGCTCGCGAGCGCCACCGCGAGCCACGCGCGGACGGGAGCGCGAGGCCGGGCGAACCACCACCACACTGCGCTCGAGGCCGCCGCGCCGGCGAGCGGCTCGATCCCGCTCTGCACGCGGATCAAGACGAAGGGGTCGATGAGCGAACCCGGCGCGATGACCGCGAGGTACACCACGTGTCCCACGAGCACGAACGCGACGCCGGCGCCCCAGAAGAGATCGCCGACGAGCGAGCGGTCGAGCCCGCAGAGCGCGGCGATCGGGCGCACGGCGAGGAGGAGCACGAGTGCCACCGCGAAGAGTGAGGCCATCTCGCCGCGCAGCGTGATTGCGTCGGGGAGCATCAGGCGCCTGCGCCCCACGCCGACGCCGCAGGCGGCCGCGAGAGCGCATCCGCGATCAGCGCGCGCAGCCGCGACTCGTTGATCGGCCCGAAGTGGCGCGCGACGAGCGTGCCATCGGGGGCGACGATGTAGGTCATCGGCACGCCGCGCACGCCGTACGCGCGCGCGAAGGCGCCGTCGCCGATGGCGCTCGGGAACGCGACACCGAAGCGCGCGATGAAGTCGCGCGAGTCGTCTACCTGGTCGTTGCGCGTGACGCCGAGGAAGACGACGCGCGCCGGGTCCGCGTCCCTGTAGACGCGCGCGAGCACCGGCGCCTCCTCGCGGCACGGTCCGCACCACGACGCCCAGACGTTGATCACCGCCACGCGGCCGGCGAGATCCGTGTGCGTCACGCGACCGCCGTCGATCAACGGGAGATCGAAGGCCGGCGCGGGCCCGCCGCTCCCGCCGGTCCCTTCGCTCGCCGCGAGCCCGAAGAGCACGAGCACGACGACGATCGCGACGCTGCCCGCCGCGAGCCCGCGGCTCAGCCGCCGGCGCAGCCGGTCGTCGTCGTTCGAGGGAGGGACGGCGAGCATCGCCGCCGATCGTACGCGGGGTGCCCACGCGCGGGAGTGCGCGCGATCACGGTCCGCCGCGCTCCGCCTCCAGCGTCGCGCGGATCCGGCGCTGCTCGGCCACGAGCTCGACCTCCATCGGATGGGTGTCGTGATCGAAACGGCTGGCGACCAGACCACGCGCGTAGTTGAAGAGGAATCGCAGCGCGCCGAGTTCACGCCACTGGGGAATGTGGCCGCTCTCGTGCGCGATCAGCGCCAGTCCCCACGGAACGTCGGTGCGATAACTCTGTTCGCGGATCAGGACGTGGCGGCCGAACGTCATCGCGCTGGCACGGAAGAGCGGCGGGATGCGGCCGAGCGTGCCGCCGACGTGCAGCCGCATCGCTTCGAGGTCCACGCGCGGCCGGAACCGGGCCAGCTCTTCAATCACGGCGGGGGGTAACGGTCGGCTCATCGAACGGTCCTTTCAGCGCCGCGCCCGGCCCGGCGCGCTCCGGCGTGACCGCGCGTCGTTATGCTATCCGTGCCCCGCCCACGGAGGAGTCGATCCATGCGCGACGCGATCCCCCTCGGCGCCACACACAGCCGGCCGCGCCTCGGCGGTCTCGCGCGCCACGCGTGGCGCGCCGCGGCGCATGCGCTCGCCCGCATCAACGGCACGAAGGTCGCCGGCAGCGTCCACGCCTCTGACCTCGCCCAGCTCCGACGGTCGATGCGTGACTGAGAAGACGCCGACCTGGCCGTGAGCCGGGTGTACGAGTACGCGGGCGTGAAGGGCGTGCACTGGGACCGGCTGTAATCCGGGCCGTGGGCCGACGACCAGCGGCGCTACGCTCGGTGCCACCGGCTCTGCCGGTACTCATCCACCCAGTTTCGCGTGCTCCGCCATAGGCCATCCGCGCCCTTGGTGGCCTGCAATCGGCCGCGCGCTGCCGCCGATCGCAGCCCGGCCTCGCTGACGTCTGAGGTGGCAAGCGCCGCGACCGGGACCAGCCGCCCCGGACCGGCCACAGCGGGCATGACGAACTTGTAGAGGTTGTCCAGGATGGCGCGCGCGAGCAGCTCACCCAGCGCGCCCGGTTCGCCGTGGTCGGCACGACGGAGACCGGCCAGGTAGGGCGCCCGCTGACCGCGGTAGATGATCGCCGGCGGATACCCCAGCCGAACGAGCAGCAGGTTGAGCAGGAGTCGGCCCGCGCGACCGTTCCCATCCAGGAAGGGGTGAAGCTGCTCGAAGCGGCAGTGAAGCCGCGCCAGGTCCTCCGCGAACGACGGGGTTTGCGCCTCGAGCCCAGTCGCATCGGTCACCCAGTCTGCAAGCTGTGCCGGCACGTCCGGCCAGTCCGGTGGCGTCATCCCGCCCGGGAATGACTCGATGTTGTGCCGTCGGAGTGCGCCCGGGCCTTCCTCCGCGGACGCGGCGGGGTGCGGCGCGACGTCCCACACTGGCCCCATCGCCGTTTCGTGGATCGTCCGGATCTCGGTCAGGGTGATCAGCTGATCGCTATCCCACTCGTCGGGCTCGATAGCCTGCCCGTAGACCCACTCCGCAGCCGTCGCGTAGCCGCGAACTTCCATGTACTCGCGCAGTTCCTTGTTCCCGACCGCACGACCTTCGGCCAGCAGGGCTTCCACCTGCCTGAGCACAAGCGTGTTTCCTTCGATCGCGGTCGAGTGATGAGCCTCTTCGAACCAGATGCCCCGCCAGACGTCCGCAGCCTCGAGGCGGTTCGGCAGCCCGCCCATGCGATCCCACAGTTCCGCAATCTGGGCGTGCAGCCGGCGATAGACCTCTTCCCGTGGTGGTCGGCCGCGTGGGCTCACGTCGCTTGCTCCGATTTGCTCGGCTGCGGCAGATCGAACCGTTCCACGCAAAATCGTACCTCACCTGACCCGAATTTGCGCGGGACGGCCAGATCGAATTGTTCCGCTCAAATTCGCGGGAGCGACCCGCAGGGCAGGATTTGAGCGCGATCGCGAGGTCGAATTGTTCCGCTCAAATTTCGGGAGCGCCCGTCAGCGCGGGATTTGCGCGCACAGGCCAGATCGAATTGCTCCGCGCAAATCCGGTGACCATCCACCGCCTGGCCCCGGACGTTTGCTCGCAGTTGCCAGATCGAATTGTTCCGCTCAAATTCGCTTCAGCAGGCTCCACCCTCTCGGATGCGCGCCCCGGCCTGCCGGGCCTACCCCGCACAAATGCGCTTGAAGCAGCGAACTCACCGGCCCGTCGCCAGCCCTCGCCCCCGCCCGCTAAGCTCCGCCCCCTGACGCGCACAGTGGAGGTGGAACAATGACTGACCCGACCACGACCACGGAGACCCGGACCGCGGTGCGCGAACTGCTCACGTCGATCGCGCGCACGGTCGACGACCTGCTCGCCCTGGACGATGCCGCTCTCGATCACGCGTGCAGCCACGGCTGCGCGATGGACGGCGGCGTCCGCCGCCTGCTCGTACACAACGCCGAGCACGACCGCATGCACGCCGGGATGATCTCGAACGCGCGCTACCAGGCGCGCGCCATGCAAGAGTCCGCGCTCGGCCGGCTGCTGCGCGACTGGCTGCGCGAGCGCGCCGAGCTCGCCGGCCAGCTGCTCGCCTCGCCCGACGCGGTGCTCGCAATGCGCGCCGACGGCGACGAGTGGACCGTGCGCGAGCACGTGGAGCACGTGCTCTTCTGGGAGCACGACAGCATCGAGACCGCGATCGCCGAGGTGCGCGGCAGCGGCCGCGCGGAGGGATAGGCCCGGTGCAGACGTTCGAGGGCCGGGTCGCGGTCGTCACCGGCGCGGCGAGCGGCATGGGCCGCGCGTTCGCCGAGCGCTTCGCGCGCGAGGGCATGAAGGTCGTGCTGGCGGACGTGGAGGAGGCGGCGCTCGAGGCGACGGTCCAGCACCTGCGTCAGCAGGAGCACGACGTGATCGGCGTGCGCACGGACGTGTCGTCCGCGGAGAGCGTGGAAGCGCTCGCCCGCGCTGCGCTCGACCAGTTCGGGAAGGTGCACGTCGTATGCAATAACGCCGGCGTGGCCGGGGACCTCGACTTCCTCGGCACGCGCGGACGGCCGCTGTGGGAGTACTCGCTCCGCGACTGGGAGTGGACGTTCGGCGTGAACGTGTGGGGCGTCGTCCACGGCGTCCGCACGTTCCTGCCGATCATGCTCGAGCAGGGCGAAGAAGGGCACGTGGTGAACACGGCGTCGATGGCCGGCCTGCTCAGCGGCGCCGGGGCCGGAATCTACGGGACGACCAAGCACGCCGTGGTGCGCATCACGGAGGCGCTCTACTTCCAGCTCGGGCAGATGGACGCGAAAGTGAAGGCGTCCGTGCTCTGTCCCGGCATCATCAACACCCGCATCTTCTCGTCGGGCCGCAACCGGCCGGACCCGCTGTGGGACGCCGGCGCGCGGCCGGACGCGGCCGAGTTCGATCGGCGGCTCGCGGAGGGCGACGCCTACTTCGCGCACGGGCTGCCGCCCGAGGAGGTCGCCGAGCAGGTGCTGCAGGCGATCCGCGACGAGCAGTTCTACATCCTCACGCGCGACGTCCCGCTCGACCGCGTACGCGCGCGCTTCGAGAACATCGTCGCCATGCGCAATCCCGAGATCCCTCCGCCGGCGCCGCCGAACGCGCCGCCACCCGGCCGCTGACCCGCGCCCGCGGCCGCGAGCGCCGGCTGGCAAGCCGGTGTGCACGACCCGCACCCCCATGCTGCCCCGGCGTCGCCGCTGCCGGCGCAGGCCATCGCAATCGGTGCTCGCGAGCCGACCGAGCGGGCGCGGATCGAGAGCGGGCCGTCCTCTCCCGTGAGACCGGGTGGGGGTTGCGTTTGGGCCGGGGCTAGCGCCGGCCCCGCATGCGCGGGTCGAGCACGTCGCGCAGCGCGTCGCCGAGCATGTTGAACGCGAGCACGGTGAGCGTGATCGCGATGCCCGGCACGATCGCGAGCCACGGCGCCGTCAGCATGAAGCGGCGACCGTCCACGCTGAGCATGTTGCCCCACGAGGACGCGGGTGGAGGAACGCCCAGCCCGAGGAAGCTCAGGCCCGCCTCGGCGAGGATGATCCCGCCCAGCGACACGGTCACGGAGATCATCATCGGGGCGAAGATGTTCGGCAGGACGTGGCTGAGGATAACGCGGGTGTGCGAGGCGCCGAGCGCCACCACCGCCTCGAGGTAGGCGTTGCTCCGGATGCCGAGCACCGCGGAACGGAAGACGCGCGCGCCACCGGCCGACCCGACGACGCCGAGGATGAGAATCAGCTGGGTCATGCCCGGGCCGAACACGGCCACGAGCGCGACGAGCAGGACCAGCCCCGGAAACGCCATCAGGGCATCGACGAAGCGCTGGACGATCGAGTCGAGCCAGCCCCCGAAGTAGCCGGGGATCACGCCGATGAAGACCGCCAGTACCGTCGACAGGCCGACGGCGAGGAAGCCGACGGTGATCGAGACGCGCGCGCCGTACATGATGCGGCTCAGCACGTCGCGCCCGAAGGAGTCCGTGCCGAGCAGGTGACCGCGCTCGCCGGGAGCGACGATTCGATCGGCGGAGATCTCGTTCGGGTGGAAGGGTGCGAGCACCGGCGCGAGGAGCGCCGTGAGCATGAGCAGCACGATGATGACGGCGCCGGCGAAACCGAGCGGCTGCCTGCGGGCGAACTTCCCGGTCCGCTGCCACGCGCGCATCCACCCGCCGGGACGCTGCGCGATACCGAGTTGATCGAAGTCCGCCGCCGTCGTCGCCTGCGTCATTTCGCTTCCTGCGCGCTGCTGTCGGGGTTAGCTGTAGCGAAGGCGCGGATCGAGCACCGCGTAGGTGAGATCGATGCCGATGTTGACGAGCATCACCACGACGGCCGAGATGATCGTGATCGCCTGCACGACCGGCATGTCCCGGGCGGTGACCGAGCTGATGAGCAGGCGTCCCATCCCCGGCAGCCCGAATACCGTCTCCGAGATCACCGAGCCACTGAGGATGTTCGCCACCGAGAGCCCGAAGATCGTGACCACCGGGATCATCGCGTTGCGCATCGCATGCCTCATCACCACGGTGGAGTCGTTGAGACCCTTCGCCCGGGCCGTACGGATGTAGTCCTCGCGGATCACCTCGAGCATCATGGCGCGCGTCATGCGCATGATCACCGCGCCGCCGACCACGCTGGAGATCAGCGCCGGCCACAGCATCATCTGGAGGTTCGTGCCGAGGTTGGACCACGGCGTCTCGTAGAAGATCGGCGGCGAATACCCGAACCAGTTTGCGGAGTAGACGAGGAAGATCGTCGCAAGCCAGAAGCTCGGCGCCGCGAGCCCGAACACGGCGAAGCTCCGCAGAATGTAATCGGCCGCGGAATTCGGCTTGAGCGCGGCGACCAGGCCGATCGGGAGCCCGATCGTCATGGCGAAGAGCAGCGTCATGACGCTGAGCTGAATCGTCACCGGCGCGCGCTTCACGAGCAGCTCGCCCACGGAACGCCCGTCGAGGAACGAAACGCCGAGATCGCCGCGGGCGAGCTTGCCGATCCAGCGCACGTACTGCGCCGGCAGCGGCCCCTCGAGCCCGAGCTGCTGGTTGATCTTCGCCTCGGCCTCGAGGCTGAAGTCGTCGCCCAGCAGGGCAACCGCCAGCCCGCCGGGCACGATCCGGACGAGCGAGAACACGATCAGCGTGACGATGATGAGCGACGGCACCATCAGCACGAGCCGCCGCGCCACGTACTGCGTCATGAGGCGTCCCTCGGAGAGCGTACGGGGGCGTCGCCGCGGCGACGCCCCCGGCGGTGCGTGGGCATCTAGGCCTGGAACCAGACCGTCTCGTTGTCCCAGTTGGCCGCGACGGGCCGCGCGCCGTAGTTCCGCACATACGGCGCCTGCACCGACAGGCCGCCCGGCGCGATGATCCACACCGGCGCCGACAGCTCGAGCTGCCGCCGCTGCGCCTTGTAGATGAGGTCCTGGCGCGCCGCCGTGTCGAACTCGACGCGCTGCTGCTCGATCAGGCTGTTCAGATCCGGGTCGTCCAGCTTCGAGTAGTTCCGGCCGCCGTCGCGGTGGTGATAGAGGTACAGGTGCAGGTCGGGCTCCGGCCCCGAGTACCAGTTGCTCGCGCCGATGGTCTGCGTGCCGGCCGCCTCGTGCTCCTTGAGCACGCCCCACTCCAGCAGGGTGATCGCGAACTTCGCGCCCAGCACCTGCTCGAGCTGCGGGATCGCCGTCTCGGCGAGCAGGTTGTACGAGTACGCGGTCGTCGTCTCCATCGGCATGTCGATTGTGACGCCGGCTGCGTCGTACAGCTTCTTCGCCTCGACCCGGTCGGCTTCGAGCCCCGCTTTATCGTCGGCGCCCTTGAAGCCCGGGAAGGTCGCGAGCTCCGCGGGCGGCAGCGTCCAGAAGTCCATCGCGGGGGAAACCGCCGGCGTGAGCTCCCCGCGCCCACGGCCCAGCGAGCGGATCAGGTTGCGGTCGAGCGCGTACGAGAGCGCCTGGCGGACGCGGATGTCGTTGAACGGCTCCTTCGTGGTGTTCAACAGCAGACCGTCGCGGCTGAGGCCTTTGATCTCATTGAACTGCCAGTCGGCGTTGCCCTTGCGGAAGTCCTCTTCGTTCTCCGGCGCCACTCCGCCGACGTCGACCTTGCCGGTCGACAGCGCCGCGTAGAGCGCGGAAGCATCGCCGATGAACTGGTACTCGACACCGTCCAGGTACGGCAGCTGGGTCCCGGCCTCGTCCTTCTTGAAGTAGTTCGGGTTGCGCTGGAAGCGACCGCCGATCTCCTTGTCGAAGCTGGCCTTGTCGACGATGAACGGTCCGCCGCCGTGAGCGGACTCGACCAGCTTGAGGTCCCCGTGCTGCTCAACGACCTCGCGCGCGACCACGGTTTCGTAGACGTCGCCGAGCGTGGCGAGGAACGGGACCGACGGCTCGGAGAGCACGAGGCGGACGGTGGTGTCATCCACCGCATCGAAGGACTGGACGTTGCTGTACTGCGACTTGCGCACGTAGAGGACGTCGTCAGTCGCGGTGCGCTTGAGGCTATAGACGACATCCTCCGCCGTGATCTGGCGGCCGTTCAGCGGCGCTTCGGCACCCCACTTCGCGTCAGGGTGCAGCTTGAACGTAAACGTCTGGGGGTCCGGGATCTCCCACGACATCGCCAGATCGCCCTCAACGAGCAGCTTCGCGGAGTGCATGCGTACGAGCTGGTTGCCGATGAAGTGCCACAGGTTCGTCTGCGAAGCCGGCGTCACGCTCTGGTGCGGGTCGAAGTGGGCGATCGCCGAGCCGGACGCAAACCGCAGCGTCCCGCCCTTCACCGGCCCCGTCGACGCCGCGGCGGCCTCCGTTGCGGTCGCGGTCGCGCTTGCCGCGCCCGCGCCGCCACCGGCGGCCGTCGCCGCGGGCGCGGCGGGCTCGTCGTCGCCGCCTCCGCAGCCGATCAGCGCGGCGCCGGCCATGCCTGCGCCGGCCACCGCGGCGCCGCGGATCACTGCGCGTCGCGATAAGCCTCGCGTTGTCCAGTAGTTCACGTCGGCCATCTGATCCACTTCCCTCCGGTTGCCGTGCGCGCCGCTGCACGTCACGCATGGACGACGGCTGATGCCGCCGCTCCGCGTGCCGTGGGCGCGAACGGCTGTAGTACTGACCCTCAAATCCGATTCTCGGTCCGCCGAACGCGGGCAGTCAATCACGCAACGCATACCGCCCAACGCCTGTCGACGCGGCCGCTCACTACGCCAGGCGGCGCAATCGTCCCGCCGTCAGATCGACGGCGATCACGAGCACGAAGGACGTGGCGAGCACGAGCGCGACCCACAGGGCGGACGCTCGACCCGGCGCCGCTCGGTCGCACGCTCGCGCTGTCATTCCGCGGCACCCGTCAGCTCGGGGCGAATGCCTTCGGCTTCGAGCGCGTCGCCGCCATCTGCGCGAGGGGGGCTACCAGCGCCTCGGCGCGCGCAGGGTCGAGAGACGCACTTCCCCCAACCGCGCCGCTCACAGCTCCCTGCGCTCGAGCAGACGGATCGAGAGTGCGAGCGCGACCGCGATCGCGGCGATCGTCGCCGCGGCCGCGCGCAGGTAGTCGGTGGCCGGCGCCCCCCGCGCGAGCGCCACGATCGCGCCGGCGAGGCGGCCCGGCAGCCACTCGCCGATCGGAGGCACGATGCCGAGGATGGCGATCGCGATCGCGATCGCGAACACGATCACGATCGTGCCGAGCGCCCCGCGCGCCAGGCCCGCGCCGAGCGCGACGAGCGCGATCACGAAGGCGAAGTAGAGCGCGCCGTACGCGATGCCGGCGAGCATCGGCCCCACGGGGAGCGCGCCGATCAGCACCACCGTCTCGTACCACGCGGCGACGCTGCCGATCGCGAACGCGACCGCGCCCGCCGCCGCGTAGACGGCGAAGCGGATCAACACGAGCCGCCGGATCGACGAGACGCGCGTCCGCAGGAACGCGCCCAGCTCGGGTGGCGAGTCGAAGGCGAACGCACCCGCCGCCGCCGCCACCAGCACCAGCAGCCCGAGCTGGGCGACGTTCCCCACGTACTGCTCGATGCCGTCCGCCGGCACCGGCTCCGGGAAACTCACCTCGACGCCGGCGGTGCCCAGCCGTTCGAGGATCTCCGCGAGATAGCGTGCGGTCACGGGGCCGAGCAGTCCGAAGAACGTGAACACCGTCAGCAGCCCGACGCCTCGCCACGTGCGGCGCAAGCGCAGCCATTCGAGCCGCCAGAGCGTCATCGCGTCAGCTCCAGGAACACCTGCTCGAGCGAGGCTTCCTCCGGTTGGACGCTGACCACGCGCTCGGCGTCGTCCACGCGGTCGACCGCGATGCGCAGCTCGCCGTCGCTCGGCATCTCGACCGCCCGCACCCACGGCTCGGCACGCAGGGCGTCCGCGATGCCGGCCGCCGGC
>JBBDXH010000207.1:0-1984 GCA_040902395.1 Dehalococcoidia bacterium
GTAAATGCGCCGGCTGACACCGTTCGTGTTCGCCGGATCACTCAGCCGGGAGGTCGAGGGCCTCCGATACCGGTGTTTGGCTTCCACCGGGCGTCGGACCGCCGGTCATCACGTAGACCGTGCGCCCGACCGCCACCACACCGATACCGTGGCGCGGCGTCGGAAGGTCGGGGAGGCGCGACCACGCACCCGTCGCCGCGTCGAACATCTCCACCTCCCGGTACGTGCCGCTGGGCTGCTCGCCGCCCACGAACACGAGGCGGTCGCCGACGGCCGCCGCGCCGACACCGCCGCGCGCGGTCGGTGCGCTCGGCATCGCCTCCCACCGATCCGCACCGGGGTCGTAGCACTCGAGCGTCGCGAGGTTCGTCGTCATCGACAGCTTGCGGCCGCCGATCGCGCAGATGCGCCCGGCGAAGAGCTCCGCAGCGAGATGGTCGCGCGTCGTCGGGATCGGCGCGACCTGACGCCATCGATCGACGCCCGCGTCGTACGCGTAGGTGGGCGCGACGAGCCGCTGCCCGTCATACCCGCCGACGACGTAGACCTGCGAGCCGCGCGCGACCGCGGCCCCCTGCGAGCGCGGGCCCGGCATCGCGGCGATCTCACGCCAGGCGGTCGCGTCGGGCGCGAGCCGGAAGCTGCGCGCCGTGGGCCCGCCGGCGTTCCCACCGAGGACGTACACGCCGGAGCCGGTCGCCTCGGACACGGCCGCGGCCATCGGATGATCGACACCGAGCGGAAGGTCCGGTCCGCGCCGCCACCGCTGCCCGTCGAAGATCTCGACCACCCGCGTGCCACCGAAACCGCCGATGACGTAGACCTCGTTCCGGAACACCGTCGCGGCAACCTCGCTGCGCCCCGTGGGAATGTCGGGGATGCGGCGCCACGCGAGCGCACCGGGTGACTGCGTGGTCGCCGCAGACGCTGCGGGTGCGGGCGAGCTCGTGCCGAGGGTGAACGTGGCCTCCGAGGGCGCGCCCTCACCCGGCGCGGTGCACGCGCCGAGAAGAAGCGCGAGCAGGACGGGACGCATCACCATCTATATAAAGGACCGCGCATGCCGACGGCATACGAGACCGAGATCCTCACGGCGCTGTCGGCACTCGTCGCGTCATTCCTCTCCGGCCTCCTCGGCATCGGCGGCGGCGTGGTGCTCACGCCGATGCTCCTCTATCTACCTCCGGCGCTCGGGATCGGTGCGCTTCCGGTGAAGATCATCACCGGGCTCACGATCGTGCAGGCGATCTCGGGCAGCCTGCTGGGCACGTTCCGCCACCGCCAATACGGCAACGTCTCGACGCGCCTGGTGCTGCTCATGGGGCCGCCCGGCGCCGCGGCGTCGCTCGCGGGCGCGCTCATCTCGCGCGATGTAAGCGATCGCGTGCTGCTCGGCGTCTTCGCGGTGCTCGCGCTCGCCAGCGCGGCGATGCTGCTCCTGCCGGCCGAGGCGCAGGAGGGCGGCACCGGCGATCTCCGGCTCAACGTGCCTCTCGCGGTGGGCATCTCGGTCGTGCTCGGCTTCTTCGGCGGCATGGTCGGCATCGGCGCGATCGCGACCATCATCGGCGCGCTCGTGTATCTCCTCCGCGTCCCAGCGCGCATCGCGATCGGCACGTCGCTCGGCGTCGGCATGTTCGCCGCGGTCGCGGCGCTGATCGGAAAGGCCGCGACCGCGCAGATCGATCCTCCGCTCGCGACGATCGTCGCGGTCACCGCGCTCGTCGCCTCGCCGATCGGCGCGTGGGTGTCCATCCGAACGCGTCCGCAGCTGCTCCTCAAGGTCCTCGCCGTCGTCGTCGTCGTGGCGGCGCTGCGCATGGCGGCGACCGCGGTGTTCGGCTAGCTTGCGCGACCGCGCAAGTACGTTCGCTCCAAAGCGGTTGCGTGAGTGGCTGGCGAGTGCCACAACACGCAGCCGATCGATGCCCACGCGGTGGAGATCGCCGAGGCGAAGCTGATCGCCGCGCGACAGGAGCGCGAA
>JBBDXH010000208.1:0-13429 GCA_040902395.1 Dehalococcoidia bacterium
TGCGGCGACCGGCTTCACGATAGCGGTGGCGCGGTCGTCCTTCGTCGACCGCCGCGCGGCGGCATTCGCGGCCGACGCTTCCGGACGGACGATCCTGCGAGGCGGGCGTGTGATCGTGCGGACGACGCTCGCATCAGTGATGCTGCGATGCGACGTGCTCGAACGCCGAAGGGCCGGCGAGGTCGGCGGGAGGAACGGGTGACGGCGGACGAAGCCCGCGAGATCGCGACCGTTGCGGTCGCCGGGCCGCACGAGCGTTCGGTCTTCTGCCTGGTCTGCCACCAGCCCGTGCGGCCCGGCCCGCACATGCACGTGACCACGCGCGACTGGGAGACGTGCGGATACTGCTCGGAAGGCTGCGCGCTCAGCTACCTGCGGTCGGTGAACGCGGATCCGCCGACGCCGCCGGAGCAGCGGACGGGCTGAAGAGCCCTGCCCGCCGCCCGTCCGCTGGAGCGCGGTCGAGCGTTCGCACCGGCACGGCGTCGGCTCCCGGCGGCGCGGCGGCGAGCTCGCGCACCGCGCAGCGGGGGATCGTCCGAGGCGGGTGGGGCGTCGCGGCCGGCGCGGCCCGGCGGCACGGGCGCGGCGGCCGCGTGCGCGCGTATCGGCATCGGATCAGCGCAGTTGTTCCCTGACCTCGTCGGTCCAGACCTTGAAGCCCTTCAACGTGTTGGGGCCGAACGTCTGACTGAGTGGGACATCCGCGGCGTCGCGGCCGCGTGCGATCAGTACGCGGCCGATGCGTGGAATGTTGTTCCGAGCATCGAACGTGTGCCAGTGACCACTGAGAAAGACCTCGAACCATGCCGCGAAGTCCATGGGGCCGTATGGCGGCGGCATGCCGATCTCGCCCAGGTAGCCCGTGCAGTACCGCGCCGGGATGTTCATGGCCCGACAGAGCGCGATGGCGAGGTGTGCGTAATCCCGGCAGACGCCGGCCCGCTCGTTGAAGGCCTCCCACGCCGTCTTCGTGGGACGAGCGTGCTCGTAGCCAAACGTGATGCGCTCATGGACGAAGTCGCAGATGGCCTGTACGCGTGCCCATCCAGTCGCCGAATGGCCGAAGAGCTGCCATGCGTTCTCCGACAGCAGGTCGGTCTCGCAATATCGGCTGCCCTGGAGGAACTGCAGCGTCTCCTCGGGCAGATCTTGCACGGCGTGTTGCTCGCACCACGGGGCAATCGCGTCTGGCTCACCGCTGTCCCTGACGATCGCATCGGCCGTCAGCGTGATCTCGCCCGCCGGCGCGACGATCCTGCTGCACCAGTTGCCGAATACGTCGCGATAGGCAACGTCCGGCACCGGGGGACGGGTGATCAGGTGGTCTGGGACGATGATGTCCGAGACGCGCGAGTGGTGGATGTTCAGCGTCAGGATCATGGGCGTCGGCTGGGGGCAGTCGTAGATCATCTCGTAACCCACCCGAATCTGCATGCTCAGCCTCTCTCAGAGGTACTCAGACGCCTCACCGCGACCTGCCCGGGCTGAACGCGCCGGTAGGCCGGCGCAGGCTCGCCGATCACTCGGGTGGCCGCGGGGCCGAGTCGTACGAGCAGGGCGGAACGAGGCCTCGCGTCTGACGCATCGGGTGCTCTCACTATGCGCAGGTATCGAACATACACGAGGCGTGTGTATGTACCGGCTACGGCTGCAGAAGCGCCCGCGTGTGGCCACGATCGTGAGCGTGGTCGGCATGGGCGCGTGGCGGCGCAGCCGGCGACCGCAGCGCGCGGATCAGGCTCCAGGTGGTGCCGGGGTGAGCGATTCGAACGGACCCCGGCCGTTGATCGGGGGGGCGCTGGCCGCCGGTCGCGTGGAGCGGTTCCACCGGCCCAGAGGGCACCCGCCGTCGCCGGCCGTGCATACGCAGGCGGCGCGGCGCGCGCGTCAATCGGCGCGGGGCGAGGGGATCTGCGCGTGCACGTCCCTCGCCAGCTCGTCGAGCACGGTCATCGTCTCGCGGAAGAGCGAGGTGGCGTACGTGACGCGGCGGACGCCGAGCGCCGACGCCTGCGCGGGCGAGAGCGGTCCGCCGCGGCGGACCATCACGTTGATTGTCCCGACGGCCCGCACGAACTCGGCGATCATGCGCTCGTCGGTCAGGATGATCGGGTAGATGCAGTCCGCGCCGGCCTCCCGATACAGCCGCGCTCTGCGGATCCCTTCGGAGAGCTGCTCCTCCGACGTGCCGACACGGTTGATGAAGGTGTCCACGCGTGCGTTGAGCACCAGGTCGACGCCCTCGGCGCGCGCCGCTGCCTTGACCGCGGCGAGGCGCTCCGCGTGTCGGTCCGCATCGACGAGCGGGGCGTCGCTGTGGTGATCGGAGTCCTCGAGGTTCATCCCCGCCGCACCGGCCGCGATCAATCTCCGGGCGATCTCCGCGGGCGCGAGCCGGTACCCCGCCTCGAAGTCCACCGTGACGGGCACGGCGACGGCGTGCGTGATGCGTGCCGCCGCCGCGAGCATCTCGTCGACCGGCGCCTGCTCGTGATCCGCGTACCCGAGTGCGTTGGCGACCCCGCCGCTCGTGGTCGCGAGCGCGGGGAAGCCCGCGCTCGCGAAGACCCGCGCGGTCGCCGCATCCCACGCGTTCGGGAGCACGAGCAGCTGCGGTCCCTCGTGCATCCTGCGCAGCGCTTCGGCGTGGCGGGCGGTGACCGCGATCGAGGGTGCGTTCGTCATGCGCCGCACTGTAGCCGCGCGACTGCGCGCGCGGGACCGCGTGGGGCCGTACCCGCCAGCCACGAACGCGATCGCGCGGATGGAACGACTCCGAGAACGGCCCGGCGAACGCCGCCGCCGCGCCGGGGCCGCCGCATCCGGCGACCCGCCCGTCGCGCCCTCCGATACACTCCGTCTGATTCGACCTTCGCCGCGAACAGCTCCCACCAGATCGAGGCCGCCATGGGTGCCAGCACCGACCTACCGCACGGGATCAACCTCGCCGATCCGGCCCTGTTCGAGCGAAACGAAGCCCACGAGGCGTTCCGCCTGTTGCGCCGCGATGCGCCCGTGCACTGGAACCCCGGTACCGAGCAGCTCAACGGCTTCTGGTCGCTGACGAAGACCGCGGACGTGCTCTTCGTGTCGCGGCACCCGGAGCTCTTCATCTCATCGCACGGCATCGCCGGCTCAGGCCCGCGCCACCCCGACCTCGAGGCACAGGCGCAGGCGGAGGCGCAGATCGGCGTGAGCGGCGCGAGCATCATCACGATGGACCCGCCGCGGCACGTGCAGATGCGCCGGCTCGTGAACAAGGGCTTCACGCCCCGCGCGGTGAACGCCATGGAGCCGCGCATCCGCGAGATCACGAACGACATCCTCGACCGCGTGGGCGATCGCCCGAGCGGCGACTTCGTGCTCGAGGTGTCGAGCCAGCTTCCGCTCGCAGTGATCTGCGGGATGATGGGCCTCGACCGCGAGGTCTGGCCGCTGATGTTCGAGCTGACGAACTCGATCCTCGGCTCGGGCGACCCCGAATATCAGGCGACCGCGGCCAGGGCCGGCGCCGTCGGCGCGGAAGCCGTCGGCACCGCGGAGGCTGCGCGCGTCACGAACATGGCCGGCATGATGCGCATGATCGGCTACTTTCGCGAGCAGCTCGCGGAGCGGCGAGCGCATCCGCGTCAGGACGACCTCGTCAGCATCCTGCTCGAATCGGAGATCGACGGCGAGCGGCTGAGCGAGCGCGAGATCCTCGAGTTCTGCTTCCTGCTCGTGGTCGCCGGCAACGAGACCACGCGCAACGCCATCTCGTCCGGGCTGATCGCGCTCTGCGAGCACCCCGCGGAGCGCGCGCGCCTGCAAGCCGACATGACGCTGATCGACTCCGCGGTCGAGGAGATCCTGCGCTGGACCTCGCCCGTTGTGCACATGGCGCGCGAGGCGACGCAGGACGTCGAGATTCGCGGTCAGCAGATCAGTGCCGGCGAGAAGGTGATCATGTGGTATCCGTCCGTGAACAGGGACGAGGACGTCTTCGCGGATCCCTACCGCTTCAACGTCACGCGCTCGCCGAACGACCACCTCGCATTCGGCATCGGCGAGCACTTCTGCCTGGGGTCCGGCTTCGCACGCAAAGAGATCCGCGTGATGTTCGAGGAGCTGTTCCGTCGCTATCCGCGGATTTCGCTCGCGGGTTCGCCGGAACGGCTGCGCTCGAACTTCATCGGCGGGATCAAGCACCTGCCCGTCGCCTACGGCGCCGGCGGATAGCGCGGCGCTCACGGCGGGCGGGAGTCGCCGACGGGGGTACCGCGGCCGCCGGGCGCGGTGACTCGCGGAGCGAGCGGCGCATCAGGGCCGCGTGACGAGGCTGCTCGCGAGGGTCGCGACCACGGTGAGCGGCAGCGCGATCTCAGCGGCCGTGAGCATGCCGGCGTGCACGAGCAGCGCCCCGACCACGAGTACCCCCGTCCCGCCCACCGCAAGCATCATCGAGTCCCCGACGATGAAGTCGTACCAGAACCGCCCGAAGCCAATGACGTACTTCACGGCGCGGCCCGCTCGGCGGAAGTCCGCACGGGCGGGATGCGCCGAAGGGTCGCGATGAGCGCAAGCGCAGCCGCGAGATAGAGCACCGCGAGCACGGGGATCATCGCATCGCCCAGCGTCCATTCGACGCCGATGCCTTCGCCGCCCCAGAACGTGCCAAACGCGACGAGCAACAGCCCGACGACGAACTTGATCGAATTCTCGGGGACGCGCGCGAGCGGTCGATGCACGACCACGCCGATCGCGGAGACGACGACGAACGCCAGCACCGCCCCGAGCGCGGCCGGGCCGAACGCATTGTTCCGGTTCGCCCCGAACGTCAGCACGATGAACGCGACCTCGAGACCTTCGAGGAAGACGCCCTTGAACGACACGACGAACCCGGTCCAGTCGAGGTCTGACTTCATCGGATCGGCAACCCGCCCGAGCGCTGCGATCTCGGCCCGGAAGATTGCCTCCTCGTCATGCATCGCGCGGCGACCGGACGCGCGCTGGATCGCCTTCCGGAGCCACTGCAATCCGAAGATCAGCAGCAGCACGCCGATCAGCACCTGGAGATCCTCAAGCGGCATGACGTCGACCAGGGCCGGCCCGAGCGCGATCACGACGACGGCGAGAGCCACGGATCCGGCGGCCACGCCGAGGAGAGCGGTGCGCCAGCCGTGGGTCAGACCCACGGCGAGCACGATCGTGAGTGCCTCGACCGCCTCCACGGCGGAGGCGAGAAGGGTCGCGGTGATCACGAGCAGCGTCGCGCTCACGAGCGATGGCTCCCGGTGACGCTCACGCCTGGTTCTCTTCCTGATAGGCGTTGTCGAGATACTGGTGGAGCCGCGCTTCCGCGGTCGCGAGTGCAGCCTCCGCTTCGGCGCGCATCGGCAACCCGATGAGGTCGCGGCCGATGACCAGCGCGAGCTGACGGCGGACCTTCTGGAGCTCCTGCTCGAGGCTCTCGACCTCCGCGAAGCGATAGTCGCGCGTCGCTTCCTCGCGACCGATGTGGTCGAAGAGCTTGTGCGCGCTCTTGATCACCTGCTGGTACTCGTCATGTCGGGCGGCTTCGAACTTGAGCTCCAGCGCGCGTTGGTCGTCGGGGGTCATGGCCGAGGCGTTCATCGCGATCGCGGTGCCGCCGCCTTCCGTGATGCGAACCGAGAGCTCGCTGAGGGCCTCACGGTTCTCCGCGGTTTCGGGAAGCGCGTATAGCCCGGGCCCGAGCAGGACGGCTCCCCGCTGCTTCAGCGCGCGCCAGCTCGCCACGCGGAGCGCACTTGGCTGATTCGGAACGCGGTAGGACAGCAGCAGCCATTCCACCACGGTGGCCGGCCCCTGTAACGACGAGCACGTGTAACGCCGAGCACATTACAGCCGCCCGGGTGGACTCGCAACGAGCCGGCCAATCGGGCCCCGTCTCCGGGGAGGCGAGACGTGGGCAGGTCTTCCGGGCGCGCCGGGATGCGGTGTGCGCTCCGGGCTGGGGCTGGGTCACGAGACGGCCGTGCCGAGGCGATGCGGTGAGACCGCTCACTCGTGGTCCACGCCCGTCTGCGGAGTACGTCGCGGCGCGGCGCTGCCACAGCGAGTCATGATCGTCTGAAGAGGCGGTGACACCGGGCGGGCCCGGGCGACGCGTCGCCCGAGCACTCGCGTCGGCAGCGCAGGGCGGCACCGCCCGGGCCGGCAGCCCGAGGCGTGCCGCCCGGTCAGGCTTCGTCGCGACCGGTCAATCGCCCCTGCGGCCCCGCTCTCGGCCGGACGCTGGAGCCAGGCAGATCCTCAGATCACCCGGCTGGTCACGGTGAGCACCGGTGGGAGCGTGCCGGGGAGACGCTGCCAGTGATCGCCACGGTTGGCGCTGGCGAAGACCTGCCCGTTGCTCGTGCCCACGTAGACGCCTTCAGGGTCCAGGCCGTCCGTGTCCAGGCCCTCCCGGTAGACGCTCTGGTAGTCGTCCGGTCCGGGCAGGCCCTTCGTGAGGGGCTCCCACGTCGTGCCTGCGTCCGTGGTGCGCCAGACGGCGAGTTGCCCGCGGGAAACGCGGAAGTTGTCCGCTTCGAACGCCAGCGGGACCACGTAGACGGCGTCCGGCGCGCGCCTGCTCACTGCCAGCGGGAAGCCGTGGAACGAGGGCAGGCCTTCGGTCACGTCCACCCAGCCCGACTTCGAGCCGGCGTCGAGGTGAAAGACGCCGATGTGCGCCTGGCCCCAGAGACGGTCGGGGTTCTTCGGATCGAGCTGCAGCTTGTGAAACTCGTCCTGCGCGGCGGGGTCAACGTTCTCCGGCAGCTTGAACGCCTGCTCCGCCTGCGCCGCGAGCTCCGGAAAGCGCTTCGCGAACTCCGCCTCCATGTTCTTCGCCATTTCGGTGGTGGCGACGACGCGGTGTGACGAGAGCTGCCATGTCTTCCCGGAGTCCTTCGTCTCGTAGGTGCCCCCGGTGCTGATCGAAACGAACATGTGCGCCGCGTCGCGCGGGTCAATCGCGATCGAGTGCAGTGCGGACTGGCCGCCGCCGCTGGGGCCCCAGAACGGCCGGTACTCGTGCTGGTTGATGCCGTCGACCGGCGCCCAGCTCTCGCCCCAGTCGTCGCTGCGGAAGAGGCCCGCGGGCTGCGTGCCGGCGTAGACGACGCCCGGCTCGGAGGGATGTCCCGGCGTGACCTGCCAGACGCTGCCCAGGGTCCCCGACATCATGTCCTCGAACTTCGCCTCCTCCTTCGGGAAGCCGAGGCCGGGGTTGCGCGAGTCCCAGGTCTTGCCCATGTCGTCGCTGCGGGCGATGAACGGTCCCCACGCCCAGTGCGCGCCGGCCGCAAAGATGCGCGGGGTCGCGCGGCGCGTGTCGACCTCCATGTGGTAGATCGACCACCCCGGCATGATCGGCTCGCTGATCTGCCAGCGCTCACGCCGCTCATCCGAGCTGTATATGAAGCCGCCCTTGCGCGTGCCGACCAGGACCTGCACCTGTGCCATCGCGATCTCCCTGTCCCACTCGATCAGTCCGTGCCTTCACGGCGCACCCGGGCGCCCGTCGCTTCCACCGCTCCACCCGGACTCGACGATCTGTTGCGCCTCCTGCCAGGCGGGGAAGGCGCCCTCGAGCGTCCGCTGACCAGACTCGGTCAGCGCCAGCGGGCGCCGTCGGGCGTCGCCGGAGAGCGCGGCGCGGATCCAGCCGTTCCGCTCCATGAGCGCGGCGCTCCGCGTCAGGGTCGTCCGCTCGAGGCCCAGCAGTCCGGCGAGCTCGCCGACCGACGTCGGTCCCCGCAACGAAAGCACCGCGAGCACCGAGAACTGGGTCGAGCGGAGCCCGTGCGGGCGGAGGCGGTCGTCGAAGAGCCGTGTAATCGCACGCGCGCGCTTTCGCGCGGCGAGACAGTAGCAGCGCTGAGTCGCCCTGAGGTCGATGGGAGCGGTCATCGCCGTCTGAGGTCGACTGCCCGGTCGCGGTGGAATGTCGACTGCCCGGTCGCGGTGAAATGGTGTCTCCGTGCGGACGCACCCGCCAGGGTCGCTGGTCATGCGCGAGCCGGCTCTTCGTCCGGCCGCGGAGGAGCCGACACGCAAACGGGCCGGCTCAGCCAGCCCGTTTGCGTTGGGGTCCAGCGGGAGCGGCCTATGTCAGCAGCACTTCCCCGTGGTGTCGGCGTCTGCCCCGACGGCCACGGCTTCCTGCTGGCACCCGCAGTCGGGACCGCACGCCTCGCCCTCGGCCGCGCCGGGACCTGTCGCGGTGAGCCAGATCGGCGCGTTTGCCTCCCTGGCGACCTCGAGGGCGGGCAATTCACGCGCGGTGATGGATGCCGCACTGCTCTGGACCTGCCGTGCGACGGCGATTGCGTCACCAATCTGCGCCTCCGTCATGCCCTGCGCGCGCGCGCCTTCCACGTGCTTCTGCAACTGCTGCGGGGCATTCGCCGCGACGGCGGAACCGAGGGACACGAACTCCTTGCCGAGGGTGCTGTCGGAGCAGCAGTCCGGCGGCATCTGGTACGCCAGTCGCAGCGTCTTGCGGGCGTGGGCGGCGAGCTCGTTGTACGCGCTGCGCTTCACGCACTCCGCGTCCTCGACTGCCCTTAGAATGATCGATTCATCCAGGCCGACACGACCGGCCTCCGTGACGTGGTGGTCAAGACACGAGAAGCAGCCGGCGCCGACGCTCGCGCCGATCGCCACGAGTTCGCGCTGTTGTTCTGTCAGGATCAAGGTTCATCTCCTCAGCACATGGACGGGTTCGACTGCCATGCTAAACTCTCCAGTTAGAGGAGGGTCAAGGCCCTCTCTGCGACCCCTGGCGAATCTCGGGAGGTGCACATGTCGGGACCGCAACTCACGATCGGCGCGCTCGCCCGAGCAACCGGACTTCCGGTGAAGACCGTGCGGTATTACTCGGAGATCGGGCTCCTCCCGGAGTCGGAGCGTTCCCAGGGCGGGTATCGCCTGTACACGGAGGCAGACCTGCGCCGCCTGCGACTCATCCAGCAGGCGCGACTACTGCAGATTCCGCTCGCCGAAGTGGCTCGCCTCGTTCACCTGGCCTTCGACGAGAGCTGCCGCGCCTTCGAGCAGGCGCTGCAGGACACGGTGAATCGTCGCCTGGCAGAGGTCGATCACGCGATCTCCGAGCTCGTGCAATTGCGGGGCACGCTCAGCGCATTGCGGGCCGAGATCGCCGCGGGCGGCGGCGGCGACTGCACCGCGGCGGAATGCACTTCCTGCAGCCTGATCGACAACTCAGCCCTCGTCGTGGAGGACTGACGAGCGCCGGGCGCAGAGCCGTGCGGGTGAGGTCGGACGCCGCGCGCGATGCGGAATCGCCGGCCTGAGCGGGAACGGCGGTGGTTGCTTGCGCGGGTCACCGGCAGGACGCGCGCGACCCGCGCGGTAGGCGACCGCACCACGCTTGCCCGGATTGCTCCACGGCCGACCGCGGTCACCCGAAGAGTCAGGCCGCGCTCAGCCGCTCGGGCGCAGACGAGCCGAGCATGGCCGCCAGCGCGTCCCCCGACGCGCGGGTGCTCGAATGCGAACCCGGCGGCGGTCGGGCGCTGCGGAACCGCGCGCGTGCCGGCGAGCAGCCGCTGGTTCGCGGCCTGGCCGAGCGCCATGCGCAGCGCCGGGCGCGGGGCGGGGAAGAGCGCCGGTCGGTGCATCGTGCGCGCCAGCGCGCGCGTGCAGTCGCGGTTGATGACCGGCTCCCGGAGTGCTCACGTTGACCGCGCGCTCACGTCGCGCGCGAGCACGAACTCGACCGCCCGCGCGTCGTCGTCGAGTGACACCCACGGCATCCACCGGCGGCCGTTCCCGAGCCGCCCGCCGAGGCCCTATCGCAGCGGGTTGCGTCCACGGCCGAGGGCCGGGAGTCCCATTCCGAGGGTGGCTTCCGACCCGTGAAGATGGCCGTATCGTGCGCGCAGGCTGTCGGGCCATCTTCGGGACGCTCGCGCGGGCGAGAGCGGCGGCGCTCATCCACAGCCCGCGTTCCGGCGTGCGGAGCGCGCCCGGGCAAAGTCGGAGGTGGTGTGCAGGCAGGAGCGGTTTCGCGATGAGCACGCGCACGAACGCGTTCGCCCGCGGCGCGGCGTCGGCTGCTGAGTATGACGCCTGGTACGACTCCGCGGCGGGCGCTGTGGTCTTGCACGCGGAGCAGCGTGCCGTCCGTGCATTGCTCGACGGGGCGGAGCGCCCGTGGCTCGATGTCGGGACCGGGAGCGGGCGCTTCGGCGGCGATCTCGGCGCCGAGGTCGGTCTGGACCCCGCGCCCGCCCTGCTGGCGATCGCCGCGCGGCGGATGCCCTCCGTCGTTCTCGGCGTTGCCGAAGCGCTGCCGTTTCGCGACGCAAACGTGGGCGCCGTGCTCTCCGTGGCGGTCTTCGAGTTCCTGGCCGCGCCAGCGGAGGCGATGCGAGAGATCGCCCGCGTGCTGCGCCCGGGCGGGCGCTTCGTGCTCGGCTTCTTCGCGCGGACCGGCGCGTGGGCTGCCGCCTACGAGCGACAGGGCAGCGACCCGCAATCGGTGTTCCACGGTGCGCGCTTCTTTTCGGTAGACGAGGTGGAAACGCTCGGTGCCGCGCCCGGGCTCCAGCGGACCGGAGCGCGATCGGCCCTGTTCGAGGCGCCGGGCGTGTCTCCCGCGCAGCTGATCACCATGAGCGCGGAGGCGGACGCCGGCTTCGTCGCGCTCTCATTGACGAAGCCGTAACCCCGGCATGGAGGTCGAACGCGATGAGTGAGCTTGCGGCGCAGGTCAGCCTCTATCCCCTCGGCCAGGAGGAACTCTCTCCGGCGATCGACGAGGTGCTGCGGGTGTTCGAGACGCATGGACTGCAGGTGGCGCCCGGCCCGATGAGCACGGTGCTCTCCGGCGACGACGCCGCGCTCTTCGCCGCTCTGCACGAGGCGACGCGCGCGGCGGCGGGCCTCGGGAAGATGGTCATGGTCATCACCGTGTCCAACGCCTGTGCGGTGCCGGAGGCGTAGCGGCGGCGAGGGCCGTGTGCCGGCGAGAGTCACCGCCGCCGGCGCGTTGCACGGACGCCACCGCGTACGTGATCCGCTCACCGCCCGCCATGCACTCCGCGCTTGCGACGCGACGACTGGCACGCCGCCCGCCGACGCGGTACACAGATCGGGCGCGCCGCGCGGGGGTAGCTCAGCTGGCAGAGCGTCTGCCTTCCAAGCCTTCAGGCCTGAGCGCTGTGCCCCCGAATCTGCGAGGCCGAGCAAAACTCGCGCAGTTATACGCTGTCCGCGCGGTCCGCTCGCGTTTCCCTGCCGAACCCTTCAGGCGCGCTCGGGGCACGCACGAGACGTGGAAATACGGCCCCGGCGCAGCCGGGATCCGCTCGCGCCGCGCCCCAGAACAGAGACCTCGCGAGCGCGCTCAGGGGAACGTTGCGCAGGCGGGACGGCGGCGGCGAGCGCGCTGTTGTGTGCGCGATCACATCTCGGAGCACGCGAGGCGTTCATCCTCCGCGCATGGCCCGCCTCAGCGATCTGGCTCCGGAGGCAGCGGCGGCGCTCGAGCGTCTGCCGCTGCCCGCGTTCGACTCCACGCCGTGGGTTGCGCCGCCTCCGCTCGCCGAGTGCCGCGTAGCGATCGTGTCTACCGCGGGGATCCATCGGCGGAGCGACCGGGCGTTCGCGGGTGGTGCCATCGACTATCGGATCCTCCCTGCGTACGTCGACCCCGCCGACCTGGTGATGAGCCATGTCAGCGTGAACTTCGACCGCAGCGGATTCCAGCAGGACTCCGAGCTGGTCTTCCCGGTCGGGCACCTGCACGAACTGGCGGCCGCCGGACACATCGGATCTGTCGCCGACTGGCACTACTCGTTCATGGGCGCGACGGACCCGACGCGCATGGTGGAGAGCGGCCATGAAGTCGGCAGGCTGCTGAGGGAGGACGGCGTTCACGCAGCGCTGCTCGTCCCCGTCTGACCGTTCTGCACGCGCGCCGTGAGCGCGCTCGCCCACTACATCGAAGCCGAAGGCGTGGCGACCGTCGGGATCAGCCTCGTCCGGGAACACAGCGAGCATGTGCATCCGCCGCGCACCCTGTGGGTGCCGTTCGAGTTCGGCCGCCCGCTCGGCGTGCCGAACGACCGTGCGTTCCAGCGTGGGGTAGTGCAGGCCGCCCTGGGGCTGCTCGAGCGCCCGGCGGGCCCGGTGATCGCTGACTACCCGATCGAAGCCCCGGTCGCAGCCGAAGAGGAGGGCTGGGCGTGCCCGATCTCGCTCCCGCCGCCGGACGAAGGCGCCACCGACGCGGAGCGGACCGTGCGTGCCGTGCTCGATGAAGTCGCCCGCTTGCGGCCGTGGTACGAGGAGGCGCTCCGCGCACGCGGCCGCACGACGATCGGTGTCAGCGGGCTCGACGCGTCGGGGATCGACGCGATCGTGGAGACGCTCGCGCGCTTTGCCGCGGGCGAGACCGTCGCCGCGCCGCCCGGCACCGCCCACGAACTCCCGCGACTGTTCCGCTACCTCGCGGATGACGCGCGCGCCTTCTACCTCGAGGCCGCGACCGCGCGACCGAGCCGGGTCCCGCCGGGCGGCGACGAGCTGGCGCGGTGGCTCTACACGGAGACCGTGCTGGGTGCGGTGCTGGCGCGTGCCCGTGAGCGCCTGGCCGTGTCCGCTGACCCCGACGAGCAGCGGGCACAGGGCGGGCTGCTGCCGGGCGTATTTGTGTCACTCCGCAAGTCCGAGGCCGCCGGCTGAACGCCGGACATCCGTCGCGGCTCAGCCGGGCTGTCACGTGGGCCCCGCGGCGGCGTCCCTGACGCGACCGCCGTTCGGCGCCGCGGTCGCCGGAGCCCGCGCCGCGCCGCGTGGGCTACTCGGGGCCCGTGATCACGCGCGTCTCCGGGCGGAACACCGCCCACGCGAACCAGAGGTGGTTCGCGGACAACACCGGCGCCAGCACCTCGCCGGCGCGTGGGCCGTCGACGGCGCGGCCGAGCACGTTCCATGTGCTCCCGCTTGCAGTGTCGACGATCGCGCCGTCACGGGCCTCGAACGTCAGCCGTTCGCCGTCGACCACCGGTACGAACGCAGCGGCCGCGCCCACGTCGCGGCTCCCGCTGATCGCACCCTGGTCGAGCGCGGAGAGCGTGCCCGGCTGCCAGAACGCGACCACGGGTGCGCCGCCGACGTCCGCATGGATCACGCCGTGCTCTTCGAGTGCACTGAACGGAAACGCGACATAATCGCCGTCGCGCTCGACGGTGAGGACGCGTGCTTTCGCATCGAGGCGGGGGTCGTCGAGGGGGACCGGAAAGAAGGTGGGGGTGCCGACCTGGTCGTACCCGAAGTAAGGGTTGTCGCCGTACGGCCGCGAGAAACCGGTTTCGCGCGAGAGCACGAGCGCGTCGGGGAACGTCTGCTTGAACTGGTTCCACGACACGATCTGCGCCGGAATGAACTC
>JBBDXH010000209.1:0-5669 GCA_040902395.1 Dehalococcoidia bacterium
CTCCAGCACGCGCTGCGCGAGGCGCACACCATCCACGACCGGCTGCTGCGCACCACCGAGCGCGAGGTGATCGAACTCGTGATCGACGTCGCCCGGAGCGTGCTCGGGGCGCAGGTCGCGCTCGAGCCGACGCTGGTGCTGGACACGGTGGAGCGCGCGCTCCAGCGCGCGGGCGCGCAGAACGTGGTGCGCGTACGCGTGCATCCTGACGACCACTCGGTGGTCTCGGCCGGCATGGCCGAGCGCCACGGCGAGGTCGTGCCGTTCGCGGTCCTCAACGACCACACGGTGGCGGTGGGCGGCTGCGTGATCGACACCGCCGCCGGCGAGATCGACGCGCGCCTCGACGTGCAGCTCGACGAGATCGCACGCCTGCTCCGGGGCGCGATGCCAGACACGCAGATGGCGGAAGCGGCATGACCGACGCACAGACGATCGATCTCCAGCGCTACCGCGAACTGCTGGACGGCGTCGCGCCGATGCGCGTGCGCGGCCGCGTGAGCCAGGTGATCGGACTGCTGGTCGAGGTGGAGGGCATCCCCGGCCGGCTCGGCGAGACGTGCACGATCGACCGCCTCGGCGGCGAGCCGATCCAGGCCGAGATCGTGGGCTTCAAGAGCGACCGCACGCTGGTCATGCCGCTGGGCGACCTGCGCGGCGTCCAGGCCGGAGCGCGCGTGCAGTCGCACGGCGGGCTGCTCAGCATCCCGGTCGGCGACCGTGTGCTCGGGCGTGTGCTGGACGGCCTCGCACGCCCGATTGACGGGCTGGGCCCGCTCGCCGCCTCGTTCCGCCAGCCGCGCGCCGGTGGCACGGCGAACGCGCTCTCGCGCTCGATCATCAACCAGCCGCTCTCCACCGGCGTGCGCGCGCTCGACGGCGTGCTGACGTGCGGCCTCGGACAGCGCATCGGCATCTTCGCCGGCTCGGGCGTAGGCAAGAGCACGCTGCTCGCGATGATCGCGCGCAACGCCTCCACCGACGTGAACGTGATCGCGCTGATCGGCGAGCGCGGCCGCGAGGTCCGCGAGTTCATCGAGCGCGACCTCGGCGAGGACGGGCTGCGCCGCAGCGTGGTGATTGTCTCCACCTCCGACGACCCGGCGCCGCTGCGGCTCAACGCCGCGTGGGTCGCCACCACGATCGCAGAGGAGTTCCGTGAGCAGGGCCTCAACGTCACGCTGATGATGGACTCGGTCACGCGCTTCGCGATGGCGCAGCGCGAGATCGGCCTCGCGCTCGGCGAGCCGCCCACGATGAAGGGCTACACGCCCTCCGTCTTCTCGCAGCTCTCGCGGCTGCTCGAGCGCGCCGGCACCTCCGACCGCGGAACGATCACCGCCTTCTACACCGTGCTCGTCGAGTCCGACGACCTCACCGAGCCGGTCACCGACACCGTGCGCGGGACGCTCGACGGCCACATCGTGCTGTCGCGGCAGCTCGCCATCCAGAACCACTACCCGGCGATCGACGTGCTCCAGAGCGTGTCGCGCGTGATGCCCTCGATCACCACGCCCGCGCACCGTGCCGCGGCGGGGCGGTTGCGCGAGCTGCTCGCCCGCTACGAGCGGTCCCGCGATCTCGTCCAGATCGGCGCCTACAACCGCGGCACGGACGCCGCGCTCGACGACGCGATTGACCACCTCCCGGCGATCGAGCGCTTCCTGCGCCAGTCGCCGGATGAGTTCGACGACCTCGACGCCACGATCCAGCGGCTCTCCGCCGCGGTCGGCGTCGGGGAGTAGGAGTACGCACATGGCCGGCACATTCCGCCTGCAGCAGGTGCTCGATCACAAGCGCCGCCAGGAAGAGGCAAAGACCCTCGAGCTGGCGACGCTGACCGCCGAGCAGCGACGCACCAACGACGACCTGCGCACGCTCCGCGACAAGGAGGAGGCGCAGCTGCACTCGCTCCAGCAGGTCGCGCGCGCCGGCGCGATCGACCCCAGCCGGCTCGACGCGGCCCTCGGCTACCTGGACGTGCTCGAAGCGTCGATCACGCGCCAGACCGAGATCGTGACGGCGATCGAGGAGCGCGTGCTCGAGGGACGCGGCGAACTGATCGCCATCCTCAAGGAGAAGCAGCTGCTCGAGAAGCTCGAGCAGCAGCACGCGACGGAGCGCCGCGGCGTCGAGAACCGCCGCGAGAACGGCCAGTTCGACGAGATCGCCGCGCAACGCTACATCCGCGCCTCCGCGGCGAGCGCAGAGGAGGCGAGCTGACCATGCTGGGCTCAATCTTCGATACCACCTCGTTCCGTGCCGCTCGCCAGGGCCTGACCGGCCTCTCGCAGCGACAGCAGGCCATCGCCTCGAACATCGCGAACATCGACACCCCGGGCTACCAGCGGCGCGAGGTCTCGTTCGAGGACACGCTGCGCCAGGAGGTCGCGGCGACCGGCTCGCGCGGCGGGCTGACGCGCACCGACCCGCGGCACTTCGGCGGTGGCGGGACCGCGAGCGAGCTCGCGTCCGGTTCGCGCAGCCGCGACGTGGTCGCCTCCCGCAACGATGCCAACACCGTCGACGTCGACGAGGAAATGATGCTCATGGTCGACACACAGCTGCGCTACCAGGCGCTGAGCCAGTCGATCGGGACCCGCATCAACACGCTGCGCTCAGTCATTCGCGGCGGGTAAGGAAGCACTCATGGGACTCTGGAGCAGCCTCAGGATCTCCGGCAGCGCGCTCGCGGCGCAGCGCGTGCGCATGGACACGATCGCGAACAACGTCTCGAACATGAACACCACGCGCGGCGCCGACGGCGGGCCGTACCGCCGCCAGTCCGTGCTGCTCGCCGAGCGCGGGCAGGAAGTCCCGTTCCGTGACTTCCTCGGGCGCGCGCGGGCGAACGAGCCGGGCTCGGGCGTTGCGGTCACGGGCATCCACGAGGACAACTCGGCCCCCCGCCGCGTCTTCGACCCCGCGCACCCCGACGCCGATGCCGAGGGCTTCGTGCTGCTCCCGAACATCGACATCGTCACGGAGATGACGGACCTGGTGGGCGCCCAGCGCGCCTACGAGGCCACGGTCACCGTGCTCAATGCGACCAAGTCGCTCGCGCAAAGCGCGCTGAACATCGGTCGCGGCTAGTCGCTGCCGTCCGAGAGAGGAACACAGGATGAGCATCATCGGCGGCATCGGCGCGGGACTGTCCGGCATCACGTCGGGGATGCCCGGGCCGGGGATCGAAACCGGCGGCGAGGCAACGGGCGCCGGCGGCGCCTTCGGCCAGATCCTCCAGGACCTGACCGCCGCCTCCCAGACGGGCGACAGGGGCATCCAGGATCTCGCGGTCGGCGGAAGCGCGGATCTGCACGACGTCGCGCTGTCGATGCAGATGGAGTCGCTCTCGTTCGACCTGGCGATCCAGATCCGCAACAAGCTCGTCGACGCATACCAGGAGATCTTCCGGATGCAGGTCTAGCGACGAGCGCCGATTCGCGTGGAACCCCCGTTCGGGGGCGGGCCGCCCGTGGGGGCGGCCGGACACACGGGACCAGTGGAGGAAAGAGACGAATGTGGTGACAACCATTTCAGTTTCAGTGCCGGGACCGATCGGCCTGGCGCCTGCCGGGGCGAAGGCGCCGCCGGACGCACGGGCCACTGCGGCCGGGGCGACCGGGGACGGGATCTTCGCCGGCGTGATGGCCGCGGCAGAGGCCGAGGTGAGCACGCGGGGCGCCGGGGCGCCGACCACGGGCGAGTCTCCCACGTTGGATCTGGCACAGCTCCTGTCCGGCCTCAAGCCGGCCGCGGGCGAGCCGGGAGCCACGGGCGCGGAAGGCATCGCTGCTGAGATTGCAGACACCGTCGATCGCATTCGGCCGGACCGCCTCGCGGGGGTCGAACGTGACGAGCACACAGGGCTACGAGTGGCATACGAGGCGCTGATGTCCACGATGCTGGTGCCGGCACAGGTGATCACGCCGGATGACGTGGCGCGCGCGATCGACGGGGTGGCCTCCGCCGCTTCCGCAGCGCACGCGCTCGCCGGCACGGGCGCCACCGACGCCACGGGTGAGCTCGCGCAACTGCTGCGCGAGCCCGGCGCGAACGCCGGGCCCGCCTCAGCCGCCACGCTCACCGACGCCGGCACGCCGGCGGGCGGCGGCACGGCGAGCGGTGCGCCGAGCGCTGCGGTCGCCTCCGCGACCACAGCGGCCATGGCACCGGCGCTCGGGACGACGTCCGCGACGGCGGAGCGTCCGCGCGAGACGGTCGACGTCGCGGGCATGCAGGCCGACCCGGGCCGAGCCCCGGCCCGGCCGGTCCAGCAGGCGCAGCAGGCGCAGCAGGCGCAGCAGGCGCAGCAGGCACAGCAGGTCCCGGTCCAGCAGGGCCCGGTCCAGCAGGTCCAGGTTCAGCAGACCCGGCAGGCACAGCCCGTACGTGCGACCGGCGACGACGCCGGGTTGGCGATCGATTCCGTTGGGTCACCGCTCGCGGCGCGCATACAGCGCGCGCTGACGGAGCAGACCGGCGACACGGCACGTGGCGAGTCCCGCGCGGACGGGCCGGTCGCGGCGCGTCCCGCGGGCCCGGCCGCCCACCCGCTCGCGGGGATGGGGGATGCCGGCCAGGCGCCGGCCGTGACCGACGCGGCCGTTTCGGCGGCGCCGCTGCCGGCGGCACGCCCGGCGGCGCTCGTGGCGCAGCTGGCGGACACGGTGCAGCGGGCCACGCTCTCGGGGGACAACGAGTTGAGACTCGTGCTCAACCCGCCCGAGCTGGGCCATCTCACGGTGCGCATCCAGGACAGCGCGCAGGGTGTGCGCATCGCGATCGACGCCTCGTCGCCCGCGGCGCGCGACCTCATTCAGCAGCACCTGCCGGCGCTCCACAGCGCGCTCGAGGCTCGCGACTTGCGGGTCGAGCGCCTGGACGTCCGGCACACGGATCCGTCGCTCGGTGAGCAGGCGCTGGACGGGAACCGCAGCGGTTCCGGCTTCCAGGGCCACGCCCGCCAGGGACAGGAGCAGAGCGACCGCCCGACCTGGTCGCCGGTCGCGGCTATGGACCGCGCCGGCGGGCGCCGGGGCGCGGCGGGCGCGGGTACCGGCGGAGCAGTCGGGGCGACGGAGCGAGCGCGGCAGACGGCCAACGCACGCGCCGGCAGCGTCGATCTGCTGGCATAGCCGGCACAGGAGGACAGCATGGAAATCAACGCGAATTACGGGAAGAGCCTGGACGATGTGACGATCCCGACGTCGCAGCGTCTGGCCGGGACGAAGCTCGGGCAGCAGGACTTCCTCAAGGTGATGGTCGAGCAGATGCGGAACCAGAATCCGCTCGAGCCGCAGGACAACAGCCAGTTCTTCTCGCAAATGGTGCAGTTCGAGTCGCTCGACTCGATGACCGCCATGTCGAGGGCGATCGAGAAGCTGGTCGAGGTCGCCGGTCTCGCAAACGGCTCGGCCCTGATCGGCCGCAATGTGACCGCGCTGGTGGACGGCGGGGCCGACCCGGTGACGGGGATGCCACGCGGCCAGCAGGCGATATCGGGCGTGGTGAGCCGCGTCACGTTCGAGAACGGCTCGCCGATCGTCCACGTGGGCAACATGTCGGTGCCGGCATCGAAGGTGCTGGAGGTGTCGTGATGCTCGATGGCATCGGCGGCGCGTCCGGTGTCGGGGGCGCCGCAGACGACGTTGAACACACCCGGCGGG
>JBBDXH010000209.1:5679-10965 GCA_040902395.1 Dehalococcoidia bacterium
GGGACCGCGACCGCGTCGGGCGCCGGACGGACCGGCGGGCAGTCGTTCGCGACGGTGCTCGCCGGGGAGAGCGCCGGGATCCAGTTTTCGCGGCACGCGATGCGTCGCATCGAGCAGCGCGGGTTGCAGATCGACCAGGCGCAGATGGAGCGGCTGCAACAGGCCGTCGGTCGCGCGGAGGCGAAGGGTGCAAAGGACTCACTGATCCTGCTGGACGAGCTGGCGCTGGTCGTCAGCATCCAGAACCACACCGTGGTCACGGCCATGGACGAAGGCAGTCAGAAGGAGCACGTGTTCACGAATATCGACAGCGTGGTGATCGCACATTGACCGGACGGGTCGCGCCCCCTCACCGAGGGACGCGGGCCGCTCCCGGACCAACAGCGATTCGAGACACAGGCGCGCGGTGGCTGGACCTTCATCGGAGGCTCCGCGCCGATCGACCAACTGAAACCATCGCCCCCGACGGGGCATCCGGGACAGCCCGGGGAAGGACCGCACTCCGCTCATGATGAAGGCACTGTTCGCAGCGATCGCCGGCCTGCAGAACCACATCACGTTCATGGACGTGGTGGGCAACAACATCGCCAACGTCAACACGCAGGGCTTCAAGGCCAGCCGTGTGACCTTCCAGGACATGCTCACCCAGAACATCTCCGGCGCCAGCGCGCCGACGGCCGACCGCGGCGGCACGAACGCGATGCAGATCGGTCTCGGCATGAAGCTCGGCGCCATCGACGTGCTGCAGGGGCAGGGTTCGCTCCAGGCCACCGGCCGCAGCACGGACTTCGCGATCCAGGGCAACGGCTTCTTCATCGTCAAGGACGGCGCGCGCAGCTTCTACACGCGTGACGGCGCATTCGACGTCTCGGTCACGGGCGAGCTCGTGAACCCGACGAACGGCTTCAAGGTCCAGGGCTGGCGCGCCGATGCGGCCGGCACCGTCGACACCACGGTGCCGATCGGGTCGATCGCGATCCCCTACGGTCAGTCCATCGGCGCCCAGGCTTCGGGAGCGCTGACCCTCCAGGGCAACGTCGACTCGCGCGTCGCGGACGCGACGATGTTCTCGACCACGACCGAGGTCTACGACTCGCTGGGCGAGGCGCACCCGGTGGAGATGCAGTTCACGAAGAACGGCGCGAACACCTGGGACGTCACGCTCGCCAGCAGCGACCCGAACGTCGACATCGCCGCCAGCACGGTGAACGCCGCGGACACGCCCGTCACCTTCGACGCGGCCGGCCGCATGACGAACCCGGCCGCGGGCTCGCCGCTGCGACTGTCCGTCGCATTGATCGCGGGCGCACAGGCCACCTCGCCGGTCGCGGTCAACGTCAATGTCGACGGCGTCACGCAGTTCGCCGCAGCCGGTCAGCTCGCGTCGACCTTCAACGACGGCTATGCGGCCGGTGCGCTCGTCTCGTTCTCGGTCGGGCCGGGCGGTGACATCACCGGCATCTTCTCCAACGGCACCACGCGCCCGCTCGGCCAGATGGCCATGGGGCTGTTCACCAACCCCGGCGGCCTCCAGCGCGCGGGCTCGAACAACTTCGAGGAGACCGCGAACTCCGGCACGCCGATCGTCGGCACGCCGGGCACCGGAGGCCGCGGCGCCATCGGCGCGGGCGTGCTCGAGGGCTCGAACACCGACCTCGCCCGTGAGTTCACAAACGTGGTGATCGCGCAGCGCGGCTTCCAGGCCTCGAGCAAGATCATCAGCACGGCCGACCAGATGCTCGAGGGCCTGGTCAACCTGACCCGCTAGCGCGGCCCGTCGGATCGGCGCCGGCATCGCCGCCATGGGGCGGCGATGCAGAAGGCGTCCCGATGTACCGACAATCAACCTGAGCGCCGGCGACCGGCTGCGCGGCCGGCCGGCGGCGTATCTGCTCCCACGCCCCGAGGACGACGAACGTATGGGTTTCCCGAGCACGTATCGCCAGCTCCTGCAGTACGCCATCCGCTTCAAGGAAGGCGACACGATCTACCCGCAGGGCGTCGTGCCCGATCGCGTGTACGTCGTGCTGCGCGGGCGCATCGACTTCTGCATCGTGGACCCGAACGGCGAGATCGCCGTGGTCGCGGAGGGGCATCCCGGCCACCTCGCCGGCCACATCGCCGCGATCAGCGGACGTCCGACGTCCGCCTCGGCCGTCGCGAGCGAGGACGCCGTACTGCTCGGCATACCGGTCGCGGAACTCGGGGAGGCGTTCAAGGTCGCGCCCGAGCTCGCGCTCGACCTGCTGGCCGCGTTCGCGGGCCGCAGCGATGGCCGCGCCGTTCAACGGACCGTCTCCCAGGCCGTCGTCGACGTGACCGCGGAACCCACCGCGGTCGCAGAGTCGCCGCCGCCGGCGAAGGTCGGGCAGGACGAGGTCGCTCGCCTCAAGCCCGGCGCCGACGAGACCTTCTTCTTCTCGGACACCACGACCTGCCCGGTCTCGGGCACGACCTTCGAGTTCCTGCGCGTGCGCACCTCGGGGGTCCGCCCGAGCTCGCGCGACTCCGACTTCCGGGTCGTGTACGCCACCCATGATCCCGCCCGCTACTCGATCGTCGTCTGCCCCCAGTGCGGGTACGCCGCCTACCTGGACGACTTCGGCTCGCTGAGCGAGGGCGAGCGCACGACGCTGGTCGCCTCGCAGGCCCAGCGCGATGCGCTGGGTGCGCGCGACTTCAGCGGCATGCGCGACCTCGATGCGGCGGGGCTGGCGATCGACCTGGCGCTGCAGTCGTACGCGGGCCGCGCCTCGAATGAGCGCCGCCGCGCCGTGTTGCTGCACCGTCGCTCCTGGATCGCGCGCGAGCGCGGCGACGTCGAGACCGAGCTCCTCCACCTCGGCGAGGCGCGCGACGCCTATCGCGAGGCGTTCGAGCGCGACGCTTCGATCTCGGACGAGAGCGCCATGCGCGCCGCGTACATCATCGGCGACCTGAGCCTGCGTCTGGGCGAGGTTGCCGAGGCCATACGCTGGCTGGAGACGGCCACGCGCTTCCCGGACGCCAAGAAGCAGTCCGGCCTCACCCGCCAGGCGTGGGAGCGACTGCAGGACGCGCGCAACGCGGGGAAGCGTGAGAAGCAGAGCGCGGCCTAGCGCCTCGTCAGGAAAGTGAGCGCTGTATGGCAAGCGCGCCGGGGCAGTGCCGGGAGCCGCTCGACCGAGTTGTCCGTTCCGCAGGCGATGGAGTGTCCCGGTCCCCAGCAAGGCCGGCGCCCGGTCCCCTCCCGCTCATCCTGAGCCCCTTGCCTTCGCTCGGGACAGGCTCTGTCGAAGGACGCGCATGCACCCGGAGCGCCGTCCGGCGGTGGGCGCCAGCCTGCAGCGCGTGTCGGGTCGCCCCATGCCCCGCGTCCTCAGGATGAGCGGGGCTGTGAAGCGTCGGTCACTTCCGTGAGTAGGTACTAGTGCGCACGTCGCTGCACCGCACCCTCGATCGCTTCCATGATCGCGCGCTGCTCGTCGCGCTCTTCGCGCTCGCGCTGATCGCCGCACTGCTCTTCGCGCTGCCCTTGCTGGCGTCGCCGGCCGTCCGTGCGCAGCCGCCGGCGCCTCCGGCCGTGATCGCCGTCGCGGATCTCCGCGGGCACGCCCTCGTCGTGCTCGACACGACCGACGGAGCGATCCGGCGCGTCGCCCTCCCCGGCGGCCCGCACGAGTTCGTCCGTCTCGACGACGGCCGGCTGGTGGTTTCGCTCGAGCAGGCGTCGCGCCTCGCGGTCGTCGACCTCAGTCGCGAGCCCGCGCGCGTCGAGCACGTCGAGCTGGGAGGACTGCCCCACGGCCTCGCGCTCGTCGGCAGCATGCTCTACGTCACGGATCGCAGCCTCGACGCGCTCCGTCGTATCGACGTGAGCGACCCGGACGTGGCGCGCTGGCGCGAGCTCGAGCCGCTGGCGGCGGGGCGGTGGCCGCACAGCGTGGCCGCGCTGCCGAACGGCGGGCTGGCGATCGCCGCCGCCCGCGACTCCACGCTGAGCATCGGGTCGCACGTGCTGCCCGTGTCCGAGTTGCCCGAGACGGTGGCGGTCGCGACAGGCAGCGGCGATGTCGCCACGGCCGGGGCGCTGGGCGGCACCGTCGAAGTCTTCGACGCCGCCGGCCGGCCGCGCTGGTCGGCCGCGGTCGGCGGACGGCCCGTGCGCGTGGTCTTCGCGCCAAGTGGCGTGACGGTCGCCGCCGCGCTCTCCGCCGCGCACGCGGTCGCGTTCGTGAGTGCCGACGGCGCCCACCGGGTGGTGGCGGTGGGCGGTGCGCCGGACGGGCTCGCGTTCGACGCGAGCGGGCGCTTCCTCTACGCGGGCGACCTCGCACTCGGCCGCGTGAGCGTGATCGACGTGGACGCCGGCGCCGTGCGCGCGCGCTTCGACGTGGGTGAGAGCGCCGGCGCGCTGATGCTGCTCCCGGACGGGGACGGCCGCCCCTAGCCTGCCCACCGGCGACGGCCCCGCAACTCGCCACCACCCCACAACCACCCACGACCGCCCGTCGACTGGTGTGCGCTATGCGAGAATGACGCACCGTGCTCCGTTGTTCGGATGGGACCGCTCGTGCTCGTTGAAGGCCCGTGTGCGCATGGCGGCGGCTTTCTCCGCCGAGCGTGCGGCCGTCCCGCGGTGGGCCAGTGCGTCTACTGCGGCGAGCGCTTCTGCGCCGATCACGGCCTGCGTGGCGAGGACTACATCGAGGTCTGCGACCGTCGGGCCTGCCGCGCGAAACTCGACGACGTCCACAGCCACCTGCGGTGGCGCGACACCGCCGCGCAGTCCAATCGGCTCTCGGTGTGCGCGCAGGACGAGTGCGGCGACCGCATGGAGCACCGCTGCCAGCGCTGCCGGCTCATGTTCTGTGAGACGCACCTGCGCGACCGCGTCGTCCTCGATCGCAGCTTCGATCCGCCCCGGCGCATGCCGGCGCTGCTCTGCGCGCACTGCATGGCACGCCGGGAAATCTGGGACTGACTGGCTTCCGGGCGACGGATTTGCCCGCACGGCAGTCCTGCCGCTGCGTCCGGAGGACGCGGCGTCCCGGCGCGAGCGCCGGCGTCAGCCCTGCTCGCCCGGACGGGCGAGCGGCGCGAGGGTCTCCGCGTGCATGGCGTCGTGCATGGCCTGGCCCACGAGGCAGGCGCGCACGGTGTCGCGGGTGCCCCACGTGTTCGCGAACGGCTGGTCGAAGAGCGCGGCGTCGAGCGCGCCGGCGGACGCCAGCAGCTCGGCACGCGCGGCGTGCAGCCGCTCGACGCGCAGCGCGAAGGCGTCGCCGGCGGCGGCCGCGAGGTGGG
>JBBDXH010000209.1:10975-13290 GCA_040902395.1 Dehalococcoidia bacterium
GAGCGGCGCTGACGCTCGACCCGACACGGACTTCTCACGTGCTGTGGACGCTCCCCAGGGGTTGTGCGCCTTGTTCACAGTCCTGACCCGCGTTGCAGGTGGTCGGTGGTTACGGGTGGGAGGCGGCGGCGGGGAGGTGGGCGGCGTTCCACGCCGCCCAGTCCCCGTCCCGCACGGCCTCGACGGGGAGGTCCCGCGCGCCGGCGGCGAGCGCGCGCAGGAAACGCGCGGTCAGCTCGTCCCACGCGGACACGTGCGTTAGCAGATCCGCGACCGACCAGCCGGGCGCGTCCGCGAGCGGGCGCGCGGCGTCCGCCGGCGTGAGCCCGTCGAGCGCGCGCAGCAGCTGCGCGCGGCCGTCCTCGAGCGCCGACCACGGGTCGATGCCGGCCAGCGCGTCGACGCCGTCGCTCGCGCGGTCTGTGTCGCTCATCGCGCGGCTCCTCGCTCGCTCGCCGGCCTGCCGGCGCGGCGCCCGCCATGCCGCCTCATGCTACGATTCGCCCGTTCTCCGGGAAGCACGGTCGACACCCGCGATGGAGGGCCCTCGTCCTGCTCCAGCCACACCCGCACGACAACCTCCACCTCTTCAACACCCTGACGCAGCGCAGCGAGCCCTTCGAACCGATCGAGGATCGCATCGTGCGGATGTACGTCTGCGGGGTCACGCCGTACGACGTCGGCCACCTCGGGCACGCGCTGACGTACGTCACGTTCGACACGCTGCGCCGCTGGCTCGAGTTCCAGGCGTACGAGGTGCGCCACATCCAGAACATCACCGACGTCGACGACGACATGGTGCGCAAGTCGCGGGAGCTCGGGATCAGCATCAAGGAGCTGACCGACCGTAACCAGCAGATCTACCTGGACGAGATGGACGCGCTGAACGTCCTGCGGCCGGATGCCTTCCCGCGCGTGTCGTTGACGATGCCCGAGATCATCGAGACCGTCGCCGGGCTGGTCGCCGCTGGCTACGCCTACGAGGTCGACGGCTACGTCTTCTTCGACACCTCGCGTACGCCGCGCTTCGGGGCGCTCGCGGGGCTCACGCCGGACGAGCTGCGCAACGCTCCGCGCACGGACACCATGCCCGACGAGCCCGACCAGCTGAAGCGCGACGTGCTCGACTTCCTCGTCTGGCAGCCGTCGACCGTCCCGGACGCGTCGTGGGACTCGCCGTGGGGACCGGGACGGCCGGGCTGGCACATCGAGTGCTCGGTCATGGCCATGACGAGCCTCGGCCCACGCATCGACATTCACGGCGGTGGCCGTGACCTGCGCTACCCCCATCACGAGTCCGAGATCGTGCAGTCGGAATGCGCGACGGGCATGTCCCCGTACGTCCGCGTGTGGATGCACAACGGCACGATGACGCTCGACGGCGTGAAGATGTCGAAGTCGCTCGGCAACCTCGTGCGCGTGAGCGAGCTGCTGGCGCAGGGGCACACGCCCGACGCCATCCGGCTCTTCCTGCTCGGCACGCATTACCGTTCCGACCACGACTACACCGAGCCGGAGCTCGACACGTGGGAAGGCGCGGCGACGCGCCTCCGCGAAGCCGCGGACGGACGCGGCGGCCCGCGCGACGCGCTGAGGGTCGCGCACCAGCGGGTCGAGTTCATGAATGCGATGGACGACGACCTCGACACGCCGCGCGCGGTGCGCACCCTGCTGGCAATCGCCGATGAGCTCAGGGACGGCCGCATCGCAGGCGAGACCGGCGTGCCCACGCTGATCGAGCTTGCAGGCGTGCTCGGCCTCGGGCTCGGCCGCGAGCGCTAGCGGCGTCGAGCGCGGCGCATCCCGCGCGGCTGTCCCTCACCTGCCGGATACGGACCGGGACTGCGTGATCGCCGGCGCGGGCCGTGCCGCGGCGCACTGCGGCGCGGCGCCGTGGAGTCCGCGATCGGCGCGTCAGCCGGTCGGAGCCCGGGGGTCCGGCGGCTCCGGTTCGCCGGTCACGGGCGGCGCGCCGGCCGACGGCTCTGCGGCCGGCGGCGGCTGCGGGCCGGACCGCGTCCCGCGCAACTCGCTCTCGAGCGCGTCGATCGCCGGGCGGAGCACGCGTGGCGTGACGTTGCGGGCGTACACACGCGCGCCGCGGCCGGCGGCGCGGCGGATCTCTTCCTCGTGCTCGCGGGCGTACTGCGCGGCGTCGCGCGCCGCGCGTTCCACGCGTGGACGGGCAGCTTCGGCGCGCTCGCGTGCCTCGCGCGCGAGCCGTTCCACCTCCGGGCGCGCCGTCTCGGCCGCACGCCGGCCGCGCGCTGCGGCCTCACGCGCGCCCAGCTCCGCGACCTCGCCCGCGGCGCGCG
>JBBDXH010000210.1:0-2919 GCA_040902395.1 Dehalococcoidia bacterium
GAGTGCCGGCACTGCGGTCGCTGCGACGGCCGCCGGCGAACGTGAACACGTTCCACCGGGGGTGTGCTCCGTCTGCGCGTGATCGCGCGTGCCTACGAAATGCCCGTCGTCCCGCTCTGTGAGGGGACGACGGTACGCAACCACACCGGCAGAACAGGAGCGGAGGGGGTGGGATTCGAGCCCACGGGAGCGTGCGTGTCGTGCGACCGCGATCAGCGCACGAGCGCGAGCAGCGTCCCCGCAGGCACCTCACCGGGGTACAGCGCGACGAAGGCCGCGTTCACGAACGCCGGCGCGCCTGGGATGAGCGCGACCGCCTGCCCGCCCACGAATACGGTGATCGAGACGCCCTCCAGCGACTGGGTCGCCATGGCGAGCGCGTCGAGGGTGCCGCCGTTCCACTGCAGCAGGGACACGCCGCTCGTCGGGAGGGGCGCGGGCGGGGTCGCGAACGTCCCCGTCCCGCTGCCGAGCGCCGGCGGAGTCGCAGCCGGGGCGCGTGTCGCCAGCGCCATCGCCGCGATCGGCCCGGCGGCCGCGGCCGTCCCGATCCCGCCAAGGAGGTTCGTTGGCAGGGCGATCTGCATCGTGATCGCATTTGGATTGACAGCGATGGAGCCGGCCCCGCTGTAGTCCCCGCTCACGGTCGCGGCGCCAAACGCCACCGTTTGTACGCTGCCGTTGTAAGAGCCGTTTGCGGTGACGCTGGACGCTCCCAGGTCATACCCGCCGCCCCCGTTGAATGTCACGGATCCGGAATCGGGCGCCGCGATCGTCGCAGATCCGCTCAGCGTGTACCCGCTCGCCGTAAACGAACCGGTCACGGCGAACGAGCCACTCCCATCAAACGTCGGCACGTCCGGTGCGCTCACCTGCGCCGTATACGCGCCCGAGGAGCTGAAGGTGCCGGTCTGGGTCAGGATGTCGAAGGACGTGAGCGTTGCTGATGCCGTGAACGCGACCGAGGCCTGGTAGGTCCCGGATGGCGGTAGCGTGGCGCCCGTCCCCGAAGTGCCGGAGGCGGTGTAGCTCCCACCGACGGAGACGCTCCCGGAGGCCGTGACCACATCGCCGGCCTGTTGCGCTCCGGCGCCGCTGCTGACGGCAAACGTCGTGACCACGAGCAGAACGGCCAGCGTCGCTCGTCGTCGGGTTCTCATGCCTGCACCTCCGGGTGCGCGCGCCGCGATCGGGAGCGAATGCGGTGATCACGAGGGGCGGTGGCGGACGTCACCCGCGCACCCCGCGTAATACGTGCGGCGCACGCGCCGAAGGGCCGCCCCGTCGCAGACACTCTACTGTCGGGTCGAGCCCTGAGACACCTGCTATGCGAGCGGTCCCGTGATGCCACCTGGGCGGGTCGGCCCGAGCTCGCGCGCCTGACACCGTTCAGCGCGCCGCGCGAAGGTGCGATCCGGCGGAAGTGCGTGGCGGCCGAGCCGGCCCAGCACAACGACGTCGCCCCATAGCGGTCTTGAAATCCGCGGGCGCTGGTGCTGCTGCGGGTGTCGTCGCGTGACGCCGGGTGACGTGCCACGTCCACCGGCAGCGTCCATCGCGCCGGCCAATTCGGCGCGGTGCCGTCGCGTGTCACCGCGATGGATGGCAACCGGGTGGCAATCGGGGCCAGCGACGCTCCGCCGCAACTTCCGACACGGTCGACACCCACCTGTGTGATGCGAGTTCTCGTGACATGCCGAGCGGACGGGGCCGTCCGTGCGCGAACGCGCGAGTTGCGATTCGGCGGAGGGGGTGGGATTCGAACCCACGGGAGCTTGCGCCCCGGCGGTTTTCAAGACCGCTCCCTTAAACCACTCGGGCACCCCTCCGCGAGCGATCTTAGGTCGCGCAGGCCGTGCGATCCGTGAGTGTGCGCCGGTGTCCGTCGAGACGCCGGCGCTCGGCGGCGGAGCCGCCGTGCTTGCGTTCGCGATCGGCGATTGCCTCTGTGGCCTCGTGGACGCCGCCGTCCAGCGCGCGCACGGCGGGGACGTCGGTGCTCAGTCGGTGCGCCGCGGCGTGCGCCATGGCGGCGGGCGGACCGCGCCGTCGAGCGGATGCGCTCCGCAGAGCGCGACGAAGTCGCGCCAGTGCGGGACCGCGCGGACGCGCGCGTGACGCGGCGTGTCGCGGTTGTATGCCGCCTCGATCAGCGCTGCTTCTACGCCGGCCTCCGCGATCTCGTGCAGGACGCCGGGGATGTCGTCGAGCATGAGCTCGACGCCGAGCTCGCGGCATGCGTCGAGCTTGGGGGCGCGGCTGGTGTGCACGACGGCGCTGATCGCCGGCGCATGCGCGGCGATCCAGCGCTCGGCCCACCGCACCTCGACGTCGTTGCGCGCGGTCACGACGAACAGCTGGTGGTCGCGCGCGAGCCTGCGGATCGCCTCGGCGGCGCCGGGCATCGGCGCCGTGGTGAGCGTGAGCTCCTCGTGCGCCGCCCGCACCATCTCCATGAAGCGCTCCTCGCCGATGCGTTCGCGGCCGATCGCGCCCCACGTCTCGAGCGCAGTCAGCTCCACACCGAACGCTTCGCGCGCGAAGCGCATCTTCGCCGCGGTCGTGTCGATGATGGTGCCGTCGAAGTCGAGCCCGATCCGCATGTGCTCATGATCGCCGATCAACATCATCGGCGCGTGATGGTTCGCTCGGCCCGCGGCGGACGGCTCGCCGCCGCCGCGGCGCGCGTCGCGCCCGGCCGAGGGACCGGCACTCGGCAGCGGTGGGCATCTGAGGTTTGGCGGTGCTGCGGGCGTTCACGGTTCGACTGCGCTGACCCAAAATACCCTCGTCGGGGGGACGGATCCGAGCGGGCCCGCACGCGCCGCGTTGCTGACGCAGCGGGCAGGTCGTGGTTCGCCTGCGCTCACCACGAACGGAGAGTGCTCACCACGAACGGAGAGTGCTCACCACGAACGG
>JBBDXH010000210.1:3019-4868 GCA_040902395.1 Dehalococcoidia bacterium
TCACCACGAACGGAGAGTGCTCACCACGAACGGAGAGTGCTCACCACGAACGGAGTGCTCACCACGAGCGGGAACGGACGGGACGCACCGGAGCGGGCGGGACGCTCGACGCGGCGTCCAGGCGGCGGGCGCTGGCGTGTTCCGGGCGGGTGCGGCTCCGTATACTCCGTGCGTGCGGCCCGATCGCCCGTGGCGGGGTCGTCCTCATTGACGCTGCGCGTTCACCAACATCGCGCCGTCTCGATGCGATGACTGCGGCGGCATGGCGAAACTGACCCGGCGGGACGGCGAGCCGCTGTTGCCGGCAACCGTGCCGCGTGATCCGTGCTCGAAAAGGTGGTGCCATGGTTGATCAGCAAGCGGTGCTCACCGCACTGCGAGCCGTCAACGACCCCGAACTGCATCGCGACATCGTCTCGCTCAACATGGTTCGCGACCTCGCGATCGACGGCGACGCCGTGTCCTTCCGCCTCGTGCTCACGACGCCCGCATGCCCCCTGCGCGAGACCATCGATCGCGATGTGCGCGCGGCGCTCGACGGCGTGTCGGGCGTCGGCGAGGTGAATATCGACTGGGGCGCCGAGGTGCGGGGCACCGCCCCGCGCGAGGGCGGTCCGAAGCCGATCGCGGGGGTGCGCAACGTGATCGCCGTCGCCTCGAACAAGGGTGGCGTCGGGAAGTCGACGGTGGCCGTGAACCTCGCCGTGTCGCTTGCGCGGCTGGGCGCGCGCGTCGGCCTGCTGGACGCCGACATCACGGGACCGAACATCCCCACGATGCTCGGGCTCACGGGCGGTCTGCAGTCCGAGGGCGGCGCCGGGCTCCGCCCGATCGAGGCGCACGGCGTGATGGCCGTCTCGATCGGCTTCGTCCTGCCGCCGGGCACGCCCGTCGTCTGGCGCGGGCCGATGATCGGGTCGGGCGTGCGCCAGCTCATGCACGACGTGGACTGGAACGACCTCGACTACCTCATCATCGACCTCCCGCCCGGAACCTCCGACGCATCGATGAGCATGTGCCAGGACGCATTGATCGCCGGCGCGGTGATCGTGTCGACGCCCCAGAAGGTGGCGCTCGAGGACGCGCGCAAGGCGATCGGCATGTTCGATCGCCTGGGCGTGCCGATCTTCGGCATCATCGAGAACATGAGCGGCGACATCTTCGGGCGCGGCGGCGCGCGCGAGGCCGCCGACGAGCTCGGGGTGGAGTTCCTCGGCGAACTGCCGCTGGACGTCACCATCCGCGAGGGGGGCGACAGCGGTCAGCCCGTGGTTGTGGCGCATCCCGACTCGGCGATCGCGAAAGCGTTCATCGACCTCGCGGAGCAGGTCGCCGCGCGCTGCTCCGTGCTCCAGTTCGCCGGCGAGGCCGGCGCGGTTGCCTGACCGGCGCCGATAAACAGCCAGACGACGCGCTTCCGTCGCCCCGCGACGGGAAGGGACCAGCACAGTGACGACCGACGGCGGCGGGAGCGGCTCCGGACGAGGCGGCGGCGGGCGCGCGCGAGGACGGAGCGCCCCCTTCATCGCGGGCCGGCGTCCCTCAGCGCGGAAGGCGGCGGAGACCGAAGCGCCCGCGATGCCCGACAAGGCGGCGAGTGCCGAGTCACCCGCGGCCGCGCGCGACGACGCGCGTCCCAAGCGCAGGCGCCGCCGCTCGCCCGCGAAGTCCGCACCCGAGTCGCAGGCGGCGGCCGTCGCCGAGGAGTCGCGCGCTCACGAGCTCGACGCCGAGGAGCCCGCTGCCCGCGCCGCCGCCCCGGCCGCGCCGCCGCCGAGCACGCGTCGTGCGCCCGAGCCGATGGCGCGCCCCCGAGACAACGGCGCCTCAGGCGATGGCGACGTGCGCG
>JBBDXH010000210.1:4878-13269 GCA_040902395.1 Dehalococcoidia bacterium
GCGCTGCTCGAAGAGCAGCGCGAGATGCTGCTCGAACTCCGGCATGGGTTCTCGGCGCTCGAGCGCAGGATCGTCGAGGCCGGGCCGCGACCGCGGCTCGGGATCTTCGTCGACGTCCCGAACCTGCTGTACGGCCAGGATGCCGACGAGAAGCCGATCAACGCCGGCAAGTTGTTGACGATGCTCGCGCGCAACCGCGAGGTGGTGCGCGCGACGGCGTACTCGCCGGTCTCCGACGACCCGTCGGAGCCGATCGAGCAGCAGAAGTTCGTCGCGCCCTTCGTCCCGTACGAGTACCGCATCGTCACGAAGCCGCTCAAGCGCTTCGCCGACGGCTCGATCAAGGGCAACTTCGACGTCGAGATGGCGATCGACATGATCACGATGGCCGACCGGCTCGACATCATCGCCATCGTCTCGGGCGACGCGGACTTCGCGCGCGCCGTCGAGACGGTGCAGGCGCGTGGGGTGCGCGTCGAGGTGGTCTCGTTCGCGCGCAGCACGTCGCTCGAGATGCGTGCACTCGCGGATCACTTCATCGAGATCGGCGCGCTCGTCGACCAGCTGCGGTAGCCGGCGCGCTCACGGAACCGTCGCGCGCGAGCGGTCAGGCCCGCCTGGGACCGTTCGCAGACCTGCGCACTCAGCCGGCGCAGGCGATCAGCGCCGCGCGTCGCTGCTCGAGGTAGCGGCGCTCCGCGGCGTTGGTGGCGAGCGCCTCGGCCCGCGCGAAAGCGGCAGCTGCCTCGTCCGGCCGGTGGAGACGCTCCAGCAGGTCGCCGCGGGACGCGTGGTAGAGGTGATAGTCCTCGAGCGCGAGTTGCTCGACGACGGCCAGCGCCGCCGCGGGGCCCTCGAGCTCGGCCAGTGCGATCGCCCGGTTCATCGCGACGACGGTCGTGGGCGATTGGGCCATGAGCTGGTCGTAGAGCTGCACGATCTGCGACCAGTCCGTGGCGCCGGCCGTGGGCGCATCCGCGTGCACGGCCGCGATCGCGGCCTGGATCTGGTACGGGCCGGGGCGATTCAGGCGCAGGCACTCGCGGACCATGCCCCTCGTCGATCAGCGCGCGCTTCCACCGCGACCGGTCCTGATCCGCCAGCCGGACGAGCGATCCGTCCGGAGCAGTGCGCGCCGGTCGCCGCGCCTCAGTGAGCAGGAGCAGAGCGAGCAGACCCCACACCTCGGGTTCGTCGGGCATGAGCGCGACCAGCAGGCGCGCGAGGCGGATCGCCTCGGCGCAGAGGTCGTCGCGCACCAGTTCGTCCCCGGCCGTGGCGACGTAGCCCTCGTTGAAGACGAGGTAGACGACCGCGAGCACCGGCCGCAGCCGGTCCGGCAGGTCGGCATCGCCGGGGACGCGGTAGGGGATGCCGGCGGCGCGAATCTTCTGCTTCGCGCGCACGAGGCGCTGCGCCATCGTGGCCTCCGACGTCAGGAACGCGCGAGCGATCTCGGGTGTCCGCAGTCCGGCGATCAGGCGGAGCGTCAGCGCGACCTGCGCCTCCGGGGAAAGCGCGGGATGGCAGCAGGTGAAGATCAGTCGCAGGCGGTCGTCTTCCACCGGGCCCACCTCCGGTGGCTGCCTCACGGCGTGCAGCAACGCGGCCTGTCTGTGACGTTCGGGGCGTGTGCCTTCGCGGCGGAGCCAGTCGATGGCGCGATTGCGCGCGGTCGTGATGATCCAGCCCGCGGGGCTCGGCGGCAGGCCGGTCTCGGGCCAGCGCGCGACGGCGACCGCGAAGGCCTCCTGGACCGCCTCTTCTGCGATGTCGATGTCGCCGAAGACGCGGACCAGGGAGGCCACCGCCCGCCCGGACTCCTCGCGAAACACCCGCTCGATCTCCGGGTGGTTCATCGCACTCGTCATGCGCTCAGGCTAGCCCTCGGGCTCGTCCTGGAACGGCCGCACCTCGACCGGACCCTGGCAGGCGACCGTCGCCTGCCGTGCCCAGTCGAGCGCCGCGTCGAGATCGGCGGCGGTGATGATCCAGAAGCCGCCGAGTTGCTCCTTCGCCTCGGCGAACGGGCCGTCGGTGGTCACGATCTCGCCGTTGTGCACCTTGACGACCGTGGCCGTCGACGCGGGGTGCAACCCGCCCCCGAACACCCATGCGCCCTGCTTCTTGATCTTCTCGTTGAGCGCGTCCACGTCCCGATACATCTGCTCGATCGTTGCCTCGGGCGGGGGCGCTTCGCCGTCGACCATGTGCACGGAGAGCAGGTACTGGGTCATCACGATCTCCCTCTCATCGCGGTCCGGCGACTGCCGGGCCTGTTCTGTTGTTCACCCTCTAAACGAAGGCGGATGCCCCAGATCGACAGTCGCCGGGCATCTTCACCGGTTTTTCTTCCCGAATCGAGATGCACGCGCCCGGGAGCCCGGCACCTCCCGACGGCCCGTCGCGCGCCCCGGTCGTCGTCCTTCCGCGCGACGGGATCCTGACACCCCGGCCTCTCGGCCGAGGCTTGCCGGGGCGGAGACGGGACCGTGCGCACGATCGCGCGGGCGCGATGCGCGATGCCCCTTGATCGACCCCCGATACTCGGTGGACTCACGCGGTGGTGTTGGGGAGGGGCGACCTCCCGACGAGCGCCGAGCGGGCTTTCTGGAAGGGGTCCCCCTGTGTCAGACGATCCTGCTCTCTGGTCGGCCACGCGCCAGGCCGCCGCCATCCGCAGCCGCGAGCTGAGCAGTCGCGAACTGCTGGATCGCCACCGCGAGCGCGTCGAGCGCATCAACCCGGAGTTGAACGCGGTGATCACGCAGGACTTCGAGTCGGCGGGCGCGGCGGCGGATGCCGCCGACGTGGCGACGGCGCGCGGCGACGCCGTGGGCCCGCTGCACGGCCTGTCGGTCACGATCAAGGACGCGCTGGAGACCGCGGGTATGCGTTCGACGGGCGGCGCGCTCGAGCTCGAGGATCACATCCCGGCGCACGACGCGCCGACCGTACGGGCGGCGAAGGCGGCCGGCGCGATCGTGTTCGGGAAGACCAACCTGCCCCGCTGGTCGGGCGACGTGCAGGCGTTCAACGCGATGTTCGGCACCACGGCGAACCCCTGGGACGCCACGCGTGTGCCGGGCGGGTCGTCCGGTGGCGCCGCCGCAGCGGTGGCTGCCGGACTCACTTCGTTCGAGATCGGGACCGACATCGGGGGCTCGATCCGCATCCCCGCGTCGTTCTGCGGGGTGTTCGGCCACAAGCCGAGCTTCGGCCTGGTGCCGAGCACGGGCTACCTCGACCATGCGCGCGGAGGCACCACCGAGGCCGACGTGAACGTGATCGGGCCGCTCGCCCGTTCTGCCGAGGACCTCGAGCTGGTGCTGCGCGTGCTCGTCCGCAGGCAGCGACCCTGGGTCGCGGATCTCGCCCCCGCGCCCGACGACGTCACGGCGCTCCGCGTCGCCGCGTGGCTCGACGACGACTTCTGTCGCGTCGACGGCGAGCTGCTCGCCGTGCTCTCCGCTGCGACGGACGCTCTCGAGGCGTCGGGCGTCGCGGTGGATCGCCACGCCCGACCGGCGCTCGATCCGCGCGAGGCGAGCGACCTCGGAGGGGCGCTCGTGCGCGCGGCGACGAGCCAGTCCGGCGGCAACGACGCCATGAGCCATCGCGAGTGGCTCGACCATCACCTCGCGCGCGAAGCCGTGCGGGCGCGCTGGGCCGAGTTCTTCGAGCGTTACGACGCCGTCCTGATGCCGGTGACGTTCGTCCCCGCGTTCCCTCACAATCAGGAGGGCACCTTCGCGACCCGAACGCTCACCTGCAACGGCGAGAGCCGGCCGTACGCGGAGATCGTGCGCTGGACCATCCTCACGGGGATGGCCTACCTCCCGGCGACCGTGCCCCCGCTGGGCCTCACCGCGTCCGGCTTGCCGGTCGGCGTGCAGGTCGTCGGGCCGTACGGTTCCGACCTCCGCACGATCCGCCTCGCGGCGCACCTCGCCGCGTTGTGCGGCGGATACCGGCCGCCGCCGCCGGCGCTGTAGCCGCGCGTTCCGCGGCGAGGAAGCCGTTGCGCCGACTCGCCGTGCTGCCGTCCGGCGCTACCCGTCCTCTGCTTCGCGCGCCGGCAGATCGTCGAGCAGGTGCGGGAGCTCGCGCTCGAGCTCGTCGAGCTCCTCGGGCGACGGCGTGCGCCGCCGGCCGCTCCCGGGCGGCGCGGGGCCCGACACGATCTGCTCCCCGGAGGCGATGGCGGCGATGAACGTGCCGCCGATCACGCCGGCGCCGGCGCCGAAGAGCCAGCCGAGTACCGGCGGCTGCGTGTCGAGCAGGAGGGCGCCCGCCGCGAGGCCGATCACGAGGCCCGCAATCACCGTCAGCACGTGCCACTGGAACAGCCGCCTCATCGCGCCGCGACCGCCGCTCAGTACAGGTCGCGCAGGTCGAACATCGGGCCGTCCGAGCAGACGAGCTTGACGCCCCCGCGACCGGGGAAGACCGCGCACGAGTAGCAGATCCCGATGCCGCAGGCCATCCGTGCCTCGAGCAGCGCCTGCACCGGCTTGCGCAGCCCGGAGCGCCGCGCCACCTCGTGGAGCGCACCGAACATCGGCTCGGGGCCGCAGGTGAACGCTTCGTCGCACCACGGGAGCAGGCGCTCGAACGGCGCGGTCACGCGTCCGCGTTCGCCGAGCGAGCCATCCTCGGTCGTCACGATCACTTCCACTGCCGGCGGAAGCAGGTGCATCGGGAAGACCTGCGCCTCCGTACGCCCGCCGAGCACCAGGGCGACCTCCCGGCCTTCGGCGACGAACTGATCGGCGAGCCAGATCAGCGGCGCGCAGCCGATGCCGCCTGCGACGAGCAGCATGCGCTGGACGCGCGGCCGCGGCTCGAAGCCGCGCCCGAGCGGCCCGACCATGCGCACCACGTCGCCTTCGCGCCGCTGCGCGAGCCATGCGGTGCCCCGGCCGACGATGTCGAAGAGCAGCGCCCACTCGTCTCCGCCGTGGGAGCGTCTGAGGCGGTGGATTGAGAGCGCGCGGCCGAGCAACGGGTCCGCCCCTTCGCCGCAGTACGCCATCACGAACTGCCCGGGGGTGATCGTGCTCAGCGCGTCGTCGCGACGGAACCAGAGCACGTGCGTCTCGCCGTAGAGACGCGCGCTCTCCGTGACCTCGGCGTGGAAGCTCCTCACGGGCGCTCGTCCCGAGCGCCGTCGAGCAGGATCGCGCCCACCTCGTCGAGCGTGCGCGCGACGTGGGTGGCGCCGGCCGCGCGCAACTGCGCCGCCGAGCGTTCGCCGACGATCCCCACCACGTACGCGAGCCCCGCGTCGCGCCCGCAGCAGATGTCGAACTCCGTGTCGCCCACGATCGCGCCGGCGCTCGCATACACGTGGAGCCGGTCGAGGATGTAGCGCGCGCCGTCCGGCGCGGGCTTCGGCCGCGGGAGCGTGTCGCGTCCGGCGAGCACCGTGAAGCGGTCGCGCCAGCCGAGCACCTCGAGCATGCGCTGCCCGCCGCTCTCGACTTTGTTCGTCAGCACGGCGAGCGGGATGCCCGCGGCGGCGAGGCGGTCCAGCAGCACGGCGGCGCCGGCCATCGGTCGCGAGTGCGCGACGTATTCGCTGTAGTAGAGCCGCGCGAAATCCTCGTTCACGCGCTGGGCGACTTCCGGCGTCCAGCCGGTGACCTGCTCGACGAGCAGCTCCATGGGCGGGCCGATCAGCGGCACGACGGCCGCCGTCTCGATCGCGAAGCCGTGCTCCGAGAGTGCGCGCGCCATCGCGGCCGCCACGCTCTCGAGCGAGTCCACGAGCGTGCCGTCGAGATCGAAGATCACCGCGCGCGGCGGTGGGGCACCGCTCATGTGCCGGCCTCGCCGTCGCGATAGACGCGCAGCGGGAGCACCTGGTACGAGCCGGGGCCGGCGAGCGCATCGATCGCCGCGCGCGCGGTGTCGAGCGAGGTGAAGCACGGGATGCGGACCTCGGTCGCAGTGCGGCGGATGTGGAAGCCGTCGCGCAGCGGCCCGGCGCGCCCCCCTTCAATCGTGTTGATCACCGCTCCGACCGTGCCGTCGCGGATCACGTCGACGACGTTCGGGTGGCCTTCGTTGAGGCGCTTCGTCACCAGTTCCACCGGGATGCCGAGGCCCTGCACGAGCGCCGCGGTGCCCTCGGTCGCGAACAGCCGGCACCCGGACGCGTGCAGCGCGCGGATCAAGGGCAGCGCTTCGGACTTCGTCTGGTTCGAAAGCGACAGCAGGAACGGCGTGCCCGGCTTCACGCCCATGTCCGCGGCGATCAACGCCTTGCGCACGGCCGCCTCGAAGGTGACGTCGACGCCCATCACCTCGCCCGTCGACTTCATCTCGGGCCCGAGGTACGTGTCGACGCCGACGAGCTTCGCCATCGAGAACACCGGCGCCTTGACGGCGACGAGCCTCCGTTCCGGCCAGAGACCGCCGGCGTAGCCCTGGTCGGCGAGCGAGCGACCGAGCATGACGTTGACCGCGAGCTGCACCAGCGGCAGGCCGGTGACCTTCGAGATGAACGGCACGGTGCGGGACGAGCGCGGGTTGACCTCGATCACGAAGACGCCGGGACCCTCCGGGTCGGGATCGTCTGCGGGCGAGATCACGAACTGCACGTTCATCAGCCCGCGCACGCCGAGTGCGAGGCCGATGCGCGTCGTGTAGTCGACGATGGCGTCGCGCTGTGCCTGCGTCAGCTTCTGCGGCGGGTACACCGCCATCGAGTCGCCCGAGTGCACGCCGGCCCGCTCGATGTGCTCCATGATCCCCGGGATGAGCACGCGTTCGCCGTCCGCCACCGCGTCGACCTCGACCTCGAGGCCGCTCAGATACTTGTCGATCAGCACGGCGCCGGTCTGCTCCGCGAGCGCGGCGGCGAAGTAGCGGACGAGCTCGTTCGCGTCCTGCACGATCTCCATCGCGCGGCCGCCGAGCACGTACGACGGCCGCACGAGCACCGGGTAGCCGATCGTGTTCGCCGTCGTGACCGCGTCTGCGAGCGTGCTCACCGCGGTGCCCGGCGGCTGCGGGACCGCGAGCTCGGAGAGCAGCCGCTCGAAGCGGCCGCGATCCTCGGCGATGTCGATGCTGTCGGCGGACGAGCCGGCGATCGGCAGCGCGGCGGAGTGCAGGGGGCGTGCGATGTTCACCGCGGTCTGCCCGCCGAACTGCACGATCGAGCGCGGGGCGTCGCCGTGCTCGCCCGCCTCGTTCTCGAGCAGGTCGCGAATCGACTCCTCGTCGAGCGGCTCGAAGTAGAGCCGGTCCGACGTGTCGAAGTCGGTCGAGACGGTCTCGGGGTTCGAGTTCGCGAGGATCACCGCCACGCCCGCCGCGCGCAACGCGCGCGCCGCCTGCACCGAGCAGTAGTCGAACTCGATGCCCTGTCCGATGCGGATCGGACCGGAACCGATCACGAGCATGCGCTCGACGGGGTCGGGCGGCGCCTCGTTCTCCGTCTCGTACGTGGAGTAGAAGTACGGCGTCGCGGCGTCGAACTCGGCCGCGCACGTGTCGACCATCTTGTAGGCCGGCTTCAGCCCCCACTCGTCGCGCAGCGCGCGGACCTGCTCGGGCAGGCGATCGGCGAGCGTGGCCACCTGCGGGTCGCTGAAGCCGAGGCGCTTGGCCTCCAGCAGCAGCGTCGGCGTGAGATCCTCGGCGAGCAGCCGGCGCTCCATGGCCACGATGCGCGCGAGGCGCTCGACGAACCACGGGTCCACGCCGGAGCGCCGGGAGATCTCGGGCAGCGTCATGCCGCGCCGGATCGCCGCCATCAACGCCCACAGCCGCTCATCGGTGGCGTCCAGCGGCGGCTCGTTGCCCCAGTCGGGGTGCTCCCACTGGAGCGAGCGTCCGCCGAACTCCAGGCTGCGGATCGCCTTGCCGAGCGCCGCCTCGAACGTGCGGTCGATCGCCATGACCTCGCCGGTCGCCTTCATCTGCGTGCCGAGGCTGCGATCGCCGAAGGCGAACTTGTCGAACGGCCAGCGCGGGATCTTGACCACGCAGTAGTCCAGCGCCGGCTCGAACGCAGCGGTGGTACGCCGTGTGACGGAGTTCTCGATCTCGTCGAGGCGCTTGCCGGTCGCGATCTTCGCGGCGACGCGCGCGATCGGGTAGCCGGTCGCCTTCGACGCGAGCGCGGAGGAGCGCGAAACGCGCGGATTCACCTCGATCACGTAGTAGGGCAGCGCGGGCGCGCCGGCGGCGTCCCACGCCACCACGTCCGGCCGCGGCGCGAGCGCGAACTGGACGTTGCAGCCGCCCTCGATCCCGAGCGCGCGAATGATCTTCAGCGCGCTGTTGCGGAGCATGTGGTACTCGGTGTCCGAGAGCGTTTGCGACGGCGCGACGACGATCGAGTCGCCGGTGTGCACGCCCATCGGGTCGAGGTTCTCC
>JBBDXH010000211.1:0-1922 GCA_040902395.1 Dehalococcoidia bacterium
GCCGGCGGCACGCGGGAGCGGTGCATGAGCGCCTCGCGCAGCAGCAGCTCCGCGGGCTCGTCGAGTCGCTCGGGTCGAACGCGAGCGTGTCGACGAGGCTGGCGGCAGGGTGCTCGCGCACGCTCGCCGGGCGGATGATCGCCTCCAGCGCGCCTTCGCCGAGTCCACGAATGAGCACCCGCAGGACCGCGGATCCGCGATATAATGCGAACGCCCGTTCGATTCACAGTCCGTGCTCGGTCGTCAGCGCGTGTCAGGCGGTTCGCCGCCTGCGTGCGGGGATCGGCGCGGCGGACGGGGCGCAGTGGGTGGGCACCCGGCCTGAGATCGCCGAGCCCGGGATGTACAGATGACGATGAACGACACACAGACGAAGACGCGCCGAGGGCGAGTTGCCTCGCGGGTCGATGAGCTCGTCGACGAGGAGCAGACGCTGCTCGTCGACGGCGACGCCGAAGACGGCGCGAACCACGACGAGCCGCGAGAGCGGCGCGACGCCGCTGAGGCACGCGGCTCGAGCGACAGCCCGGACGACAGCGTTCGGGCCTACCTGCGCGAGATCGGGCGGGTGCGGCTCCTGACCGCCGCCGACGAGCGCCGGCTCGGGCGGCAGGTCGAGGAGCAGCGCTTCCTGGAGGATCTCGGCGAGCGCCTGGACGACGCGTCCGGACGCCGTGCCGATGGCGGCGCGTTGCTCGCCGCCCTGCTTGGTGAGCTCCGCGGACTCAAGGCCGTCCATCGCGCCGTGAGCAAGTACCTGGCGCTGCCGAATCAGCCGCTGGCTCGGCGCATTGCCGATGCACACTTCCGCGCGTGCGTGGACGGTGAGCTGGATCTCCCGGCACGGCAGGCCGTGATGGACAAGACGGGATGGGACGAAGCACGAGCGGGGCAGGAGCTCGTGCGTCTCTCGATCGTCACGCACATCCTCCAGCCCGTGCACGTCGACTGGTCGGTCGCGCTCGCGGGATCGGAGGCGCAGGCTCTCGGCACGCCGCCCGGCCTGGCCGCCGCGTTGGACCGCGCGCACGGCCGGGAACTCCGGGCCTGGTTCGCTCGGATTGATTACGACGGCGAGCGTGCCCGGCGGCAGATGATCGAGGCGAACCTGCGCCTCGTGGTCTCGGTGGCCAAGAAGTACCAGGGGCGAGGGCTGACGATGCTCGACCTCATCCAGGAGGGCAACGTCGGTCTCATGCGAGGCGTCGACAAGTTCGACTACCGGCGTGGCTTCAAGTTCTCTACCTACGGGACGTGGTGGATCCGGCAGGGCCTGACGCGTGCGCTCGCCGATCAGGCGCGCACGATCCGTGTGCCGGTGCACGTCGTGGAGGTGATCAACCGCGTGGACCGCGCGTCGCGAGAGCTCGTGCAGACGCGCGGGGGCGACCCGGACGACGAGGACATCGCCGGGGCAGCCGGGCTGTCGACGGAGCGCGTGCGTGAGCTGCGCCGCATCGCCGCGCAGCCGGTGTCGCTGGATACCCCGGTGTCCGCCGGCGAGGAGAGTCTGCTCGGTGACTTCATCCCGGACGGCCGCACGCCGTCCCCCCCGGAGATCGCCTTCGAGATCTTGCTGCGCGAGGACGTGGCCGGGCTGCTGGCGATGCTTCCGCCGCGCGAGCGTCGCGTGCTCGAGCTGCGGTTCGGCATCGGCGACGGTCGCGCGCGCACGCTCGAGGAGGTCGGCCTGGAGTTCGGACTGACGCGCGAACGCATCCGGCAAATCGAGTTGCAGGGGCTGCGCGCCCTGGCCGGTTCGCCGGGTGCCGCCGGCCTGCGCGACTACCTCAACTGACGGGCGGCCCCGGGTCGCGATCGAAACGCCGCGCGGAGCCCCGCGCGGCGTTTCCGTTTCGCGGTACAGCGCCGGTTGGTGACCACCGTCCCGGACACGGAACGGGCCCGGCACTTGCCGGGCC
>JBBDXH010000212.1:0-13128 GCA_040902395.1 Dehalococcoidia bacterium
GGTCGGTTCGATCGCGTAGATCGTCCGCGAGGGCGTTGTTAACCTGCAGAACTGCGCATGGGCGGATGCACGTGCGCACCAGTTGGGCCGAGTCCCGGAGGACATGTATGCGCTTCAGTACCCGCTGGGTACGCGTGAGTTGGCTGTTCGCGCTCATGCTGACCATGTCGCTGGCCATCGTGGCCTGCGGCGACGACGACGCGGAGCCGACCGCCACAAGCACCGCCGCCGCTACCGGCACGGCGACGGCGGCCGCGACGGCGGCCGCGACCGCCGCGGCCACGGAGCCGGCGTCCGGCTCCACGATCACGGTGGGCGCGGGCGAACCGATCAAGGTTGGCATCTCGACCATCCTGACCGGCGACCTTCAGGCGCTGGGGATCCCGATCGCCCAGGCTGCCGAGCTCGCGGGCGTAGGCGTCGAGATCGAAGGTCACGCCATCCAGTTCGAACGCAAGGACGACCAGTGCTCGTCCGAGGGCGGCACGTCCGCGGCGCAGCAGCTGATCGACGCCGGCGTGGTTGGCGTCGTCGGTCCCGTCTGCTCCTCGTCCGTGATCGCCTCACAGCCGCTGTACGAAGAGGCGGGCATCACCACGATCTCCCCGTCATCGACGGCGGTCGCGAGCACGGCCCCCGCAGGACGCGAGCCGTATCCCACGTTCTTCCGCGTCACCTACAACGACGCGATCCAGGGCCCGGCGCTTGCCGCCTTCGCGAGCGACGAGCTGAGCGCCGGCACGGTGTACGTGGTGTTCTTCAACGACGCCTACGGGCAGGGGCTCAAGGATGAGTTCCAGGCGGCCTACACCGGCGAAGTGCTGGGCAGCGAGGGCTTCGAGCGCGGCGCGACCGACTTCTCATCGATCGTCACGAACATCGAGAGCAAGGCCCCGGACGCGGTGTTCTTCTCCGGCTTCTTCGGGGAGGCTGTGCCGTTCATCACGCAGCTCCGCGAGAAGGGGCTGACGATGCCGTTCCTCTCGGCGGACGGCGTGCGTGACGAGCAGTTCATCACGCTGGCGGGCGCGGCGGCCGAAGGCGCCTACCTCTCCCTGCCCAGCCCCACGCTGAGCGGCGACGTGTACACGAAGTTCAAGGCGGATTACCTGGCCGCATACGGCAAGGAGGCGGACACCTCGCCGTTCACCGCCGAGTCGTACGACGCATCGACGGCGCTGATCGCGGCGATCAAGGCGGTCGCTGAGGTGAGCGGTACCTCACTGACGATCGACCTCGCCAAGCTGCGTGACGCGATCGCGGCGACGGACATGACCGGTGCGATTGGCCACATCCAGTTCGACGCGAAGGGCGACAACGCCGGTGGCGAGACGCCGGTCTCGTTCTTCGTCGTCGAGGACGGGCGATTCGTGCCGTACGAAGGCTAGTCTTCGCGGTGCAGCAGCACCGACAGACGGGGGGCGTCGCTCGCGCGGCGCCTCCCGTCCTGTGTGTGCACGGGGTCGGCCACCCGTTGGCCGGGAGCGGTAGCATCGCGGCGTGTTCTGGTTCGATCAGCTCGTCAACGGCCTCACGATCGGTAGCGTGTACGCCCTGATCGCGCTGGGCTACACGCTCGTCTACGGCATCCTCCAGATGATCAACTTCGCGCACGGCGAGATCTTCATGATCGGCGCGTTCGCGGGCTGGGCCGTGCTGCTCCTGCTCGGCGGAACCGCAATCGGCGGGCCGATGCTGATCGTGGCGCTGATCGCCGCCATGGTCGCAGCGGCGCTCGCGTCGTCCGCGTCGGCGGTGGCGATTGAGCGCGTCGCCTACCGGCGGCTGCGCAACGCGCCGCGACTCGCGCCGCTGATCAGCGCGATCGGTGTGAGCATTGCGCTCCAGAACGTCGTGCTGAAGCTCACCGGCGGCCGCGATCGCGTCTACCCGCGCATCTTCCCCACGGGCGAGGTCGGCGTCGGCGACTTCGGCGTCGGCTACATCCAGGCGTTCCTGATCGTGGCGTCGATCGTGATGATGGTCGGGTTGCTCGCGTTCATCCGGCGCACGCGGACGGGCCGCGCGATGCGCGCGGTCTCCGAGGACCGCGCGACGGCGTCGCTGATGGGCGTCGACGTCGATCGCACGATCGTGACGACGTTCGTCGTGGGTGCCGCGCTGGCGGGCGTGGCGGGCGTGCTCCAGGGCCTGTGGATCCCGAACATCCGCGGCACCATGGGCTTTCTGCCCGGCATCAAGGCATTCACCGCCGCCGTCGTCGGCGGTATCGGCAGCGTGCCGGGCGCGATGGCCGGCGGCTACTTCCTCGGGCTGAGCGAGACCGTGGGGCGCGAGCTGCTCAACCAGCTGCCCGGCGTCTCGCTGCCGAACGAGTGGCGCGACGTGATCGCGTTCAGCCTGCTCGTGCTCGTGCTGATCTTCCGGCCAACCGGCATCTTCGGCGAACGGGTGAGCAGGCGTGCGTGAGGCCACACGCCGCATGCGCGCCCCGCTCACGATCGGGGCCGATGCGATCCGCGCGGCGGAGGAGCGGACGCGCCTGCCGATCGCCCGCCTGCTGCTCTTCGTGCTGGTGGTCAGCGTGCCGTTCTGGCCGATGATCGACTCGCGCTGGCTGCGCATCCTCGTGCTCGTCGGCATCTTCGTCGTGCTCGGGCTCGGCCTGAACATCGTGGTCGGCTACGCCGGCCTGCTCGACCTCGGCTTCGTCGCGTTCTTCGCGACGGGCGCCTACAGCTACGCGATCCTCGCGTCGCCGGCGTCGCCCGCACTCCAGGCGGATCTCAACTGGTGGCTCGCGATCCCGATCGCGCTGACGGTGGGCGCGGCGGTGGGGGTGATGCTCGGCGTGCCCGTGCTGCCGCTGCGTGGCGACTATCTCGCGATCGTGACGCTCGGCTTCGGCGAGATCATCCGCATCCTGCTGCTCAACGTGCGCGGGCTGACGAACGGCGCGCAGGGCCTGTTCAACATTCCGCCTCCCCAACTCGGTGGCTGGGTGCTGAAGTCGCTCGAGCAGTGGTACTGGTTGCTCGTGGTGTCCGCGTTCCTGATCGCAATCGCCGTCGGGCGCATGCGTGCTTCGCGCATGGGACGGGCGTGGGAGGCGATCCGCGAGGACGAGGACGTCGCCGCGGGCATGGGCGTGAGCACCGTGAAGTACAAGCTGATGGCGTTCGCCATGGGGGCATCGGTCGGCGCGTTCGGCGGACTGATCTTCGCGGGCTTCTTCCAGTTCGTGAACCCGTCGTCGTTCACCCTGCTCGTCTCCGTGAACGTGCTGAGCATCGTTGTGATCGGGGGCATGGGGAGCACACCCGGCGTGGTCTTCGGCGCGCTGATCCTGATCGGCCTGCCGGAGGTTATGCAGTTCTCCGAGACCGAGCGCCTGCTCTCCGTGATCAACCCGGCCGTGCCATTCGCGGACACCACGGACTGGGGCCGGCAGCTCGCGTCCGCGCGCTTCATCGTCTTCGGCGTGCTGCTCGTCGCGGTGATGGCGCTGCGCCCCGGGGGCCTGTTCCCGGCGCAACGCGCACACGTGCGGCTGGCCGACCGCGCCGAGGCGGCGGCGTGACGGTGGCGAGCCTCGCTGCGGCCGCCGTCGGGACGCGTGCCACGCCGCGCCTCTCCGTGCGTGGCCTGACGATGCGCTTCGACGGGCTGGTCGCACTCGACGAGGTCGACCTCGATGTCGCGCCCGGCGCGATTCACGGGCTGATCGGACCCAACGGCGCCGGCAAGACGACGCTGTTCAACGTCGTCTCGGGCTACTACCGTCCGACCGCCGGGGTGATCACGCTGGACGACCAGCGCCTCGACGGTCTCTACCGCCACGAGATCGCGCGCGCCGGCGTGTCGCGGACCTTCCAGAACATCCGCCTCTTCTCCGCGATGACCGTGCTCGAGAACGTGCTGGTAGGGCGGCACGTGCGCATCGGCGTGCCCGGGGACGACCGCGGCGGTCACGCCCGGAGGCATCGCACGAACCGTGCGGTCTCGGCCATCCAGCTGCTCCCCGGCGTGCCGGCGGCGCTGACGCGCGGCGTGCTCGAGATCGGCGGGGCGATCCTCCGCCCGCCGTCGGTGCGCCACGCCGAGCGCGAGGCGATCGCACGCTGTGCCGAACTGCTCGACTTCGTGGGGCTGCGCGGTCGCGAGAACGTGCTCGCGCGCAACCTGCCGTACGGCGATCAGCGCCGCCTCGAGCTGGCACGCGCGCTGGCCACGGAGCCGCGCCTGCTGCTGCTCGACGAGCCGACCGCGGGCATGAACCCGGCGGAGTCGGCCGGGTCGGTTCGCCTCGTGCGCCGCCTGCGTGACGAGCTGGGCGTGACCGTGCTGCTGATCGAGCACGCGATGAGCGTGGTGATGGGCGTGTGCGAGCGCATCACCGTGCTCGACTACGGCCGCAAGATCGCCGAGGGCGCCCCGGCCGAGATCCAGCGCGACCCCGCGGTGATCGAGGCCTACCTCGGCGCACCGGCCGTGACGGGAGCGGGCGACGGTCATGCCGCTCCTCGCGCTTGAGGGACTGCACGCGGGCTACGGCGCCATCCGCGCGGTGCGCGGCATCAGCCTCGACGTCGAGGACGGCGAGACCGTCTGCCTGATCGGCTCGAACGGCGCCGGCAAGAGCACCACGCTGCGCGCCATCTCCGGGCTCGTGCGCGCGATCGCCGGCAGCGTCCGCTTCCGCGATCGCGACGTCACGAACATGGCGCCCCACCGCGTCGCGCAGGCGGGCATCGCGCACGTGCCCGAGGGGCGCGGCATCTTCGCGCGGCTCACCGTCACCGAGAACCTCGCCATGGGCGCCTACCTGCGGCGCGGCCCCGAGGTCGCGGGCGACCTCGAGCGCACGTTCGAGATGTTCCCCCGCCTCCGCGAGCGCGCGCATCAGACCGCCGGCACGCTCTCGGGCGGCGAGCAGCAGATGCTCGCGATCGGCCGCGCGCTGATGGCGCGCCCGCGTCTGCTGCTGCTCGACGAGCCGTCCATGGGCCTCTCGCCCATCCTCACGCAGGCCATCTTCGAACGCATCCGCGCGATCAACCGCGAGGGCACGACGATCCTGCTGGTCGAGCAGAACGCGACGAGCGCACTCGCGATCTCGCACCGCGGCTACGTCATCGAGTCGGGTGAGATCGTGCTCTCCGGCACCGGCGCCGCGCTTGCCGCCAACGACCGCGTGCGGCGCGCGTACCTCGGGGAGGCGTGAGGCGGCTCACGTCATCGCACGCGCGTTCGCGCGGTGCCGGGTTCGTCAATTACCCTGTGTGTGCGACGCCATCGGCGGACCGCAGCGGGGAGGCATCGCAATGACGAATGCACCAGAACCAGCGGAAGAGCACCTGCCGGCCGTGACGTTCACCGAGGCGGCGGCGGAGAAGCTCTCCGAGGTGATCGGCAGCCATCCGAACCCGGTGGCCGGGCTGCGGTTGCAGATCATCGGCCGGGCCGAAGGTCAGTTCCAGCACATCCTCAGCCTCGTCGAAGATGGCGCACAGGTCGACGACGACCTCGTCGTCGAGAGTGAGGACGGCATCCGCCTGTACATCGAGCGCCGCGGCGCGGCGTATCTCGACGGCGTGGAGATCAACTACGCGAGCAAAGGACCGGACCGCACCGGGCTCGAGTTCACGAACCCGAACCCGCTGTGGCTGACTGAGACCGAGGAGCTGATTCAGCGCCTCTTCGATGAGCAGATCAATCCCGCGATCGCCGCGCACGGCGGCGTCGTCAACCTGCTCGGCGTCGAGGGCACGATCGCCTACGTGGAGTTCGGCGGCGGATGCCAGGGTTGCGGGATGGCGAACGTCACCCTCAAGCAGGGCATCGAAGTCGCCGTGCGCGAACAGATCCCCGGCATCGAGCAGGTGCTCGACTCGACCGATCACGGCTCGGGCGAGAACCCGTACTACCAGCCGTCGAAGAAGTAGCCCGCCGATGACCGCGCCGACGTCGGCCGCCCGGCCGATCGCCCTCGACGCTTCGCTGCGTCCGAGCGCGCCGGCGCGCGCTCCCGGCTCGCTGCGCATCCTGCTGGTCTCCACGTACGAGCTCGGGCACCAGCCGCTCGGTCTCGCCGCGCCCGCCGCCGCGCTCCGGCGCGCCGGCCATGCCGTGCGCACGCTCGACCTCGCGGTGGAGTCCCCCGAGCGCGAGCGCTTCGCCGACCTCGACCTCGTCGCGATCTCCGTGCCCATGCATACCGCCGCGCGCGTCGGCATCGACCTCGCGACGCGTCTCCGCGCTCGCGGGCTGCCACTGCGCGTCGCGTTCTACGGGCTGTACGCGTCGCCGCTCCACGCGCGCCTCATGCGCGACGGTCTCGCCGACGCCGTGATCGGCGGCGAGTACGAACCCGGGCTCGTCGCGTACGCCGCGCAGGTCGCCACTGAAGCGCGCCCCACCGACGAGAGCGCCGCGCCCGGCGCGCCGCGCGGCGCGCTCACCGGCGTCGGCGCGGAGCCCGCGTTCGCGCGCCAGGACTACCCCGTGCCGGATCGGCGCGGGCTGCCGCCGCTCGCGGACTACGCGCGGCTGGCGGATGGCGCGGCGCGCCGCCTGGTCGGCTACGTGGAGGCGACGCGCGGGTGCGCGCATCGCTGCACGCATTGCCCGCTCACGCCCGTCTACGGCGGGCGGCTCCGGCTCGTCTCCCCGGAGACGGTGCTCGCAGACATCGATCAGCTCGTGGCCGCCGGCGCCGAGCACATCACCTTCGGGGATCCCGACTTCCTCAACGCGGCGCCGCATGCGCTCGCGCTCGCCGAGGCGCTCCACGCACGCCACCCCGGCGTCACCTTCGACGCGACGATCAAGGTCGAGCACCTGCTCGAGCACGTCGGCCTGCTGCCCAGGCTGCGCGCACTCGGCTGCCTCTTCGTCACGTCCGCGTTCGAGTCCACGAACGACGCCACGCTCGCGATCCTCGAAAAGGGGCACACGCGCGCCGACATGGAGCACGCGCTCGCGCTCGCGGACGCCGCGGGCATCACCGTGCGGCCGACATGGGTGGCGCACATGCCGTGGACGACACCCGCCGACTTCCTCGACATGCTCGCCTTCATCGAGCAGCGCGGACTCGTCGCACACGTGCAGCCGGTGCAGTACGCCATCCGGCTGCTGCTGCCGCCCGGCTCGCCGCTGATCGACCGCCTGGCGCGCGAGGGCCGGCTCGGCCCGTTCGACGACGAGACGCTGACGTACACATGGACGGCCTCGGACCCGCGCCTCGACGCGCTCCAACGCGAGCTCGCGACGATCGTCGAGTCCGCCGCGTGCGGCGACTGCGATGACGCCGAGCCCCCGCTCGCGACGTTCCGTCGCGTGAAGGCGGCGGCCTACCGCCACCTGCTCGACGACGAGCGGTCGGTGGACGTGGTGTTGCAGCCGCGCGCAGAGGTGCCGGGGCTCACCGAAGCGTGGTTCTGCTGCGCGGAGCCCACGGAGGCGCAGCTCGCGCCGCTCGACCGCGCGCTCGGGATCTAGGAGCTCATGGCCGGAGGACGTGCCCTCCTGTCGGGCGGGATGGGCACGATGGCGCGCATCAACTGCCGGCCGCAGCCGTTACCGGACCGCCTGCAGGTCGTCCGCGTGCAGATCTTCCATCATCCGATCGCCGCCGGGCGCCTCCCTGACGCGCTGGACCTCGCGCGATCCCGCGGAGCGAGACCCTTCGCTCACGGCGCCTCTGATTCGCGCTGCGCTTTCCCAGGACCTCGTGAGCGAGCGCAGGTCGGCGGCTGCAGCCGCCCCGAGCCGGGCAAACTCCACCCCATCGATGCTCCGAGCGAGTCCGCAGAAGCGGACGCCTGCACGCTGCGCGTAAGTCGTGTCGCGAGGCGCATCGCCGACGAAGAGCGTCCTTGCCGGGTCCAGTCGGTGCTCGCGAACCATGCGACTGATCTGACGGCTCTTGTCGAGGCCCGCCTGGTACCCGGACCAGCCGTCGAGGTAGGGGAGCAGCCCCGTGCCGAGCAACGCCGCGCCGACGAGCTCGTTGCGCGTGCTACTGCAGACGAATTGCCGGACGCCCTTCGCCCGGAAGAATTGGAGCGTAGCCAGGCTGTCGTCGAACAACCGGTGGCTGCTCACGACCTCGTCCTTCCTCCGCTCGAACGCCGCGGCGACGCCCTCGTTTGCCGGGTGCCCCGGGTACATCTCCGCCAGCTGGGTCGCGAAGTCGGCGCCCACCGTGGCGAGGTAGCGCTCCCTGGCGACGTCGGCGTCGGTGCCGTACGAGGTGGCCACGAGCGTGGTGGCGATCGCGGTGAGCGCGGGCATCGAGTCGAGGACGGTGCCGTCGAGGTCATAGACGACCGCCTCGATCTCCGCGAGCGCAGCGCCTCCGCCGGCCTCAGCACGCGAGAGCAAGATCCGACGGATCGCGACGGTGTTGGTCAGCCCTGCGATCACGGCAAGGCCGAGGAGTGCGGCCGCAGGGTGGACCGCCGCAGCCACGCCTGCGCTCGCCAGCACCAGCAAGCGGAGATCGCGACCGCGCCCTCCACCGATCCACCGCCCGTCATAGCGGTGGTTGAGATCGAGCGCGGCGCGCGCGGTGGTGTAACTCACCAGCCAGTGCCCGGAGACGGCGAGTGTCCCGATCGCCAGCGCGGTTGTCGCCAGGGCGGGACCGAACAGTTCGCGATTCTGCTCCGCCGTCCACGCGAAGAAGAGCATGCTCATCAGGATCACGCTGTCCGTGTAGCGGTCGAACGCCGCATCGAGGAACTGACCGAAGGGCGACTCCAGTCGCTTCAGTCGCGCGATCTCGCCGTCGCTCCCGTCCAGCACGCTTGCCAGGTGGAGCGCCACGCCACCAAGCAGCGGTTGACCGACCGCGAACGCCGCCGCAGCTCCCAGCCCGACTGCGAAGCCGAGCGCCGAGACCTGGTTGGCCGTGATGGCCGGGTAGAGGCGCAGTAGCAAGGGTGTCAGGACACGCCGCGACAGCGGGCGGTTCAGGTTGCGGGAAACCCACCCATCCCGTGACTTCCCGCTCGGCGCCGTCAGCAATGCTGCCGCGCGCCTCGCGTCGCGCCTGCTAGTCACGTTGAGCCAGGACCCGCCGGGGACGTCCACGGCCGCAACGCCGTCCTCCCGGGCAAGCTCCCGGATCGCGCCGCAGACCGTGCCGTCACCGCGTGACAGTGCACGGGCGGCGGCGTCGAACACCGCCGGCGTGCACAGCAGCACGCCGGCGGCGCAGCTCCTGCAATCGGGCTGTCCGCCGACGCCGACGATGCGGTCGGCCTGTACCGATACGCGCATCGGATCGATCCGGGCCGGCCACCCCTGGTCGACCGCGAGGACGCAGGCGTCAGATCGCAGGCCGCGATCGAGCAGACGATCGAGGATGGCATCGTCGAAGACCTGGTCGTCCGGCAACAGCACGAACGGCTCGGTCAGGCACTCGCGCGCGGCGAGCAGCAGCGCCCCGCTCGTGGCCTGCTCGTCCTTCGCTCGCATGATTCGGATTGACACGCGCCGCCGACGTGCGACTTCGAGCAGCAGCGACTCGGTGCGGTCCGCCTCGCGGCCGATCACGACGACGAACTCGTCGATGCCTGCGCGCATCGCCGTGGCGACCGTGCGCTCGAGCAGCGAGAGCCCCGCGATCCGCAGCAGCGGCCCGCATCCGCCGGCGCCTTCAGGAGCGCGATCGTTCCCCGTGGCGAGAATCAGCGCTTTCATCTTCTTTCCTCTCTCGATCACGAGTGCCGCCCGACGCGCGCCGCGCGAGCGTGGCAAGCGCGCCGAACCGGCCTCGATCCCACCCGCGCGATCAGGCTCACGCGCCGTGCACTCCCGGCACGCGCGCCGGTGAGGACCATGCGGCGCGAGCCGGGGCGAACGCGTCTCGCTGTCGCAGCCGTCGTTCCGCCAGCGCGAGGTCCGCAGGCGTGTCGACGTCCTGCCAGAACCGGCCACTGACCGGAGCGGTCACCGCCTCGCCACGCCGCGCGAGCACCTTCACGGCGCCACTCAGCGAGTGGACCTGCGCCGCCCGCGCGCAGTCGAGTGCATCGAAGATCCCGGAGCGGCACAGGAAGATGCCCGTATCGACGGCATCGAACTCCGAGAGCTCCTTCCCAATGTCGAGGATCGTGCGGCCGTCGAGCAGCACCTTGGTCGCTTCGTCGAGGTCCGGCACCGCGCGCCACGCGTGGTCGACCGCGAGCGAGAGCTCGGCGCCGTCGTCGGCATCCGCAAGCGCGCTCAGGATGCCCTGGTCGAAGAGGTGGTCCCCCATCGCGAGATAGAACGCGCCGTCCACGCGGTCCGCAGCCGCGAGTACGGAGCTGCCGTTACCCCGCTCCCAGTGGGGGTTCTCCACGACGTCGATCTCGATCTCGTACGTGCAGGCCAGCTCCTCCACGGCCGCCGCAATCAGATCGCGGTCGCAGCCGACCACGACCGTCAGCCGGCGCACGCCCGCGCTGGAGAAGGTCTCGATCGAGCGTTCGATCAGGGTCCGACCGAGCACGGGCGTCAGCGGTTTCGGCGGGGCATCGTTGCCGAGCCGCAAACGCGTGCCGGCGCCCGCCGCCAGCACCACCGCCTCCCCCGGTATCCGGGGCGACGCCCCGTTCGGCACTGAGATTCCGCCCACGCGGGTATCCGCGCTCTTCGCGTGTTGCAGCAAGACGCACTCCGATCGATGACCGAAGGCACATGCCGGGTATGTCCACGCGGAAACGCGCAGACCCGCGCACCGAGTGACGCGGTGCGAATCACCCCGGAGGGCGATCGCCAACTGCATGTACCGCCGGTGCGGCTTGACCACGCCTACGAGGTGAGCTGACGGGCTCGGTCGGCAAGTGACCTACGCCGGGAAGCCGGCGATTCGCCCCTGCGGCGCAGATGCGCCGCGTCCCCCGATGTCCTCGCGGACACCGCGGGTGGGTCCCCCGTTCTCGCCGTGAGACGAGATTCGGCGGATCTCTCTTAACAGCGCCTCAACAAGCACGTCAACCGCCGCAGCGGTGCGTCGTCGCGGATGCCGCAGCCCGGGGTGTGCGTGGAGTAGCCGCGGTGTGGCGCTACGCGATCTCGAAGCGGAGCGCCGCGTGTGCGGCGCGAAGCGCCCGCTCGACGTCCGCGGGGTCCTCGCCGCGCGCGAAGATGAACCCGAGGTACTCGCTGCCTTCCGGCAGCGGCACCACGCGGCTGCCGACATGGATCGAGATGGTCACGGACTCGACCAGCGGAACCGCCTCGGCGTCGGCGAGCCCCGCGACCCCGCGCAGCGTCCCGGCGGCCGGGATCGGGATCATCATCACGCCCGCCGCCGCGCTCTGCCGCTCGTAGGAAGGTACGTCCGCGCCGATCGCGTGGCGGAGCAGCAGCTCCTCGAGCGACATGCCGGTGCCGAACGACAGCGTGCGCGAGCACAGCCCGCCGATCGAGCGCGCGGCGATGTCGACGGGATACGCGCCGTTCGCGTTCAGGCGGAGCTCGACGTGCACGGCTCCGTCGACGAGGCCGAGCGCGGCGCAGGCGCGCTCGGCGGTGGCGATGACGCGTTGCTGTTCCTCGACGGGGAGACGCGACGGCGTCACGTAGATCGTCTCCTCGAAGAACGGCCCCTCCAGCGGGTCCGGCTTGTCGAAGATCGCGAGCACGCGCAGGCCGCCGCCGTCGAGCAGTCCCTCGAGCGAGACCTCGACGCCCGGGATGTAGCCCTCGACGAGCACGCGGTCGGCCAGGTCGGCGCCGCACTCGGCGAGCGCGTCAGGGCCTGTGAGGATCGCGCGTACGCGCTCGAACGCGGCCACGAACGAGTCCGCGTCGTCGGCACGGATCACGCCCTTGCTCGCCGAGAGCGCAAGCGGCTTGATCACCACCGGGAAGGCGAGCGCCGCGGCGGCCGCGTGCGGGTCGTCGCTCGTCAGGAGCACGTGGGACGCGGGCGAGGGAACGCCGGCGGCCGCGAGCCGTGCGCGCATGAGCGCCTTGTTGCGCGTCGCCTCGACCGCGGACACGGGGTTGTGCGGCAGTTCGAGCCGCCGCGCGGCGCGCGCCGCGATCAGCGCGCCGGCGTCGTCCACCGCCACGATCGTGTCCAGCGGGTAGCGCTGCGCGAACGCCTCAATCTCGCTCGCTCCCGTGTCCGGGTGCGCGAAGTCGAGTCCGACCGTGCGGCCGCCGCCGAGCCCCTCGAGCGGGCTGCGCGCATCCGAACCGACCACCACCTCGACCCCGAGCCTGGCAGCGGCGTCCATGAAGTCGGGCGCGCGATAGCTGCGGGTCGGGATCAGCAAGAGCACGCGAGGCATGCGGCCTCCACTACGTCCGACGAGCAGACAGCCGGCCCGTTGGGGCCGGCTGTCATCGTAGCGATTGCCGCGCGACGGTCATCGCCGTCGCGGAAGTGACTAGTGCGCGCCGCCGCCGCCGCACCCACAGCTGCCGCCCGCCATCTCCTTCGCCTTCGGCGCGTCGATGGCGAAGCCGGACTGCAGCACGTCCTCGACGTAGTCGATCGAGGCGCCCTCGAGGACGTCCGCCGAGAGCGGGTCGACGAGGAACGTGAGCGTTCCGATAGTGAGCACTGAATCTTCGCCGGTGGGCTCGTCGAGGCCCATGCCGAAGCGGGGACCGCTACACCCGCAGCCACCGGCCTGCGTGAAGATGCGGATGCCCTGTGCGGGGCTCGTCTTGCGCTCGTCGACGAGAGTGGCCAGGCGCTGTTGTGCGAGATCGGTCACGATCAGTTCCATGCGGTCACTCCCCTGTCGCGTCGGGACGGTTGGTGCGCCGCCGAATGAGCAGCGCCGACTTCGCTAATCATGCGGGACGCGGGTTCCCATTCGCAAGTCGGGATGCCCCGACCCTCCCGGCGTGCGTTCAGGAAGGCGCCGCGGAAGGGTCGCCGATCACCGCGAGCAGGTCGTCGCCGAAGCGCTCGACGCGGGCCTCGCCCAGCCCCCACACGCCGAGCAGCTGCTCGCGTGACGCGGGCCGCACCGCGACGAGCTCGCGCATCGTGCGGTCGGAGAAGAGCACGTAGGCCGGCACGCCGTCCTCGCGCGCGCGCGCCGAGCGCCAGCGCCTCAACGCGTCGAAGAGCGGATCGTCGCGCACGGCTTCGATGCCGGGATCGCGCGAGTCGGCGTCGCTCGAGCGCCCGGCGCGGCCGCCGGTGGAGCC
>JBBDXH010000213.1:0-1877 GCA_040902395.1 Dehalococcoidia bacterium
CGGGGTCCCGACGGTCAATCGTCGGGGCCCCGCGTGGTTTTGAAGGACGGAGCACACCCCGGAGACCACCGCAGATCACGGTTCGAACGAAGAATGACCGCATGCTCGCCGCGCACCGCAGCGCCGTGAGCACGGAGGTGTTGGCACGTGGTGGAACCGATTCGTGCATTCGTCGTGACGGCGGACGCCGGTGAGCACATTCGCGGTCCGGTTGGCGGGCCGACCACGATCAAGGCGCGCACCGAGAACACCGGCGGAACGTTCACGCTCCTCGAGAACATCATCCCGCCCGGCGAGGGACCGCCGCTGCACTCGCACGCGCGCGAAGATGAGATGTGGTTCGTGCGTGAGGGGCACCTGCGCTTCATCGCCGACGGCGAGCTGTTCGACGCTCCGCAGGGGGCGTTCATCTTCGTCCCGCGACGCACCGCCCACTGCTTCCAGAACATCGGCGACGAGCCGGCCACGGTGATGGTGATGTTCACGCCCGGTGGCATGGAGCGCTTCTTCGAGCTCCATGCCGCGCTGCCCGACGGCCCCGTGGATCCCGCGAGGTATCGCGAGATCGCCGCGAGCTGCTGGATGGACGTGCACGGGCCACCGCTCGGGCAATCGCACCCGCGCTAGCTCGCCCGCGGCGGCCGTGCGACGACGTCGCGACGGCAGACCGGTAGGGCCGCGCCCGGTAGCATCGACCGACATGGCAGCCATGGATGCGGACGTCATCGTCGTGGGCGCGGGGCCGGCCGGCAGCACGGCCGCGCGCGAGATCGCGTCGCGGCCCGGGCTGCGGGACGGCGCGCGTGTGCTCCTGCTCGACCGCGCGCGATTCCCGCGCGACAAGCCATGTGGCGGCGGCGTGACCGTCCGCACCGCGCGCCTGCTCCCGTTCGCCCTCGACCCGGTCGTGGAGGACACCGTCACCGGCGCGCGCCTGCGCGTGCGCGACGGGCGCGAGGTGATCCGCGACGGCGACCGCCCGCTGACGTACATGACCCAGCGCCGCCACCTCGACGCGTTCCTCGTCGAACGCGCACAGGAGGCCGGCGTGGAGTTCCGCGACGGACTGACCGTGCGCGCGGTCACGGCGCTCGGGGGTGGGGGCTTCGCGCTGCGGACGGACGGCGGGACGCTGCGCGCCCGCGTCGTGATCGGCGCGGACGGCGCCAACGGCGTCGTCGCCGACGCACTCGGCTTCGATGCGCCGGCCACGAGCGCCGTCGCGCTCGAGGGCAACATCGCGTTCCCGGAAGGTGTCCCGGACGAGTGGCGCCGACGCGTGACGCTCAACTTCGGCTACCTGCCCGGCGGCTACGGCTGGGTCTTCCCGAAGCGTGATCACATCAATGTCGGCGTCGGCGGATGGAAGGGCGTCGTGGGCAAGCGCCTGCGGCCGGCGCTCGATCGGCTCTGTCGCGTCTACCGGCTCGACCCGGCGCGGCTGGAATCGCTCCGTGGCCATCACCTGCCGATGCAGCGGCGCGGCATGCTCACCGCCCGTGGCGGTGCGGCTGTGATCGGCGACGCGGCCGGACTGGTCGACCCGCTGTCCGGTGAGGGCATTCACACCGCCGTGCTCTCCGGGATCACCGTCGCGGACGCGGTGGCGGCCTTCCTCGGCGAGCGCGCGCCGTCGCTCGCCGCGTACCACGACGCGCTCCAGGCGCGGCTCGCGAGCGACCTCGCGACCTCGGTGGCCCTGACGGAGATCTTCTACGCGGCGCCGGCGCCCTTCGTGTGGGCGATGCAGCACGTGGACCGGGTGTGGGAGCGCTGCGTGCAGATCGTGCGGGGCGACGTGGACTACGCCGAGATCCCGCGGGCGTTCGGCGCGATCGGCCCGCTCACGCTCGGACCGGTCGCCGCGCTCGCGCGGC
>JBBDXH010000214.1:0-6743 GCA_040902395.1 Dehalococcoidia bacterium
GTCAGAGCTCGACCGGCGCGGTGAGCGGCACCGCCGGCCGGGGCGGCACGCGCAGCGCCACGTACACGCCGGCGAGCACGACCGCCGCGCCCGCCCACTGCAGCGCGCGCGGCAGCTCGTCGAGCACGACCGCGGCGATCAGCGTCGCGCCCACCGGCTCGCCGAGGATCACGACCGCGACCACCGCCGCCGGCAACACGCCCAGCGCCCAGTTCAGCGCGCTGTGGCCGATCAGCTGCGGCCCCAGCGCGAGCAGCGCGATGAAGAGGTACGTCTCGCGCGGCGCGCCCCCGATCGCGGTGCCGGACGCAAGGACGAGCGCGAGCAGCACGAGCGCGGTGACGGAGTAGACGACGGCGGTGTACGCGGCCGTGGAGATGCGCGCGCGCGCGTCGCGGCCAATCACGAGGTAGACGCTCACGGTCACCGCGCCGAGCAAGGCCAGCAGATCGCCGCCGAGCGAACCGGCGTCGCCGAGGTCCGCGCCGGCGAGCATCAGCGCGCCCACCGTCCCGATCGCGATGCCGGCGATCACACGCGCGGGCGGCCGTTCGCGCAGCGTGAGCCACGCGATCACCGAGACGAACAGCGGCTGCATGGTCACGAGCACGACGCTCGCCATGATCGACGTGCGCTGGACGGAGGCGATCCAGAACGCGAAGTGGGCGGCAAGCGCAACGCCCGCGATCACGAGCAGCGCGAGATCGCGGCGGCGCAACCGCTGCCACTGCCCGGTCCCACCCGTCGCGAGCGCGACCACGGCCATCGGCGGCGCGGCGATGCACAGCCGCAAGGCGGCGATCACGAGCACGGGCGCCTCGTGCGCCAGGCGGATCAGGGGCGCCGCCCACGAAATGGCGATCACGCCCACGGCCAGCACGAGCCCCTGCCGGAGCGTCACCCGATCAGCCCGCGCTCGACGAGCGCGGCGCGCAGCGCATCTGCGCCCGTGAAGTGGATCGCGTCCATCCCGACCGCGCGCGCGGCCACCGCATTCGCCTCGGTGTCGTCGATGAAGAGCACGCGCTCCGCGGGCTCACCCAGCCGGGCGAGCGCGGCGTGGAACGCTTCCGGCGACGGCTTGAGCGCGCGCAGGTCGCACGAGAAGAGCATGGGATCGAAGCGACGAGCGACCGCAGGGAAGCGCGTCGCCATGGCATCACGGAGCAGCGGAGGATTGTCGGTCAGCAGCGCGGTCGGCCGGCGTGCGCGCACCTCGTCCACGAGCGCGAGCACCGCCTCGTCCGTGGCGAGCGCCGCGAGCACCACGTCCACAAAGCGCGCGAAGTCCATGTGCAGGCCGAGCCGGTCGCGGACGGCCAGGTACCACTGCTCGCTCGTGTAGTCACCGGCGTCGAAGGCCCGCGCGAGCCCGGCACCCCAGATGCGCCGGTCGACCTCGTCGGGCGCGAGCCCGCAGTCCGCGGCGAGCGTCGCCAGCCGGGACGGCTGATCGAACGGGCAGACCACACCACCGAGGTCGAAGAGCACCAGCGCGATCTCGCTCACGGCCGCGAGTGTATCGAGCGCGGCGCCGGCCGCACGGGCCCTAGGTCGCGCCCGGCTCGCGGTCGGCGACGGCGTCGATCCACCGCAGGCGCTCACCCCAGAGCGCGGCGCCATCGCCGTCCGCGAGCGCCGCGCCCACGGCCTGCCGCGCCGTGCGACCCTCGAGACCGAGCGCGATCAGCACCTGGGCCGCGATCTCCGCGCCCGCCTCCAGCTCTTCGCACACCACTTCGTCGGCACCGAGCCGGAGCAGCTCGTCGCGATCCCGGACATAGCGCGTGCGCGCGATCAGGCGCGCGTGTGACGTCAGGCTGCGCGTGGCGCCGAGCGCGCGCCGCAGCGCTTCCGGATCGTTGATCAGCACGACGACGGCGCGCGCTTCGCGCACGTACACGTCCTCGAGCACCTCGGGGCTCGTGATGTCGCCGTAGTAGATGCGCTCGCCGCCCGTGCGCCCCGCGCGCACGCGCTCCACGTCCAGCTCGAGCACGACGTATTCGCGCTCCGCCAACCGGAGCGCCGCGCAGAGCAGCCTGCCCGCCACGCCATAGCCGACGACCACCACGTGCCCACGGAGGACGGGCGCGTCCTCGCGCAGTGCGTCGACGCCGCGGACGCGCAGCAGCTGCTCGAGCGGGCGCAGGAGCCGCTCGCCGGCGCGCAGTCGCGGCGCGGCGGCGATGGCGACCCGCGAGAGCAACATGCTGAGCACGCCGACGGTGACGACCAGCCGCACCTCGGCCGGCGTCGCCAGACCTTCCGCCTGCCCGATCAGGAGCACGACGAAGCCGAATTCGCCGAACTGCGCGAGGCTCGCGCCGGCGAGCCACGCCGCGCGCGCGGGATAGCGCATCGCGATCGCGGAGATCGTCGCGGCGACACCCTTGCCGATCACGAGCCCGAAGAGCATGAGCGCCGCGAGCAGCGGGCGGTCGAGGATCGCGCGGGCGTCGAAGAGCAGGCCCAGCGAGATGAAGAAGATGCTGCCGAAGGCGTCGCGCAGCGGCATGAGCTCGCCCATGGCGCGGTGACGGAACTCCGTGTCCGCGAGGAGCATCCCGGCCACGAACGCGCCGAGCGCGACAGACAGGCCGAGCGCGGACATCAGCCAGGCCGCTCCGATGCCCACGCTCAGCACGGAGAGCAGGAAGATCTCGCGGCTCTGTGTCGCGGCCACGAGGCGCAGCAACACCGGGATCGCGAGCCGCGCGAGCACGATCGCGGCGACCGCCACCGCGAGCCCCCGCAGCAGCGTGAGCGCGACGCCTCCGGCGAGGTCGTCCCCGACGCCGCCGGCGAGCAACGGCACGATCAACGTCAGCGGCACAATCGCGAGGTCCTGGAAGATCAGGATGCCGACGATGAAGCGTCCGTGAGGCGAGTCGAGCTCGCTGCGATCGGACAGCGCCCGCAGCACGATCGCGGTGCTCGAGAGCGCGACCGCGCCTCCGAAGAGGATGCCTCGCTCCACGCTGTCGCCGAACGCCAGCATGACCAGCACGACCGCGCCGCCGGTCAGGCCGACCTGGAGTGCGCCGCCGACCGCGACCGAGCGCCAGATGTAGCGCAGGCGCGACACGGAGAACTCGAGCCCGATCGAGAAGAGCAGCAGGATCACGCCGATCTCGGCCAGCTGGTCGATCGCCTCGGCGTTCTCGATCAGCGCCAGCCCGTAGGGGCCGGCGATCGCGCCGCCGACGAGCAGCCCCCCGAACGCGGGCAGCCGCGCGCGGTGCGCGATCAGCATCGCGACCACGGCGACGGCGCCGACGAGCGCAAGCTCGCCGAGCAGGTGCTGGCCTTCGTCCACTGAGCGTCCCTTCGCAGGCGCGGGCATCATAGGTTGCGCCGCCGCTGCCCCCCACGGGCGTCCATGTGATGGGGGACGCCCGCGACGGGCCAACCGCAGTCCCGCGTCGGAGCGTTGACACCCGATCGGCGAGGTTCGATGCTCGCGCGGGCCCGTGAGTGAAGGGATCGCCGCGTGCGCGTCGGGGTGACGTTTCCGCAAACCGAGATTGGCGCCGCGCCGGAGGGCGTGCGCGAATACGCGCGCGCGGCCGAGGCCGCAGGCTACGACCACCTGCTCGTGTACGACCACGTGCTCGGCGCGAACCCGGACCGGCCCGGCGGATTCCGCGGCCCGTACAACCACGAGACGCTCTTCCACGAGCCGATGGTGCTCTTCGGCTACCTCGCCGGCCTGACCGAGCGGCTCGAGCTCGTCACCGGCATCCTCATCCTCCCGCAGCGCCAGACGGCGCTCGTCGCCAAGCAGGCCGCGGAGGTGGACGTGCTCTCGGGCGGCCGCCTGCGGCTCGGCGTCGGCGTCGGCTGGAACGCAGTCGAATACGAAGCGCTCGGCGAGTCGTTCACGAACCGCGGTCGCCGCGTCGAGGAGCAGGTCGCACTCCTGCGCGAGCTGTGGTCCAAGCCGGTGGTCTCCTTCGAAGGCCGCTATCACCACATCGTGAAGGCCGGCATCAACCCCCTGCCGTTTCGGCGACACATTCCGATCTGGATGGGCGGCATGTCGGAGCCGGTGCTCGAACGGCTGGGGCGGCTGGCCGACGGCTGGTTCCCCCAGTACCGCGAGCCGGGGGAGATCGGCGTGGAGTCGCGCGTGAGCGTCGGCGACGAGGCCTCGGTCGGCCCCGCGGTCGAGCTGGCGAAGCGGTGGGAGCAGGCGGGCGCCACACATCTCTCGGTGAACACGATGAACCAGGGCCTCACGACCCCGGCGCAGCACGTCGCCGCGATCGAGCGCTTCCGTCACGCGTGGGACGCCGTGAGTCGATGAGCGGCGCGACCATGAAGCTCGGCGTGTCCCTCGGCGCGAACGCCCTCCCCGCGGATCCGCGCGCCGCACGCGACGTCGCGCAGGCCGCCGAGGCGCTCGGCCTCACCCGGCTGATCGCCGCGGACCACGTGCTCGGCGCCGACCCCGACCGCCCGGGCGGCTGGAGCGGCCCGTACACGCACGAGCACCTCTGGCATGAACCGCTCGTGCTGTTCGGCTATCTCGCCGCGCAGACCGACCGCATCGAGTTCATGAGCGGGATCGTGATCCTGCCGCAGCGCCAGACGGCGCTCGTGGCGAAGCAGGCGGCCGAGCTCGACGTGCTCTCCGGGGGACGGTTCCTGCTCGGCGTGGGCGTGGGCTGGAACGCCGTCGAGTACCAGGCGCTCGGCCAGCCGTTCCATCGCCGGGGCGCGCGCATGGACGAGCAGATCGCGCTGCTGCGTGCGCTCTGGGCGAAGGAGAACGTGAGCTTCGAGGGACGCTTCGAGCACGTCGTACGCGCCGGCATCAACCCGCGACCGTCGCGCGGCGACATCCCGATCTGGATGGGGGGCCACTCGGACGCGGCGCTCGACCGCGTCGGGCGCGCCGGCGATGGCTGGTACCCGCTCTTCGACGACCCGGCGCTGGTCGCGCCGGGCCGCGAGCGCATCGCCCGGGCGGCCCGCGCCGCCGGCCGCGAGCCCGAGCGCATCGGCGTGCAGGGTCGCGTGGTCCTCACCGGCGCGGTCGAAGAGCAGGTCGCGGCGGCGCGTGGCTGGCGAGACGCCGGCGTCGACATGCTCCTGCTCGGCACGACGCCGGGCGTCTCCGAGCCGGATCAACACATCGCGGCGCTGACCGCGTTCGTGGATACCTGGAGGGCCGAGCCATGACGCAGGCGCGGGGCGAGCCGGTGCTGAACTGGGACGCGCTGACCGAGGAGGCGACCGAGCTCGTCTCCGCGTACCTCCGCGTTGACACCGTGAACCCGCCGGGCAACGAGTCCCGGGCGTGCGACTGGCTCGCACAGATCCTGGACCGTGAGGGCATCCCCCAGGAACGCTACGACCCCGGCGACGGCCGCGAGACGCTGGTGGCGCGCCTGCATGGTGACGGCTCGCGCGGCAAGCCGTTGATCCTGCTGAACCACACCGACGTCGTGCCCTTCGAACGCGGGCACTGGAGCGAGGAGCCGCTCGGCGGCGCCGTGAAGGACGGCTACATCTGGGGTCGTGGAGCGATCGACATGAAGGGCATGGGGATCATGGAGTTGATCTCCTTCCTCCTCCATCGCCGCCACGGCCTGCGGCTGCGACGCGACCTGATCTTCATGGCCGTGGCCGACGAAGAGGCCGGCAGCGCGTACGGCGTCGAGTTTCTCGCGCGCGAACATCCTGAGCTGCTCGACTGCGCCTACGTGATCAACGAGGGCGGATCGGGAGCGACGGAGACGCTCGGCAAGCAGCGGCCGGTGATGAGCATCGGCGTGTCCGAAAAGGGGCCGTTCTGGCTCACGCTGCGCGCGCGCGGACGCCCGGGGCACGGCTCCGTGCCGCACGACGACAATGCCGCGGACCGGCTGGTCCGGGCACTGCAACGCATCCAGGAGTGGCAGCGCCCGTTGATGCCCGCCCCGGAAGTGCGCGAGTACTTCGCGCAGCTCCACGCCGCCGGCATCCTCGACCAGGAGCCGACGGACGCCGTGCTCGAACGCATCGCGAACGAGCATCCGCGCTATCGCTCCGTGCAATCGAACTCGATCTCACTGACGACGTTGCAGGCCGGCGTGAAGCACAACGTGATCCCGGCGGAGGCGAGCGCCACCCTCGACATCCGGCTGGTGCCGGGCTACGACCCGGACGAGTTCCTGGAGCAGCTGACGCGGGTGATTGCGGACGAGCGCGTCGAGATCGAGCGCGTCTTCAGCTCGTCGACACCGCCCTCGCGGCTCGACACCGAGCTGTACGCGGTGATGACCCAGGCGGCGAAGTCCGCCATCGAAGACGTGGTCGTCGTCCCGGGGGTCTCAACGGGCTTCACGGATTCGCGCGTATTCCGCCGGCTCGGCGTGCCGGCATACGGCTTCGTCCCGTGGCTGCTCGGCCCGGACGAGCAGGGCCGCGCGCACGGCAACGACGAACGCATCTCGATCGAGAACCTGCGGCTCGGGATGCAGATCCTGCACACGGCGGTGCGCGGGATCTGCGGCTGACCTCAATCCGACTCGAGGAGGCGTCCGCTCTCGCGGTCGGCCCGGAAAGCGTCCTCCGTCCGTGCCGAGCGGCGCTCCGCCCGGGAAGCGCTCCGTTCGTTCGCGATGAGCGCATCGTTTTGGTGAGCCGCTCTCCGATCGTGGTGAGCCGCCCTCCATTGGTGGTGAGCCGCTCTCCGTTGGTGGTGAGCCGCTCTCCGAGCGTGGTGAGCCGCTCTCCGAGCGTGGTGAGCCGCT
>JBBDXH010000214.1:6843-12890 GCA_040902395.1 Dehalococcoidia bacterium
GAGCCGCTCTCCGAGCGTGGTGAGCCGCTCTCCGAGCGTGGTGAGCCGCTCTCCGTTGGTGGTGAGCCCCGCTCTCCTCGTTTGTGTTGAGCCCCGCTCTCCCCGTTCGTGGTGAGCAACGCGAACCACGACCTCCCCGCGGCGTCAGCCGCGCGTGCGACCACGCATGGCGAGGTAGGCCCGACGCGACGGTGAGATCGAGAGGGCTCGGAGCCGATCGCAGTCGCCCGCGATCAGCGCGTCCTTCTTCGATTGCGTCCACCCTTTGATTGCACGCTCGGCCGCCAGAGCCTCTTCTCGGGTTGCAAACTCCTGGCTCCACGCGAGCCGTACGGGACGGCGTGACCGCGTGTAGCCGGGGATGAGCCCCCGACGATGCGCGGCCATCCGGCGCTCGAGGTCGTCGGTATGGCCCGCATATGTCGATCCGTCGGCGCACAAGAGGAGGTACGCGAAGAATGGCATGGCCGCAGTTTCACCCTCGGTGAGACGCGCGCAACTGGCAAACTTGCGTGCCACGAACCGTCGGGCCTCCCGCCAATCCTCGATCGATCGATGTCGCGAGACGGCTCGCTCCCACTGCGCGTCGGCCGTGGTTCGCGTTGCTCACCACGAACGGAGAGGGCGAGCGGAAGGCGAGCTGGCGCCATCGCGAATGAGGGCTGAGGCTGCACCGCCCTTCCGCTGCGCCGCTACCCTCTGCCGCGAGCGGCTGAACGGGCGATGGCCCGAGCGGAGGGGGACCAGATGAAGTTCGAACAGGTCAAGAAGATCGGCGTACTCGGCGGCGGCGTGATGGGGGGCGGCATCGGCCAGGTGATGGCGACGCACGCCGGCTACGAGGTCGTCATCCGCGACATCAGCGATGAGCTGGTGAACCAGACCCGGGACAACCTCTTCAACGGCCGCTGGGGCATCAAGCGCGCGGTCGAGATCGGGAAGCTCGAGTTCGACATCGCCCGCGATGCCATGGACCGCATCACCGTCACTACGGAGATCGGGGCGCTCGCCGACTGCGACTTCATCATCGAGGCGATCCCGGAGCGGCTCGAGCTCAAGCAGGAAGAGTTCGGCAAGCTGGACGCGGTCGCCAAGCCGGAAGCGATCTTCACCTCGAACACGTCGGGCTTCGTGATCGCGGAGATCGCGCAGAACGTCTCGGAGTCGCGCAAGGCGCTCTTCGCCGGCATGCACTTTTCGAACCCGGTGCCCACGATGAAGATGTGCGAGGTCATCTACACGCCACAGACGAGCCAGGACACGATCGACGCAGTCGTCGGCGTGGCGGAGAAGGCCGGGAAGGCCGTCTCGCTCGTGAAGGACACACCCGGCACATACGGCTTCCTGCTCAACCGCATCTTCGCGGCGGCACGCCGTGAGGCCGACAAGATCGTCGACGCCGGCATCGCCACCCAGGAAGACATCGACAAGGCGATGATGACCGGGCGCAACTGGCCGGCCGGATTCTACGGTCAGCGCGGTGGCATCGGCCGCCAGTGGTAGCCGGGTCGCGGTGATCGCGGCGTGAGCGCCGTGGCACTCACCGCGAGCGGCCCGCTGCCTGCGCGCTGACGGGGCACGTCCCCGGCCGGCGCTCCACCGAGCCGCCCTTTGCCCGCATGTAGAATCGCGGCGGGCCACGCAGGCCCCGACACATCGCGCCGGTAACGCCGGCCGCTCCGAGGCGGTGACACATGCCCGGTCCGCTCGACGGCATCCGCATCCTCGACTTCACGCGCTTCCAGCAGGGCACGTTCGGCAGCGTGCAGCTTGCCGATCTCGGCGCGGATGTATGGAAGGTGGAGCAGCCGGGGGGCGACCCCGGCCGCACGCTCGGGCGACATGTCGGCGGCTACTCGTCGTACTTCGAGTCGCTCAACCGCAACAAGCGCAGCCTCTGCCTCGATCTCTCGAGCGAGGCCGGACGTGAGGTCGTCTACCGGCTCGTGCCCCGGGTCGACATCGTCACCGAGAACTTCCGGCCCGGGACGATGGACCGGCTCGGCATCGGCTACGAGCGCCTGAGCGCGCTCAACCCGGCGCTGATCTTCGCCTCGGGCAGCATGTTCGGGCCGAAGGGCGAACGCGGCCACGACCCCGGCTACGACACGATCGCGCAGGCGGCGGGCGGCATCATGGCGTTCACGACGCTCGACGGCGAGACGCCGCACGGGGTGCAGGGTGGGCTCGCCGATCAGACCGGCGGATCGATGCTCGCCTATGCCGTGCTCGGCGCGCTGGTGCACCGGCTGCGCACCGGCGAGGGTCAGAAGGTGGACGTCTCGCTCTACGGATCGCAGATCGCGCTCCAGGGCATCCACGTCTCTCGGACGTGGACGGAGCACCCGCTCCAACCGCCCGGCAAGTCGTCGGGCGTGTTCAGCCACCGCGCGCTCTGCCTGGACGGCAGGTGGATCGCGTTCGGCTTCCTGGAGGCCCGGCACTTCCCGAAGCTCGCCTCCGCGATCGAGATGGACGAGCTCACGACGGACCCGCGATTCGCGCGCGCGGAGGACCGCGGGCCGAACCTCGGCGCGCTCGTGGAGCTGGTCGACTCGCAGGTGATTCAGCGTCCCGCCGCGGAGTGGATCGACCGCCTGCGCGCAGCCGACGTTCCGTGCACGATCGTCCAGGGCTATGACGACATCCGTCACGACCCGCAGGCAATCGCGAACGGCTACGTGCACGAGACGGAGCACCCGGTCTGGGGTCCGATCGCGACGCAGGGACCGGTCGCGCTCTTTTCGAAGACGCCCGCCGCCGTGCGCATGCACGCGCCGGTGACGCCGGGCGATCACTCCGCGGAGATCCTCACGGAGGGCGGGTTCTCGGCGGACGAGATCGCTGCGCTCGTCGAAACCGGGACGGTGATCGCCGCCGGCGAGCCGGCGCGGACCTGACACCTGAGCTCGCCCGTCGGCAGGCACTGCCGTACCTCACCCGCCGTCGGGCGGCGCCCGACGGCATCTCTTCATCGGCTCCCGCTCATCCTGAGCGGAGCCGAAGGGCGCGTCCTTCGACGGGCTCAGGATGAGCGGGCCCGTGAAGCGTCGGTCACTTCCGTGAGTAGGTACTAGTTGAAGACGAGCACGTTGCGGGCGACCTCGCCGGCCTTCATCGCGCGGAACGCCTCGTTGATGTCGTCCAGCGGGCGCGTGACGGACACCATCTCGTCGAGCAGCAACTTGCCGCCGCGATAGAGCTCGATATAGTTCGGGATGTCGAAGCGGAAGCGGTTCGAGCCCATCGAGCACGTCTGGAGGCGCTTCTCGCCGGCGAGCGCCGAGTGCGGGAACTCGTGGACCGCGCCCGTCGGCATCACGCCCACGATCGTGGCGACCCCACCCACCCCGAGCATCTCCATGCACTGCCGCGCCAGCTTCGGGAAGCCGACCGCCTCGAAGGAGTAGTCGACGCCCTTGCCGTGCGTGAGCGAGCGCACGCCCTCGACCGGGTCGTCGTGCGTCGCGTTCACGGTGTGCGTGGCGCCCACGCCCTTCGCCATCTCGAGCTTGGAGTCGAAGGTGTCGACCGCGATGATCTGGCGCGCACCGGCGATGCGGGCGCCCTGGATGATCGAAAGCCCCACGCCGCCGCAGCCGATCACCGCGACCGTGCTCGTCGGTCGCACCTGCGCGGTGTTCAGCGCCGCGCCGACGCCCGTGAGCACGCCGCAGCCGAGCAGGGCCGCGCGGTCGAGCGGCATGTCGTCGTCGATCTTCACGACGGCGTTCTCGTGCACGAGCATCTTCTCGGCGTAGGTCGCCAGGCCCACGAACTGGCCGACCTCGCGTCCGCCCTGGGTCACGCGCGGCGGCAGCCCCTGCGCGCGCGTGCGCAGCGGCGTCTGGCAGCGTGCCGGGTGCCCGGACAAACACTGCTCACACGTGCCGCAGAACACCGAGAGGCACGCGACCACGTGGTCGCCGGGCTTGAGGTAGGTGACGAGGTTGCCCACCGCCTCCACGATCCCGGCACCCTCGTGGCCCAGCACGGTCGACGGCGCAGTCGAGAATCCGAGGAGGCTGTTCTCGCCGTCCACGTAATGCAGGTCGCTGTGGCATACGCCGGTCGCGACCGTGCGAATGAGCACCTCATGGCCGATCGGATCGTCGAGATCCACGGATTCGATCGTGAGCGGCTGCAGCGCCTCGCGGAACACGGCGGCTTTGATCGAGGACGGCATGGGCGGTTCCTTCCTGACGGTCCGGGCGAAAGCGCGCACAGCCTAGGGGACGCGCCTGCATCCCGCGATGAACGTCGCCATGCCGGGTGGAACGGTGCGCCTGCGCGCGGAGCTCGGCGCTAGCCGCGGTGCTGCGCCGCAATCGCGTTGAGCCACTCGCGGAGCGCGTCCACGGTGACAGGGCCGAAGCGACGCTCGGCGACGTCGTCGCTGTCGGGCGCGATCACGGCGAACGCGGGGTGAGCCGCCACGCCGAGGTCATGGGCCAGCGAGAGGTCGTCGCCGCGGTCGTAGTCGAGCACGACGAAGTTGATGCGGTCCTGGTACTCGGGTCGAAGCTCGGCAACGCCGGGCCGCGTCAGCGCGCAGAACGGTCACCAGATGGCATCGACGAAGACGAGCGTGGGCTTCCCGTTCGCCGGCAGGTGCGCGCCGGTCGTGTCGACGCGGTCGCTCGGGGGTTCATAGCCAACCGGCACGGTGACCGCCGGGCCGGTCGGGAAGTCGTACGCGGGCAACGCCCCGGTCGTAGCCGCGGGGGCGGTGACTCCGGTGGCGACGGGGTCGGGAGAGCGATCGGCGGTGGTCGCCTCCGGAGCAGTCGAGCCGCACGCCGCGAGCGCCAGCCCGAGCAGCGCGACGAGGCCGAGGGCGAAGGGGAAGCGGGGCGCTCGGAAGATTCGCGGCATGGCACCGACCGTACCGCGCGGCGGCGGCGGAGTCATGAACGAAGTCTTACGGATGACAGCGCCGCGCCCACCGGGTGAGGGGTTTCCCGGGTGACACTCGCCGACTGGCCCGCGACGATGGAGCCGAGGCGCCGACCATGCACCGCGCCCTGGAGGGGCGGCACCACGATGATCGTCTTCCGCCGCATGATCGCTGTGCTCCTTGCGGTGCTGCTCGTCGTCGCGTTCGCGGCGACGCTCGTGATCTCGCGCGTGACCGCAACCGTGATGGCGCCCGGCTTTTACGTCGAGCAGCTGCGCGAACTCGACGCCTACACGCTCGTGCACGACGAGCTGCTCCCGCGCGCGGTCGACGACTTCCTGAAGCACCAGAACGAGAAGCTGCCGGACAACCTGTCGGGCATCGCGCTGCCCACGGACGCCGCGGCCCAGCAGGCGATCCTCGACCTGCTCCGCGTCGCGCTGCCGCCCGAGGTGCTCCGTGCCCACGCCGAGGCGGCGATCGCAGAGCTGGTCCCGTACCTCACCGGCGCGCATGACGACTTCGACGTCCGCATCCGGCTCGGCGACGAGCTCGTCGCCGTGGCCGGTCACGCGCCGGGGCGGCCCTCGCTGCTCGAGCAGACCTGGCGCACGCTCGACCTCGCGGAGGCCACGCTCACCGGACTCGTTCAGGCGCGACTGGAACAGGCCGACGCGGAGGACGCGGGCGAGGACGCGCCCGGCCTGCTCGACGTGATCGGCGGCGACGTCGATGGCGCGAGCGCGTGGCTCGAGCGTGCGCTCTTCGGCGCGATCGACGAGCTCGTGCCGTACCTCACCGGCGAAACCGAGCACGTGCGCATCGTTGTGAGCTTCGACGCGTACCCCGCGCTCGCCGAGCCGTTCGCCGGGCCGCTCCACCGCACGCCGGAGGAGTTGCTCACCGACGGCTTCGTGATCGACGATCGCGAAATCAACGCCGAACTGGCGAAGTCCGGGCGGGACGAGATCAACAACTCGGAGAACGCGCTCGCGATCTTTCGGCCGGAGGGCTACTCGTTCACCGCACAGGACCTGCGCGACGGCCGCGCCGCCCGGGCGGAGAGCGAGGGCGACGGCATCGCGGTCGACGATCTTCGCGGGTGGGGCACGCGCGTGCGTCTCGCGCGCTGGGGCTCACTCGTGATAGT
>JBBDXH010000215.1:0-12870 GCA_040902395.1 Dehalococcoidia bacterium
GGCGAGCGCCGTCGCCCGCTGCGCGTCTTCGACCTGGACGCCGACGGTGCCGACGAGGCCGTGCTCACGAACGACACGCTCACGCTCGTGGTCGACCCCGGCGACGGCGGCGCGATCGTCGAGCTCTCGGACCGCACGCGCGCCATCAACCTCGTCGATACGCTCGCGCGGCGCCCCGAGGCGTACCACGCCGAGGGCGCCGACGCGCCGCCGTACGACCGCGGTCGCCGCGGGCTGTTCGTCGACCGCTTCCTCGCCGCGGACGGCCCGCCGGCGCGGGATCGCGAGATCGCGGACCAGGGGGACTTCCGCGGACGCCCCTACGCGATGCACGCCCGGCGCGCCGCCGGCGGGCTACGTGTGACGCTCGACCGCACCGCCGCCGCGCCGGGCGGCGCGGCGCGCGTGGAGAAGCGCATCGACATTCCCGGGCACGGCGGCGCGATCGACGTGCGCTACACGGTCGAAGCGACGTCCGGTCGGGTGGATGCGCGCTTCGGCATCGAGTGCAACTTTGGCATCTTCTTCCAGCAGCAGACGCGCGGCGCGGTGACCGTTGGTGACCGCACGCTCGGGCTGCGGCGGGGTGGCGCCGGGCGCGGTGTGGACCGGTGCATCATCGCGCTCGAGGAGCCCGAGATCGCGGTCACGATCACGAGCGACCTCACAGCCGACGTTGACGTCCGGCCGGTGGACACGATCTCACAGTCGGAGAAGGGGCTCGAGCGCACCTCGCAGGCGCTCGCCTGCCTCTTCAGCTGGCCCGTCGCGCTTGCGCCCGGCGAGCGCTTCACGGCGGGGCTGCGCCTCGCCGTGGACGGGGGGAGCCGGGGCGGCGCGTGAACGGACGGCGCTGGCAACCGGCGCTCGGGGCCTGGCCGGAGGGCGACGGCGTGCACTTCCGCACCTGGGCGCCCGCGGCGCGGCAGGTCGTCGTGCGACTGGAAGCTGGAAGCGCACACGCGCTCGCGCCGGAACCGCACGGCTTCTTTACCGGACACGTCGCGCGGCTGGCCCCCGGCGCACGCTACCGCTACATGCTGGACGACGGGCAGGCCCTTCCCGACATGGCCTCGCGCTTCCAGCCCGAGGGCGTGCACGGGCCATCCGAGGTGGTCGATCCGGACGCGTTCGCCTGGACCGACGGCGGCTGGCGCGGCCTCGACCGCGACGCGCTCACGATCTACGAGCTGCACATCGGCACGTTCACACCCGGGGGCACGTTCGCGGCGGCGGCGGAGCGCCTGCCCGCGCTGGCGGAACTCGGCGTCAGCGCCGTGCAACTGCTGCCGATCGCGGACTTCCCCGGCGATCGAAACTGGGGCTACGACGGCGTCAGTCTCTTCGCGCCGGCCCGCTGCTACGGCCGCCCGGACGACCTGCGGGCATTTGTCGACCACGCGCATGCGCTCGAGCTGGGGGTGATCCTGGACGTCGTCTACAACCACTTCGGTCCGGACGGCGCCTACCACGGCGCGTACGGGCGCGAGTGGTTCAACGAACGGCACCAGACGCCGTGGGGAGCCGCGATCAATCTCGACGGCCCGGGGAACGGCCCCGTGCGCGCGTTCTTCATCGAGAGCGCGCGCCACTGGCGGCACGAGTACCACGTCGACGGTTTCCGGCTCGACGCCACGCACGCGCTCGTGGACGAGAGCCCGCGCCACTTCCTCGCCGAGTACGCCGCCGCGCTCCACGGCGACGACACCGGCCGCGGACGCGCGCTGTTGATCGCCGAGGATCACCGCAACCTCGACACGATCGTGCGCACGCCGGACGACCGTGGCGGGTGGGACTTCGACGGTGTGTTCGCCGACGACTTCCACCACGCCGTCCGCCGGCTGCTCGCCGGCGATCACGAGGGCTACTTCCAGGACTACGCCGGCACGACCGGCGAGATCGCGACCGCGCTCGCGCGCGGCTGGATCTACACCGGCGAGCACTCCGCGTTCTGGAACGAGCCGCGCGGCACCGATCCCGCCGGCATCCCCCTGCCGCGCTTCGTGCACTGCATCCAGAACCACGACCAGGTGGGCAACCGCGCCTTCGGCAACCGGCTGCACGCGGACGCTCCGCTGGCCGCCGTGCACGCAGCCACGGCGCTCCTGCTCACGAGCGCCGCCACCGCCTTCCTGTTCATGGGCGAGGAGTGGGCGGCGGACACGCCCTTCGGGTTCTTCACCGATCACCACGAGGAACTCGGGCGACTGGTCACGGAGGGACGGCGCAACGAGTTCCGCCACTGGAGTGCCTTCCGCGATCCGGCGACCCGCGAGCGCATCCCCGATCCCCAGGCAGAAGAGACGTTCCAGCGGAGCCGCCTCGACTGGACGGAGCGGGATCGCGAGCCGCACGCCTCCACGCTGCGACTGCACCGCGCGTTGCTCTCGCTGCGCCGCGCGGAGCCGACACCGGGCTGGACGCCCGGCGCGAGACAGGAGGCCGTCGCGCTCGACGCCGACACGGTGGCGCTGCGACGGAACGCCACGGCACCGGGCAGCGGGGCAGCACTCGTGATCGCGCGCCTGCGCGGGGCAGGCGGGCATCCGCACGCGCCGCTGTTAGCCCCGCCGGCTGGGTCGCGCTGGGAGCAGGTGCTCACCACTGAGGACGCGGCATTCGCGCCGGAACCGATGCCGGTCACGGTCGCGCCCGGCGATGCGGGAGCGGCCGCCGCCCGCTTCGCGCGCCCGGGCGCGGTGGTCCTTCGCACCGTGGACGATCGCGGCGGTGCCTGAGCGAGGCGAGCGGCGAGGCTCGGTCCCGGCGAGCACGTACCGGTTGCAGCTGCACGCCCGCTTCACCTTCGACGACGCACGGGCGGTGCTGCCCTACCTCCACGATCTCGGCATCACGCATGTCTACCTCTCGCCGATCGCGGCCGCCGTGCCCGGCAGCATGCACGGCTACGACGTGATCGACCCGACCCGCATCAACCCCGAACTCGGCGGCGAAGCCGCGTACGCGCGGCTCGTCGCCGAGCAACGGCGGCTCGGGATGGGACAGCTGCTCGACATCGTGCCCAACCACATGGGCGTGGCCGCGAGCATGAACGCGTGGTGGGAGGACGTGCTCCGTCACGGCCGCGCGTCCGCGTACGCCGATGTCTTCGACATCGACTGGGAGCCGCACGGCGGGGTCGAGCACGGGAAGGTGCTGCTGCCGATCCTCGGCGACGAGCTCGACGCCGTGATCGCGCGCGGTGAGATCGTGGTCGAACGCGACGCAGACGGAACGTGGGCGCGCTATGACGAGCACCGCCTCCCGCTCAGCCCCGAGAGCGCCGCCGCGCTGCCGCCGGATCTCGTCCCGCCATCCGCGCCGGAGACGGTGCGCGACCTCCTCGCGCGTCAGCACTACCGCCTCGAGTACTGGCGCACCGGCAAGGCGCGTGTGAACTACCGGCGCTTCTTCCTGATCGACGACCTCGTCGCGCTGCGCGTGGAAGAGCCCGCGGTCTTCGAGCGCGTGCACGCACTGACGGGCCGGCTCGTACGCGAGGGCGCGGTCGATGGTCTGCGCGTCGATCATCCGGACGGTCTGGCCGATCCGGCGGAATACCTCGACCGCCTCGCCGCTGCGGTGGAGCCTTCTTATGTCGTGCTCGAAAAGATCCTCGAGGGTGATGAGTCGCTCCCCGCCGGGTGGGCGTGCGACGGCACCACCGGGTACGACTTCATGAACGACCTCACCGGCGTGCTACTCGATGCCGGTGGCGTCGACGCCGTGACGCGGGTGTACCGCCAGTTCACGGGCGACCGTCGCGCCTACGCCGATGTCGCGTACGAGGCGCGCCGCGCCGTGGTGGACGGCCCGCTCTCGCGTCAGATCGACGCGCGCGCTGCTGACCTCTGGCGCGCCGTCGCCGCACAGCCACCTCCCGGCGTCGATGCAGCGGGAGTGCGCGAGACGGACGCCGATCAGTTCAGCGAGGGGGTGCGCGCGCTGATCGCGGCGCTTCCCGTCTATCGCACGTACCACCGGCAGGACACGCTCGATCCGCGTGCTCCCGGCGTGCTGGCGCACGCACGCGCGGTGCTCGCCGCGCGGGCCGGCGCTCGCATGGACGATCGCGGACGGGCGCTCGCAGAGCGCGTGCTGGCGGAACCTCCCCCCGGCGCCGCACGCGCCGCTGTGATGCGCCTCCAGCAGCTCATGCCGGCCGCGCAGGCCAAGGGCCTCGAGGACGCCGCGTTCTACCGGTACGTCCCCCTGCTCGCGCTGAACGAGGTGGGCGGCGCCCCCGATGGGCGCGGACTGGCACCGGGGCGCTTCCACGACCGCAATCGGGCAAGGCGCGCCCGGTGCCCGCGGGCGATGCTCGCGAGTGAGACGCATGATCACAAGCGCGGCGAGGACGTGCGCGCGCGCCTCGCCGTGCTGAGCGAACTGCCCGACGAGTGGGCCGCGGCGCTGCGCACATGGTCGGCGCTCACGGCTCGATGGCGTGACGCCGATCGCGACGCGCCGTCGCGCACAGACGAGTACGCCTTCTACCAGTCGCTGCTCGGCACCTGGCCACCGGACGCGGAGCGCCCCCCGCTCGAGCACGGCGAGCGGTTGCGCGCCTATGCACGCAAGGCCGCGCGCGAAGCCGGAGAACGTACGGACTGGCTCGACCCGGACGCCGACTACGAGGCCGCGCTCGATCGCTTCATTGCCGGCGCCCTCTCGGACGACGCGTTCATCGCCGCGGCGCGTCCGCTGGCTGCACGCGTCGCGCGGCTCGGCGCACTGAACGGGCTCGCACAGCTCGTGCTCAAGATTGCCGCGCCCGGCGTCCCGGACACCTACCAGGGCGCCGAGGTCTGGGGACTCTCGCTCGTCGATCCGGACAACCGGCGGCCGGTGGACTTCGGCGCGCGGCGGGCTGCGCTCGCGGCGCTCGGTGACGGACCACTGCCGCCGGGGGCGCTGGGCGACCTGCTCGCGGCATGGCCGGACGGCCGCGTGAAGCTCTTCGTGCTCTCGCGTGCGCTACGCGCGCGTCGGCGGGACCCGGCGCTATTCGTCGACGGCGAGTACGAGCCGATGAGGGCGATCGGCGAGCGAGCCGAACACGTGATCGCGTACGCGCGCACGCTCGACCGGAGGGTCGCGATCGCCGTCGTGCCGCGCCTGCCGGCTGCTCTCACCGGGATGGCGACCGAGGGGCGCCCCTGGCGCCCCGACTGGCGCGGAACGGCGCTCGACATTCCGCCCGCGCTCGCGGGCGCGACGATCCAGGATCTCTTCTCCGGGCGGTCGACGACGCTGCGCGCCACGCTGCCCCTGGAGGACGTGCCGGGGGCCTTTCCCGTCGCGTTGCTGACCGGTGATCGTGCGCACAATCGCGCGTAGGCTCGCTTTCGACGCGACGGTGCCATCGCCGTCGCTCTGCACACGGTGAGCCGCCGACGCGCGGGCATATCGCGAGCAGCGGGCACTCGGGCCAGGCGACGTTACCGCCACGGGCCCGCCGAGCCGACCGCCGCGAAACCCGAGCCCCGACCCCCAGCGCGACTCGGCAACGGAACGTGAGGAGTACTGCACCGCCGGATCGATGGCGGTCGCTCGGCCCGACGCCGACCGGCTGCACGTTGCCGGCGGCGCGAGGCCGCGCACCGCCGATCGGAGCCGGCGCCAGCCGGGGGGTCCATGATCACTCGCCAGCAGCCCGCCGTCGCCTACTTCTCGATGGAGGTCGGCCTGGCGTCGCACATCCCCACGTACGCGGGCGGACTGGGCGTGCTCGCCGGCGACACGCTGCGCACCGCCGCCGATCTCGGGATGCCGATGGTCGGCGTCACGCTGGCGTACCGCTCCGGCTACTTCCGCCAGCACCTCGACGCCGCCGGCAACCAGACCGAGAGCCCCGCAGTCTGGTCCCCGGCGGACGAAGGGCTGGAGGAGGTTGGATCGCGGGTCACGGTGAGAGTCTGTGGGCGCGACGTACGGGTACGCGCGTGGAGCTACGTGATCCGCAGCCCCGTGGGCGGCCGCGTGCCCGTGTACCTGCTGGATACCGACCTGCCCGAAAACGCGGCGGAGGACCGCGCGCTCACCGGCGCGCTGTATGGAGGCGACGCCGCATACCGCCTCGCCCAGGAAGCGGTGCTGGGATTCGGCGGGATCGCACTGCTGCGGGCGCTCGGGTACGAGCAGATCGTGGCCCACCACATGAACGAGGGGCACTCTTCGCTGCTCGCCCTGGCGCTGCTCGACGAAGTGACCGGCGGGCGCGGCGGGCGAACCGCCACGATCGACGACATCGAGCGGGTGCGTGCGCGCTGCGTGTTCACGACACACACGCCCATCCCTGCGGGCCACGACCAGTTCCCGATCGAGCTCGCGCAGCGTGTGCTCGGTCCGGAGATCACTTCCGTGCTCGCCATCACCGGCTGCTGCCCCGCCGACACGCTGAACATGACCCACCTCGCCCTGCGCTTTTCCCGCTACGTCAACGGCGTGGCGGTGCGCCATGGCGAGATCTCCCGCGGCCTGTTCCCCGGGCAGTCCATCGACTCGATCACGAACGGCGTGCATGCGGCGACGTGGACCGCGCTCCCCTTCCAGGAGCTGTTCGATCGCCATGGCGCGAACTGGCGCCGCGACAACTTCAATCTGCGCTACGCCACCAGCATCCCCGTGCACCAGATCCGCGAGGCGCACGCCGTGGCGAAGGCCGCGCTGCTGGACGACGTCGCCGCGCTCACGGGCGAGCGGCTCGATCCCACGCGGTTCACGATTGGGTTCGCGCGCCGGGCGACCCGCTACAAACGCCCCGAGTTGTTGTTTTGCGATCTCGATCGGCTACGACACATCGCCGCCACCGCCGGCCCGCTGCAGATCATCTACGCGGGCAAGGCCCATCCCCTCGACGAGGACGGCAAGGCCGCGATCCGTCACATCTTCGCGGCCGCGGACCTCCTCCGGGGTGCGATCCCGATCGTCTACCTGGAGAATTACGAGATGGCGCTGGCGCGCAGCATCTGCGCCGGCGTGGACCTCTGGCTCAACACGCCCGAGCCTCCGAACGAAGCCTCCGGGACGAGTGGCATGAAGGCTGCGCTGAACGGTGTGCCCAGCCTGAGCGTGCTCGACGGGTGGTGGATTGAGGGTCACGTCGAGGGCGTGACGGGCTGGGCGATCCGCGACGGCACGGGCACGGCCAACCCGGCGGCGCTGGAAGCGCAGTCCATCTACGAGCAACTCGAGTCCGTGATCCTGCCCATGTTCTACGAGCGTCCCGAGGACTACGGGCGTGTCATGCGGAACGCCATTGCGCTCAACGGCTCGTTCTTCAACGGCCAGCGGATGTTGCTCGAGTACGCTGCAGATGCGTACGGCATGCAGGTGCAGGTGACCGCGCCACATGCGTCCCGGACCGGCGAGACCGCGTGACCGCCGCCGGCCCTGCGCGGGACGATCGTCCCTCTCGCGCCGGCGGGCCGACGCGCATCCTTCAGGCCTAGCCGCTCCGGCGAGCGACGCCGTTCCGGACGCGGCCGGCGCGGGGCGCGCCGCCTCCCGCGGACCGCAGCGCGCGGCGCGGTAGAGCCCGGGGATGAATGCGTGGCCCAGGTTGCCCTCTCCCGCGAACAGTTTGACGCCGTGGTGCTGGACCTGGACGGCGTGATCACGGACACCGCTTCCGTGCACGCCGCGGCCTGGAAGCAGCTCTTCGACCGGTTCCTCAGCGAACGAGCGGAGCGGGCCGGCGAACCCTTCCGACCATTCGACGTCGAGCACGACTACCTGCGGCACGTCGACGGGAAGAGCCGCTCTGACGGCGTGGTGAGCTTCCTCGATTCGCGAGCGATCGCCCTGCCCTACGGCGACCCGTCCGACCCCGAGGATCGCGAGACGGTCTGTGGGCTCGGGAAGCGCAAGGACCGCTACTTCCACGAACGGCTCGCGGCGCAGGGCGTCGTCGTCTTCGCATCGACGATTGCGCTCGTCGAGGCGCTCCGCCGGGCGGGCTTCGGCGTCGCGGTGATCTCAGCCAGCCGGAACTGCCGCGCGATTCTCGAGGCCAGCGGGCTGAGCGGGCTCTTCGATGCGCGCGTGGACGGCGAAGTCGCTGCGGAGCGCGGGCTGCCGGGGAAGCCAGACCCCGCGATCTTCCTGGAGGCGGCCCGCCGCCTCGCCTCGCAGCCCGCGCGCACGGTCGTGATCGAGGACGCGGAAGCCGGTGTCGAGGCGGGCGCGCGCGGTGGATTCGCGCTCGTGATCGGCGTCGACCGTGTCGGTGGCGCGCATGCGCGCGCGCTCCGGGAGCGCGGCGCACACGTCGTGGTCGACGATCTCGGCGCGGTGCGGGTGGGAGACTCGCGCGAACGCCCCGTCGCGGACATCCCCGACGCGCTCGGGGAATGGGAGCGCCTGGCGGGCCGGCTGCGGACCGCCGCCCTCGCCCTCTTTCTGGACTTCGACGGCACGCTCTCGCCGATCGTCGAGGATCCGGAGCTCGCCGAGCTGCTGCCGGGCACGCGGGCGGTCCTCGAACGCCTCGGCCGCCGGTGCACGGTGGCCGTGATCAGCGGTCGCGACCTTCAGGACGTGCGACGCCGCGTGGGCATCACCGGCATCTGGTACGCGGGGAGTCACGGCTTCGAGCTCATGGCGCCCGACGGCACCTACCACGAGCAGGATGCTGCCGATGACGCGGTGCCGGCGCTCGATCGCGCCGAGCGGAGCCTCTCCCGGCGGCTCTCCGCAATCGAGGGTGTACTGCTGGAGCGCAAGCGCTTCACGCTCGCGGTTCACTACCGGCGCGTCGACCGCGGGACGGTGGGGACGGTGACCGCCGCGGTGGATGAGGCGTGCCGCCGCGAACGCGGTCTTCGCGTGATGCACGGGAAGCAGGTCATGGAGCTGCGACCCGATGTCGACTGGGACAAGGGCAGCGCGCTGCACCGGCTCGTCGATCAACTGCACCTCGACCGGCGCCGTGTGCTGCCGCTGTACGGCGGGGATGACCTCACGGACGAGGACGCGTTTCGCGCGCTCGCCGGCTGGGGCATCGGCGTGCTCGTGCGTGACGCCGAGAGCGCGGAGCGATCGACGGTCGCGGACGTCGCGGTGGACGGCCCAGAGGCATTCCGCGCGCTGCTCGACCGGATCGCGCTGCTGATCGAGGACGACGGCGAATGATGCCCGAGGCGACGGACGGTTGGACCTGGACGTACGAGGGCTTCGATCCCGACGAGGAGATGCTCCGCGAGGCGCTGTGCACGGTGGGCAACGGTTACTTCGCGACCCGCGGTGCCGCCCCCGGATCGCGCGCCGACGATGTCCATTACCCGGGCACGTACGCCGCCGGCTGCTACAACCGGCTCTCGTCCACGGTCGCCGGTCAGGTCGTCGAGAACGAGTCGCTGGTCAACCTGCCCAACTGGCTCGCGTTGACCTTTGCGATCGAGGACGGCGACTGGTTCGACCCGGCGGACGTCGAGTTGTCGGCCTACCGTCAGCAACTCGATCTGCAGCGCGGCGTGCTGACCCGCCAGCTCAGGTTCCGGGACGCCGGCGGGCGCACGACGCACGTCACCGAGCGACGCTTCGCGCACATGGAGTCGCGCCACCTCGCCTGCATTGAGCTGACGCTCCGCATCGAGGACTGGTCCGGGCGGTTGCGCGTCCGCTCCGGGCTGGATGGCGACGTCGAGAACAGCGGCGTCGCACGCTATCGCGCGCTCCCCGGACGCCACCTGCGGATGGTCGAACGCGGCGCCCCGGACGAGGAGACGCTGCTGCTCGTCGTTGAGACGAGCCAGTCGCGCATCCGCATCGCGGAGGCGGCGCGCACGCGGCTCTTTCGCGGCGGCGAGCGCTTCGCCGCCCCACGCCGGCTGATCGAGGAGGGGGCGTCCATCGCCCAGGAGCACGACCTCACGGTCGTAGCGGGCGACGAGATCACGATCGAGAAGGTGGTGGCGCTGACCACGTCGCGCGACCCCGCCAGCTCTGAACCGTCGCTGAATGCGTGCCGGTGGCTGCGCTGGGCCGGCAGCTTCGATGCACTGCTGGAGCGCCACGCCCTGACCTGGGACCATCTCTGGCGGCGCTTCCGCATCACCCTCGCGCACGAGACCGACGTCCAGCCCATCGTGCGGCTGCACCTCTTCCATCTGCTGGCGACGGTCTCGTGGAACAGCATCGACCTCGACGTGGGGGTGCCACCACGCGGACTGCACGGCGAGGCCTACCGCGGCCACATCTTCTGGGACGAGCTGTTCGTCTTCCCGACCCTGAACCTGCGACTGCCCTCGCTCACGCGCTCGCTGCTCGAGTACCGCAGGCGCCGCCTCCCGGCTGCCCGGCACGCCGCCGCGGAAGCCGGCTACGCCGGCGCCATGTTCCCCTGGCAGAGCGGCACGGACGGTCGCGAGGAGAGCCAGCGGCTGCATCTCAATCCGCGATCCGGACGCTGGATCCCGGACGTGACGTACCGCCAGCGCCACGTGGGCGCCGCGGTCGCCTACAACGCCTGGCTCTACTACCAGGCGACCGGCGACCGCGGCTTCCTGCTGGGTGCCGGGTCAGAGCTGATCCTGGAGGTGGCGCGCTTCTGGGGCAGTGCGGCCACCTACGATCGTGCCCGCGACCGTTATGTCATCACCGGCGTGGTCGGACCGGACGAGTTCCACACCGCCTATCCCGAGAGCGACGAGCCCGGGATCGCGAACAACGCCTACACCAACATCATGGCCGTGTGGGTGCTGCGGCGCGCCCTCGAGACGCTCGAACTCCTGCCCGAGTGGCGGCGTGCCGAGTTCGTGGAGACGCTGGGGCTTCGCCGTGAGGAACTGGAGCGCTGGGACGAGATCACCCGCAAGATGTTCGTCCCGTACCACGACGACGGCATCATCAGCCAGTTCGAAGGCTACGAGCGGCTCGCCGAACTGGACTGGTCGCGCTACCGCGAGCGGTACCGCGACATCCATCGGCTCGATCGCATCCTCGAGGCCGAGGACGACAGCGTGAACCGCTATCGGGCGTCCAAGCAGGCCGATGTCCTGATGCTCTTCTACGTCTTCTCTGCGGACGAGTTGCGCCAGTTGCTCGAGCCGCTCGGCTATCAGCTTCCGCCCGACGCGATTCCGCGGAACATCGACTACTACCTCGCGCGCACCTCGCACGGCTCCACCCTGAGCGCCGTCGTGCACGCGTGGGTGCTGGCGCGGCTGCACCGGGTGGAGGCGCTCGAGTACTTCGTGCAGGCGCTGCGCAGCGACGTCGCCGACATCCAGGGCGGCACCACGGCCGAGGGCATCCACCTCGGCGCGATGGTGGCGAGCGTGGACCTGCTCCAGCGCTGCTTCGCCGGACTGGAGACGCGCGGGGACGTGCTGTGGATCAATCCGTACTGGCCGCCCGAGCTCGGCACGCTCGAGTTCGCCGTCCTCTATCGCGAGCACCTGGTGACCCTGCGCATCACCGAGGGCACCGCTCACGTGAGCACCGGCCGCGGCGTGCAGCCGTCGATCCGGATCGGCTACCGGGGCACGATCGTCGAGGTCGAGCCCGGCTCCACCGTCTCGTTCGCCGTCTGATTCCGCCTTCACGCGCCCGGCCGATCCGGCACGACGACGATCCGCCCGCTGCGCTCCTCCACCACGGTGCCCAGCTCACGGCAGAGCGACGTCATGCGCTGCACGACCCGCCGGCGGTCGGCGCCGGTTGCGAGTCGAGCGCGCGCGTCCTCGATGCGCGTCGGCAGCACCTCGACCTCGGAAACGACGCCCGCGACCGCACGCAGCAGGAAGAGCGCAGACAGGTCATTCCGTAAGCGCGGATCGACCATGTAGTCGTCCACGAAGTCGCCGGTGTCGTAGAGGATCGGGCGCCCGTTGGAGAACTCGATCCCGTGCATCACGTGCGCGCTGTGACCCCAGAAGACGTCCGCGCCCGCGTCGATCACAGCGTGCGCGAACTCGCGGAACAGTGCGGTCGGCCGCTCGCGCATGTTCGGCCCCCAGTGAATGCAGAAGATCACGAGGTCGCCCAGGGCGCGTGCCTCGCGCAGGGCGTCTGCGACGACCGTGAAGTCGTCGAGTGCGGTGGACACCTCTGTGTAGTTGATGCCCGGGTCGCGGTCAGTCGCGCCCCACTGCATCGGATAGTCCGCCCACGCCGACACGACCACCCGCTGGCCCGCGGCCTCGAGCATCGCCGGCGCGCGCGCGCGGTCGAGATCGGCGCCCGCGCCGGCATGCGCGATCCCGGCCCGGTCGAGCGCCTCCACGGTGTCGATCAGCCCGCGTGGTCCGTAGTCGCAGGCATGGTTGTTCGCGTTCGAGGCGAAGTCGATACCCGCCAGCTCGAGCGCCTCGATCGCGGGGCCGGGGTCGGCGCGGAAGGAGAAGATCTTCTCGCCGCCGTCGTGCCAGCGTTCGGATGAGGCCGTCAGCGCGCACTCGAGGTTGACGAGCCGCAGGTCCGCGCGGCGCATCGCCTGGAGCAGTCGGGGATCCCAGACGTGCGTTGCGCCGCGTGTCCGCAGCCGATCGTTCACGAGCCGCCCGAGCATGACGTCGCCCGCGAGCGCGAGCGTCAGCGGTGCCCGTGCCGCGTCGCGCGGCTGGTGGCGGCTCACGCGCTCACGCGCCTCCCACGCGCCTCGGTCAGCAGGTCGCGCACTTCATCCTCGGTAGTCGGTTCGAAGTGATCGTAGAACTGCCCGACGGCGAAGAAGCGCTCCGGCTGCTCCGGGCACACGCGGCGATCCGCCTCGCCGGCCAGCGTGGCGCAGGAGTCCGGCGCGCCGACGGCCGCGGCGGGATCGCCAGCGCGGCACCCGCCTGGCGCACGGAGCGCAGCGCGGCGCGCATGGTCGCCCGGTGGCGAGCCCGTCGTCGACGACGATCACAGTGCGCCCCGCGACCC
>JBBDXH010000216.1:0-1852 GCA_040902395.1 Dehalococcoidia bacterium
GCGCACGCCGTGCCGCTCGAAGCGTTCTCGTTGAGCTCGGACGCATCGACGTTCCTGCAGTGGGCGATCACCGCGGGGTGGAACGTGCTCGTCGCGGGAGGTACGAGCGCGGGCAAGACCACGCTGCTCAACGCGCTGTCGGCCGGGATCCCGCGGGGAGAGAGGATCGTCACCATCGAAGAGACGGCGGAGCTACGGCTCGCGCAGCCGCATGTGGTCCGGCTCGAAGCCCGCCGGCCGAATGCCGAAGGCGTCGGCGAAGTCACGGTGCGGGCGTTGGTGCGCGCGGCACTCCGGATGCGGCCCGACCGCGTGGTCGTCGGCGAGGTGCGGGGAAGCGAGGCGCTCGACATGTTGCAGGCGCTGAACACCGGTCACGACGGTTCGATGTCGACGATCCACGCGAACAGCGCTCGGGACGCGCTCGGGAGGCTCGAAACGCTCACACTGCTCGCAGGCTCGGGCCTGCCACTCGGCGCGGTGCGCAGTCAGGTTGCGGCCAGCGTCGACCTCGTTGTCCACGTCGCGCGCCGAGATGGCGGAGCTCGCCGCGTCGAGGCGATCGCCGAAGTTGTCGACGACACCGACGATCTTGATCGCATTCGTACCCGGGTCCGCCCGCTGTTCGTGCTGAGCAGCGAACCCGAGCCGACGCTTCGGGCGGTGGAGCTCCCTCGGCGCCCGGCCCGGCGGCCGGGCGTACGCGAGATCGACGAGCGGTGGTTCCGATGCGGACGCTCGTGATCGCCGTCGGCGGCCCGCTGGCTTGTGCGGTGCTGGGGACGGCAGCTCGGCGCGCGTCAGCGGCCGATCGACTGCGTGACACCGGTGACCGCGGAGGTTGGCGGGTGCCGGAGCGGGTTCGGCCGCGCATCGCGCAACTGCTCCGGGACGCCGACATCGCTCGAGAGCCGGAGGAAGCGATCGAGCTGTGGGCGATCGGTGGCTTCGGAGCTGTGTTCGTCACATTCGCAGTGTCGCCCGGCGCGGTCGTCTTCGCCGCGCTCACGGCTGCCGTTGCCGGGCCGCTCGTCCTGTGGCTGGCGCGCGACCGGCGCGACCGGCGTTTCGCGGTCGAGCTGCCGGCTGCGCTCGAACAGGTGGCGTCGGAGCTCCGGGGCGGTGGCACGGTCAGCGGTGCCGTTGCGCGCCTCGCCGCAGGTGACGGCGCGGTCGCTCCCGACCTTCGGCGCGTGCAGACCCGAACGCAGCTCGGGTTGTCGCTGACCGACGCTCTCGGCGGGTGGCCGATCGAGCACGACGCGCCCGGTGTCCGCGCCTCCGCGGGCGCGTTTGCAGTGGCGGCCTCACTCGGGGGGAGCGCAGCCGATGCGATCGACGGTCTCGCAACGTCCCTTCGTCACCGTCTCGACGCGGCCGCAGAGGCAAGGACCCTGTCGGCGCAGGCGCGCCTATCGGCGGTGGTCGTCGGTGTCGCCCCGCTGGGGTATCTCGCGTTCTCGAGCGTGATCGACCCCCGGTCAGTCGGCATCCTCACCGGAACCGGGGTCGGGCGCGTCTGCCTCGTCATCGGGCTCGCGCTCGAAGGCCTCGCCGCGTTGTGGATCCGGCACGTCGTCCGGTCGGAGGCCTGACATGGCGTGGGCACTTGCGATTGCGTGGGGCGCCTTGTTTGCGACGCCCTTCGTCGTTCGTGCTCGCCGGATCGCGATCGGGCTCCGCGTCGGAGCGCTGCGAGGTCCTGGCGCCGAGGCCTCCGGCGCCAGGGTGCGTGATCGTCTTCGCCGAATCACGGCTCCCCCGCGCGCGCAAGCGGCAATAAGTTCACTCGTGCGGGTTGCACGAGTGATCTTGTCCGGCCGCAGGCGACGCGTAGTGGAGGCCGAGCTCT
>JBBDXH010000217.1:0-5101 GCA_040902395.1 Dehalococcoidia bacterium
TCACCGACTGCTCCGGCCGCCTAACCAACGTGTCCGTCGAACCGGGTCAACCCCACCCTCTCCCCCTTCGGTGAGAGGGGAACGCGCCTGACGGCGCGTCAATGCCGGGTGCACCGGCGCGCCGCTCGGCGCGCAGCAGAGCCTGTGAGCGAAGGCGAACGGGGGGGGGAGGTCGGAGCGCCGGCCTACCGGTCGTCGAGCGGGCGGTCGTCCGGCGGCGGGGCGTCCGGCTCGTCGCCGCCCTCGGCGTCCGACTCGCCCGTCCCGAACAGGTCGGCAAGCTCGGGCGGGATCGCGCCGCCCATCGCCTCGATCTGCCGGCGCAGTTGCGTCTCCACCTCGCGCATCTGCTCCTCGGACACGCCCATCTGCGTGAGCGTCTCGCGCAGCAGGCGCTGGACCTCGGTGCCGTCGCCGCGGATCACGGCGTCGGCCACCTCGAGCTGCGTCTCGATCGCGCGAAAGCGCTCGTGACGCTCGGTGCCGTTCTCGGTTGCGAGGATGGTGGCCATGAGCCGCGTGAAGAGGTTGGCCGTGCGCGCGATGCGCACGCGCTCCTCCGGGTCCCCGGGGAACTCGCCGCGGATCGTGACCTGGAGGCCGCTACGACTGTCTGTGGCGCTGTACTCGTGCGGCATGGCGATTCCGTCAGGTCGTGCCGGGCGGCTGAAGGGCGGAGCGCCTGCGCGCGGCGACGCCCGCCCCGGCGCGTGCGCGCGCTCGCGCGTATCGTACCGCCGGGCCGCCGAGCGGTCCGATGGAGGCGCGATGCCCGAGCTCACGCTGGCCGATCTCGTGCGCAACGGCACGATGTCGCCCGCGATCGCGGCGACGATCGCGACCGCGGCGGCGGAGCGCCGGTCGCTGCTCGTGTTCGCGATCCCGCGACTCGCGGGGAAGACCACCACGCTCCGCGCGGCGCTCGCTCACGCGCCCGCCGGGACGCCCGTGCACGAGCTGAGCGAGGCGCAGGGGCCGGGCCTCGGCATCCCGGGCGAGCCAGACGGCGGCTATCTCTTCGTCTCGGAGATCGCCGAGACGCCGTTCCCCGACTACCTGTGGGGCGCATCCGTGCGGCGTGTCTTCGACGCGCTCGAGCGCGGCTTCGCGCTCGCGACCGCGCTCCACGCGCCGGGCATCGACGATGCGTTCGCGCAGATCTGCCACGCCAACGGCGTACCCGACACGCAGGCCGCGCGTATCGATCTGGCGGTCTACATCCGCGCGCTCGGCCCGGACTGGCGCGCGCCGGTCGCGCGCCGCGTGGCCGCCGTCCACGAGATCCAGGGCGTCACCAACGGCGTGCCGCGCACCCGCTACCTGTACGCGTGGGACGACGAGCACGATCGCTTCGAGACCGTGGAGGCCCCGACGCGGCTGGGGACGGCGGGCGGGGACTTCGAGCGGTTCGTCGACGAGTTCACGCGTGCCGCCTCGACCCCGGCCGAGTAACGCGCGGCCGTGTTCCCGATCCGCGATCTCGCCCCGACGCGGCTCTTCCCGCTGCTCACGGTCGCGTTGATCGGCGCGAACGCGCTCGCCTTCTTCGGCTGGCAACCGCTTTCGGACCCCGACGCCCAGGCGCCCTTCCTCTACGAACGCGCCGCGATCGCCTGTGAGATCACCACCGGACAGCCCCTGACGCTGACGGAGATCGTCAGCGGCCGGTGCACCGACGCCCCGACCGGGCAGCCGGTCTTTCCGGAGAAGCAGGTGCTGCTTGCCGCCGTCGTCTCGTTGTTCCTCCACGGCAGCCTGCTGCACCTTGCGGGCAACATGTGGTTTCTGTGGATCTTCGGGAACAACGTCGAAGAGGCGTTCGGCCACGTGGGCTTCGCGGCGCTGTACTTCGTCGGCGGCGTCCTCGCGACGCTCGGTTTCGTCCTGCTGCACCCCGCGAGCACCGAACCGCTGATCGGGGCGTCGGGCGCCGTCGCCGCCGTGCTCGGCGCGTACTTCGTGCTGTTCCCGCGGAGCTGGGTGCTGTCGCTCCTCGTCTTCTACGTGCTGCCGGTGCCGTCCGTGATCTTCCTGGGGCTGTGGTTCATCGGCCAGTTCGCCGTCACGGACGCGAGCGTGGCGTGGGAGGCGCACGTCGCGGGCTTCGCGGTCGGGATGGCCGTCGCGCTGGTCTTCCGCGGGCCGCTCAAGGCGCGGGTGCGACGTGTTCACGGCAGCATGGGAACGCGCGTGTAGACGACGCCGCGCCGGCCGTGGTGGCTGTGATCGATGGCTGGCGTCTCACGATCGGATGCGCAGGATGGCAGCCCCTCTACCGCTGGAGTGACCTGTTCGTGATTCGTGGGTAGATCCCGTTGACGGCTTCGCGAGCGGGTCGTCAGACTCCCCCGGACTAAAGACGGGCGCGGTCCGCGTTGGTACGCATGCCTGAGGGCCCAGGCACGGTCGCGGATGGACGACCGCCGCGCCACCTCCCCACGTCTCGTCGGTCATCACGTGTGCACGAACAGGCGTCCGCTGCGGCGCCTGCGCGGGCGGTGACGCGCGCCGCGCGCAGTGGGGAACCGTCGTGGCGCCGAGTACCCGCATCCACCGAAGGCAGTACCCCGCGTTGCTCGGCGCGCTCGTCGCCCTGTCGATCGTCGGCAGCGCCGGGGCACCGCCATCGAACAGTGCCCCCAATCCCCACGTGGCCGGCATGCGGGAGGGCGCGGATACGCCTGGTGCGACCGGCAGCTGGCCGCTCGTCGCGCTGCCGGACCGGCGCGGACTTCCGGATCTCACGCAGCTGGCCGCGGCGGCGCACGTCGTTACACCACTCCCGCTCGGTGAGGCGATGCCGCGGCCGTGGTCCGCGGCGCCGAGGCTGCGCGCCCCGCGGGCGGTGCCGGACCTCTCGGCGCGCGCCGCCGTGATCGTCGACGAGGCGTCGGGGGCGGTGCTGCTCGGGCATCACGAACGACGGCCACTGCCGCCCGCCAGCCTGACGAAGATCGCTACGGCGATCATCGCCGCCGAGCATGGCGACCTCGACGCCGAGATCGAGACCGACGTCGATAGCCGCGACATGACGACCAGCTCCGTGATGGGGCTGCTGCCCGGCGACCGCTTCACACTGCGCGACCTGCTGTACGGGCTGATGCTGCCGTCCGGGAACGACGCCGCGCTGGCGATCGCGCGCGGGGTCAGCGGCTCCGATGCGCTCTTCGTGCACGAGCTGAACGACCTCGCTCGCCGGCTCGGATTGACCGAGACGCACTTCGAGAACCCGCACGGCCTGAGCAGCCGCCGGCACTACAGCTCCGCCTACGACCTCGCGATCATCGCGCGCTACTACATGAGTCTCGATCCCCTGCCGGAGATCGCGGCGACCACCGATTGGACTGCAAGCGGTTCGCGCGAGATCGAGATGACGACCCTCAACCCGTTGCTCGCCGACTATGAGGGCGCCGACGGCGTCAAGACGGGCTACACGGAAAGCGCCGGGCAGACCTTCGTCGCGTCGGCCACGCGCGACGGGCATCGCCTGTACGTCGTGCTGCTGCACGACTCGCAACGAGCCGCCGACGCGCGCGCGCTGCTCGACTGGGCGTTCGCCTCGTACACGTGGGACGGGGTAGCGCCGCGAACGGCCGCGCCGCTCGAAGATGGCGATCGCGAGCCCGACGGCTAGCCGTCCTGTGCCGGGTCCGCGCGGTGCTGCCCCCACCGCTCCCAGTGCACGTACTCGTCGAGCGGCAGCCGTCGGTCGCCGCGCCCGACCGCGCGACCGCCGCGCGGGTAGCCGAACGTGATCGCCATCGCGACCACGGTGTCGGCCGGGAGGCCGAGCACCTCGCGCGCGCAGTCGTCTCGCTGGATGCCCACCGGGCAACTGGCGACGCCGAGCGCGTGCGCGGCGAGCATCATGTTCTGCGCGGCGCGACCGGCGTCGAACGGGCGGCTGCCCTCGAAGCGCACGATCGTGATCACCAGCGGGCTCTCGGGCAGATGGGTTGTGAAGTCACCGCACCCGGCGAGCGCGCGCTTCCGGGCGTCGTCGCGCACCACGACGAGCCGGATCGGCTGTGCGTTCTTCGAGCTGCCGGCCATGCGCCCGGCCTGCAGAATGCGCTGGAGCGCTTCCGCTGCGATCGGGCGCGGCTCGTAATCGCGCGTGTCGCGTTTGTCGCGAACGGCTTCCCACGCCTCCATGCTTCGCGCCTCCTCGCTCACGCCGCACGCCGCGGACGAACACGGTACGCGCGGGGTGCGGCGTCACGATCGTGCCTTGTCGGACGGCGCAGCGCTCCGTAGGGTGCGGGCGCCCGCCGCCACTGCCGGCGGAGTCCACGTAGTGCCAGAGGAGGACCGCGTCATGTGCTTCGAAATCGACGCCCTGCCCCCGATCCCGGTGATCGCGGGCGCGGCGATTGACTCCGAGGATCTCGTGCTCGAGGCGGCGGACGGCAACAAGTTCGCCGCCTTCAGCGCGCGGGCGTCCGAACCGCTGGGCCCCGCGGTGGTCGTGCTGCCCGATGTTCGCGGGCTGTTCCGGTTCTACGAGGAGCTGGCGCTCCGGTTCGCCGAGCGCGGCTACGACTCGATCGCGTTCGATTACTTCGGCCGGACGGCGGGCGTAGGCAAGCGTGACGCGGAGTTCGACTTCATGCCGGAGGTCCGCCAGACGACAGCGGATGGCATCAACGCCGACACGCGCGCGGCGGTCGAAGCGCTGCGCAAGCGCGCGGGCTTCGCCTACCGCAAGGTGTTCACAATCGGCTTCTGCTACGGCGGTTCGAACTCGTGGAAGCAGGCGTCCGCCGGCCACGGGCTCGCGGGCGCGATCGGCTTTTACGGCAATCCGACGCGCGAGTTCCCGGCGCCCTCACCGATCGCCGTCGTCGACCGCGCCGAGTGCCCGATCCTCGGCCTGCTCGGGGGGACCGATCAGGGCATCCCGAAGGAGGAGGTCGACAAGTACGACGCGGCGTTGACGGCGGCCGGCAAGGAGCACGTGCTGGTCACGTACCACGGGGCGCCGCACTCCTTCTTCGACCGCACGTACGAGGAGCACGCCGCCGCTTCGGCGGATGCGTGGGGCCGCGTGCTCGGCTTCATCGAGGCGCACTCCTAGCGATCGCGCGCTCGCGGATCGCCG
>JBBDXH010000217.1:5111-9217 GCA_040902395.1 Dehalococcoidia bacterium
CCGCGGTGGGCCGCCCCGCGCGGCGACCCCGCCGGGCTGGCCCGGGTTGCCGGTCCGGGATCGGCAGCCGCTGACCTGCGCCGTCCGCGTCGCGCACGGTCGGCCGGGCGTTTCGGGTTCGCGGACGCCGAAGTGCGGCACTTTGGCTCGGCTGTGGCAACGCGGGATCGAAGCTCCGGTACGCAATCGGCCGGGGTTCCGTTTGTCCACTATCGCGCTGGTTGACACGTCCCTGACGCGGGCCTATCAGCATGTTTGTTATCGCCCCTGCGAAGGGGTCGTGACCCGGCGCCGGCCGGAATTGCAGACGCGTGCGCATCACCAGGGGGAAGCCATGCACGGTACGGACTATTGGGCTCGACGACGGTTCACCCGACGAGGCGTGATGCGGGGGACGGCGCTCGGCGCCGGCGGCGTCGCGGCCGCGGCGCTGGTCGGCTGTGGGGGCGGCGACGAGGAGGCGCCGGTAGCGACGGCGCCTGCCGCTGCGACCACCGCGGCGCCGGCGGCGAGCACCGCTGCCGCGACTGCGACCGCGGGCGGCGAGCAGGTGAAGCTCGGTGGCAAGTTCCAGTACTTCGGCGGCGGCGATCCGCCGACGATCGACCCCTTCGGGAACCTGAGCTTCCAGACCAAGGGCTTCGCGGTCTTCCATTACAGCCGGCTCTTCATGCGCGACACGAAGCCGTGGCCCTTCCCCGGTGCGAGCACCGGTGTGAAGGGCGACGTTGCCGAGAGCGCCGAGACCGAGGACGGCCTGACGTGGGTCGTCAAGCTCAAGCCCGGCATCAGCTACCCGAACGTCGCGCCGGTGAGCGGTCGCGCCATCTCCACCGAGGACGTCGCCTATTCCTGGAGCAAGCTCACTTCGGCCGCCGCTGCCGGCGCGGACTTCGTGAAGTTCGTGGACCGCATGGAGGTGGTCGACGACAGCACGCTCAGGTTCACGCTCAAAGAGGTGTTCCCGTTCTTCCTGGAGACGCTCGGGGATCCGAGCATTCTCTACATCGTGCCCACGGAGGCCGACGGCCAGTTCGATGTCAACCAGACGAGTATCGGGAGCGGGCCGTTTATTCTCGATGAGTACCGCCCCGGCGAGGTGATCCGTCGCAGCCGCAACCCGGGCTGGCACGTCAAGGATGAGGACGGGGGCCAGCTCCCGCGCGTCGATCAGTGGGAAGAGGCCATCATCCCCGAGTACCAGGCGCAGCTTGCGCAGTTCGAGACGGGGCAGATCGCCTGGTTCACGCCGGGCGCAGACGACTTGCTCGGCGTCAAGGAACGTCATCCCGATCTCTGGTTCGCGGAGAGCAAGGGCGCGGGCGTTGGGTTCTTCATCTTCAGTAAGATCTCGACCACGGACAAACCGTGGGCCGACGAGCGCGTGCGGCAGGCCGTCTCGATGGCGATCGATCGACCGGGCCTCAACGAGCTTCAGTACAACATCAAGGCGCTCGTCGGCGCCGGGCTGGATGCCGGGATTACCGACTGGACGAACATCGTCCCGGCGAACCGCAAGCCGCTCTGGCTCGACCCGAACTCACCGGATCATGGCGAGTCCGGGAAGTTCTTCCAGTTCAACCTCGGGGAGACCCAGAAGCTGCTCGCGGCTGCCGGGCATGAGGGCTTCGAGTTCACCTACCACTACACCCCGCGCTATGGCTCGGCCTTCGTGGGGCAGGCAGAGGCAACCCACGCCATGTTCGTGGCCGCAGGGATGAAGCCGCAGACGCAGACCGAGGACTACAACGCGGTCTACATCACCCAGACGTTCCAGGGGAACTTCGACGGCATCGCGTTCGCGTTGCAGACCGGCTTCAACGAGATTGGCAGCTACTTCACGCGCTACTTCACGGACAACCCGTTGAACAACGCGCGCGTCGACGACGCCCAGTTGAAAGAGCTGACGGCGAAGCAGGCGGTCGAGTTCAACGAGGAGGCGCGTCAGGAGATCATCCATGAGATCCAGCGCGTGAACATGCAGCACGCCTACTACGTGCCGCACGCGTACGGTGCCGGTGCGACCTTCACGGCATTCCTGCCGTTCGTGCGGGGCTTTCGCGCGAACAAGACCGGGGTCTACGGGGCCGGCTCGGAGACGGCGCCGTACTTCTGGCTCGACACCTAGCGAGGGGCGGATGAGCGTCCGTCCTGGCGGAATGCGGGGGGCGGCGGGCAGCAGGGCCGCAGTCGCAACCGACGCCGCGCGGGCGGTGGCGTTGCGGGTAGCAGGAGGGGACTGGGATGGCTGAGCGCAACTACTGGATGCGGTCGCCAGTGAGCCGCCGCGCCGCGCTACGCGGCGCGGCCCTGGGCAGCGCGGGGCTGGCGGGCGCCGCCCTGATCGGCTGCGGGGGCGCCGACGAGGACGACGCCGCCGTGCCCGCGCCGGCCGCGACCACCGCGGCGACGGCCTCGCCGAGACAGGCGGCGGCCGCCGCCGCTACCGAGGCCGCCGGACCGCCGCAGCAGATCAAGCGCGGCGGGACGTTCAAGTCGTACGAGACAGGCGACCCGACCAGCCTCGATCCGTACGGCGGCCTGGACCACGCCACCAAGGGCTTCGCGTCCTCGTACTACAGCCGGCTCTACATGCGCGACACCAAGCCGTACCCGTTCTCCGGGCTCGAGACCGGGCTCAAGGGCGACCTTGCTGAGAGCGCAGAGACCGAAGACGGCGTCACGTGGATCGTGAAGCTGAAGCAGGGCCCCGTCTTTCACAACGTCGCGCCGGTGAACGGCCGCGCGGTCACGGTGGAAGACGTGAAGTTCTCGTGGGACAGACTGAAGTCGGATCCGGCGGCGGGCTCTGAGTTCGTGGCTTTCATCGACCGCATGGATGTCGTGGACGAGCGCACGCTCAAGTTCACGACCAAGGAGCCTGCCCCGCAGATGCTCGAGACGCTCGCGGACGGCGCGGTGCTGTACATCGTGCCCACCGAGTACGAGGGCGGCTACGACCCCAAGACGACCGTGATCGGCAGCGGACCGTGGGTGCTGGACGACTACCGCCCGAGCGAGGCAGTGATGCGCGCCGCGCACAAGCAGTGGCACCACGTCTCGGACCACGACGGCCAGCCGCTCCCGCTGCTCGATCGCTGGGAAGGGCCGATCATCCCCGAGTACCAGAGCCTGATCGCGCAGTTTGAAACCGGCCAGCTCTACAGCATGGCCCCGAGTCCCGACGACGTGATCAGCGTCAAGGAACGCCATCCGGAGCTGTGGTGGTCCAGCACCAAGGCGGTGATCACCAGCTTCATGTACTTCGACCACGCGATGACGACCGACCAGCCATGGGGTGACGAGCGTGTCAGGCAGGCGTTCTCGCACGCGATGGACCGGGTGTCGCTGCTCGACCTCGGATACAACATCACCAAGCTGAAGGCCGCGGGCCTGGACGTCGGCGAGGACCAGAACAACATCGTGCCCGCGGGCGAGGTGCTGTGGTGGCTGGACCCCTTCTCCGAGGCGCACGGGCCCTCTTCGGCGTTCTTCAAGTACGACCCCGCAGCAGCGAAGCAGCTGCTGGCGGCAGCCGGACACGGCGACGGCTTTGCCTTCGACTACCACTACACCCCGCGCTACGGCACGGCGTTCGTCACGGTGGCCGAGGCCCAGCACGCGATGATGCAGGCGATCGGGCTGAAGCCGAACACCGTCAGCGAGGACTACAACGCCGTCTACATCACGCACACGTTCCGCAACAACTTCTCGGGCGTGGCGTTCGGCTACGAGACGCCGTTCTCGGAGATCGGCAGCTACTTCCAGCGCTACTTCACAGACCACGCCGTCAACCACAGCGGCATCCTCGACCCGCAGTTGATCGAGCTCACCGCGAAGCAGGCGCAGGCGTTCGAGTACGAGGAGCGCCGCGACGCCATCCACGAGATCCAGCGCATCAACGCCACCCACATGTATTACGTGCCGATGTCGCATGGCGGCGGCACGACGTTTACGGGCCACCACCCGTGGGTGGGGGGCTACCGGCAGAGCAAGGGCTACGGCGCCCAGGCGGACACGCATCCCTACTACTGGATCGACCCCGACAGGATGAAGACGTAAGCGGGACACGGCCGGTGCGCGAGACGCGCCGGGAGTGAGACGAG
>JBBDXH010000217.1:9227-12740 GCA_040902395.1 Dehalococcoidia bacterium
AACTCCCAGGCAGGCGAACGACGCTTCGGCGTACGGTCCGCGCGCACTGGGCATAGTCATGTCAGGGGCTCGAGATGCAGCGGTACATTGTTCAGCGCGTCTTGCTGATGATCCCCACCCTGATCGGCGTGACCGTCGTCGTGTTCATCATGGTGCGGCTCATCCCCGGCGACATCGTCTCGCTCATGGCCGGCGACTTCGGGGCGGTCTCTCCGGAGCAAAAGCAGCGCATCCTCGAGGAGTTCGGTCTGCACGAGAACATCGCGGTGCAGTATGCCCGCTGGTTCTCACACATCATTCGCCTCGATCTCGGGACGTCGCTGCTGAGCGGTCGCACCGTCACGAGTGAGCTGGCGGCGCGGCTGCCGGTCACGCTCGAACTCGGGCTGCTCGCGCTCGCGACCTCGATCGCGATCGGCGTGCCGATCGGCATCATCTCGGCGATTCGCCAGAACAGCCTCGCCGACTATGCCGGACGCTCGCTGGCGATCGCGATTCTGGCGGCGCCGAACTTCTGGATCGCGCTGATCCTGATCGTGATGGCGGCGCGCTACTTCCAGTGGGGCGTCCCGCCGCGCCAGTACGTGCACCTGCACGAGGATCCGATCGGCAACCTCAAGATGATGTTCGTACCGGCGATGATCCTCGGCGGCGCGGCGTCGGGCACGCTCATGCGCTATACGCGGACCACGATGCTCGAAGTGCTGCGCCAGGACTATGTGCGCACCGCCTGGTCGAAGGGCCTGAGCGAGCGCGCGGTCGTCACGCGCCACGCCCTGCGCAACGCGCTGATCCCGGTGGTCACCGTGATCGGGCTCGGCCTGCCCTCGCTGCTCGGTGGCACGATCATCATCGAGTCGATCTACGGGATCCCGGGGATGGGGCGGTACTACGTCGCCGCCATCAATCAGCTCGACTTCCCCGTGATCCAGGGGATCAACATCCTGATCGCGTCCATGGTGGTGGTTTCGAATCTCGGAGTTGACCTGTTGTACGCAGTGCTCGATCCGCGCATCCAGTACGGCTAGCGGGCGCGGCCACGATCGGTCGCAGGTACCGCTCAGGGAAACAGGACGCGACTCATGGCTGACAGTGCAACGCTCGCCCGTGAACAGCTGCTCCCGGAGTCCACGGGCAGGAAGCGAAGCCGCGCGTTCGTTTCGTTCGTACGGCACTACCCGCTTGGCGCGTTCGGGGCCTTCGTCGCTTTGCTCTTGATTCTGATGGCGATCATGCCGGGCACGTTTGCGCGGCAGAATCCCGACCTCACGATGCTCACCGAGCGCTACCACGGGATCTCGTCTGAGCACTGGATGGGGCAGGATCAGCTGGGCCGCGATCAGTACTCGCGGATCGTCTACGGCGCACGCACGTCGATCATGATCGGCTTCGGCGTGGTCGTGTTCACGTCATTCATGGGCGTGCTGTTGGGATCGGTATCGGGTTATGCCGGTGGATGGTTCGATACGATGCTGCAACGCCTCGTCGATGTCGGCATCGCGTTGCCGGGGCTGCCGTTCATCATCCTCGTTGTCACGTCGCTTCAGCTGATGCCGCTCGTGCCCAGACTCGTGCTCTCGTTGAGCATCCTCATCTCGCTGAGTCAGTCGCGGATCATCCGGGGCGTCACGCTCGCGCTCAAACAGGAGCAATACGTCGAAGCCGCACGGGCGCTCGGCGCCCACGGGTCGCGTGTAATTGGGCGCCACATTATCCCGAATGTCCTACCGATCGTCCTGGTATCGTCCTCGACCCTCGTCGGCGCCGCCGTGCTGATCGAGTCGAGTCTGTCGTTCCTCGGATACGGCGTGCAGCCGCCCACGGCGAGCTGGGGCCGCCAGTTGAACGATGCGCGCGAGTTCATGGTGCGCGCGCCGCACCTCGCCGTGTTCCCCGGCCTCGCCATTTTCCTGACCGTCTACGCCTTCAATATGCTGGGCGACGCGATTCGGGACAAGATCGATCCGCGGTTGCGTGGCGGTCGTCGTTAGCGGTCGGCGTACGCGACACCGGCGCCACGCGCCGGCGGCTGCCGCGGCTCCGCCGCGATCGAAGGCTCACGCCCCTGGCGATGGCAGGGCGTGCGCCTGCGTCCGGGCTCGTCGTCGGACCGGCATGTGCCAACGAAGCTGAAGAGTGATCGCGCGCTGCGTGCCGCCGCGCGTTCGTGAGTGGAAGGACATGACGATGGCATTGCCGCTGGATGGCGTGCGGGTCCTCGACTTCACGTGGGCCCAGCAGGGTCCGTTTGCCACCGTGATGCTCTCGGACATGGGCGCCGAGATCATCAAGGTCGAGCACCGCGAGGGTGAGCGCGGGCGGCAGGCGGCGAGTGGGCAGCCGCAGCCGGTGCCGTACTTCATCGCGCACGATCGCGGGAAGAAGAGCATCACGCTGGACGTGCGCCGTCCCGAGGCGCGCGAGATCGTGATGAAGTTCGTTGAGCGCGTCGACGTGGTCGTGAGCAACATGCGGCCCGGAATCATGGAGAAGCTCGGCCTCGGGTACGACGACGTGAGGAAGGTGAACCCGAAGGTCGTCTGGGCCGCGGCGTCGGCCTACGGGCCGCTCGGCAAGCTCGCGGCGCGCCCGGGTTTCGACATCGTCGGACAGGCGCTCGGCGGCATCATGATGCACACGGGCCCCGAGGGCGCCCCGCCGATGCCGGCCGGCGCGGCCATCGGCGACCAGGTGGGTGCGATCAACCTGTGCGCCGGCATCCTCGCGGGGCTGGTACAGGCGGCGCGCACCGGCCACGGCGTACAGGTCGACGTTTCGCTGTACGGCACGCAGGTGGCGCTCCAGGCGTGGGAGATCGACACGGAGTCGATCACCGGCAACATCTCCGGCCGCGGCGGCCAGGGGCACCCGTTGATCACGCCGCGCGGAGTCTGGCGCTCCTTCGAGACGAAGGACGGATACCTCGTGGTCGGTGGCGTCAACGCCGGCCGCTTCACGGCGCTGTGCGAACTCATGGATCTGCCCGAGCTCGCCGAGCGCTTCCCGGACGACCGCACGCGCGCCGAGCACGTCGCGGAGATCATCAGCACACTCGAACCGCGCTTCTGCCGGGAGACGACCGCATACTGGCTCGAGCGCTTCGAGCGGCACGACATCATCGGCGCGCCCGTGCAGTCGTACCGCGATGTCCTGGACGACCCACAGGCCTGGGCGAACGGCTACATCACCGAGATGGAGCACCCGGTCCACGGGACGATCAGGGTGGTTGGGTCGGCCATTCAGTTCGATCGCAGCTCGCCCGCTCGCGTGCCGCCGCCGGAACTGGGCGACCACACGGAGGTCTTCCTCGAAGAGCTGGGCTATGGCTGGGAGCAAATCGCGCAGCTGCGTGACGCCGAGGTGATCTGACACGAGGGCACGGACGGCGCGGCTCGCGACGCCCTGAGCGGGAACGACCGTAACCGACACCGAGCGCACGAGCCGGGATGCGAAGCACACGAGGATCGGAAGAAGGGACCGCACGATGGCCGAGGTCAACGGCGCCAGCCTGAT
>JBBDXH010000218.1:0-6441 GCA_040902395.1 Dehalococcoidia bacterium
CGGTGAACGAGGCGAACACCAAGCACTTCTTCGACAACCGCTACGGCACCGGCCAATCGACGCTCGACGGCATCATTCGCGCGACGAACATCCTGCTCGCCGGCAAGGTGTTCGTGGTGTGCGGCTACGGCTGGTGCGGCCGCGGGCTCGCCTCGCGCGCCCGCGGCATGGGCGCACAGGTGATCGTGACGGAGGTCGATCCGCTGCACGCGCTCGAGGCCACCATGGACGGCTTCCGTGTGCTGCCCATCGTCGAAGCCGCGCCCGTCGGCGACCTCTTCGTCACGGTCACCGGGGACATCAACGTGATCGACGCGCCCGCGTTCGAAGCCATGAAGTCGGGCGCGGTGCTGGCGAACTCCGGGCACTTCGACGCCGAGATCAACCTGAAGGCGCTGGCCGCGATGTCGGAGTCGAAGCGGGAGCTGCGACCGTCGGTCGAGGAGTACCGGCTCACGGACGGTCGCAGCATCGTCGTGCTCGCGGAGGGCCGGCTGGTGAACCTGAGCGCCGCGGAGGGCCACCCCGCGTCGGTGATGGACATGTCGTTCGCGAACCAGGCGCTGTGTGCCGAATACATCGCCAACGAGCACACGAAGCTCGAGCGCCGCGTGTACGACGTGCCGCGCGACATCGACGACGAGATCGCGCGCCTGAAGCTGGAGTCGATGGGTGTGCGGATCGACACGCTCACCGACGAGCAGCGCGCCTACCTCAGCTCGTGGGAGCTGGGCACGGCCTGACGCGCCGGCCGGCCTGAGCGCAGACGTGCCGCTCCGCGCACCGCCGGCCACGCGGTTCACGATGACACCGCGAATCGGGACGCCGATACTGCGCGGGGCGGTGTACCCGATCGCGCCGGCCGTCCGGCGCGCGGGACGCGCGGCGCGCGAGCGCAGGATCGCCCGAGAGGACACGGCATGAGCACCTCCTTCATGAGCTCGCCTTCGATGATGCTCACGAGCGAGTCGGTGACCGAGGGGCATCCCGACAAGCTGTGCGATCAGGTCTCCGACGCGGTCCTCGACGCGATCCTCAGCGAAGACGCGAACGCGCGCGTCGCGTGCGAGACCGCGACCACCACCGGCACCATCCTCGTCTTCGGCGAGATCACGACGAGCGCGTACGTCGACATCGAGAAGATCGTGCGCAACACGGTGCGGCGCATCGGTTACACGGGCTCGGCGCTCGGCTTCGACGCGGACACGTGCGGGGTGCTGACCTCGATCAAGGAGCAGTCGTCGGACATCGCGCAGGGCGTTGACCGCGCGCTGGAGGCGCGCGAACGGCAGGGGGAGGTGGAGCCGTACGACCTCGCCGGCGCCGGCGACCAGGGCATGATGATCGGCTTCGCCTGCAACGAGACCGACGAGTACATGCCGCTCACGATCTCGCTGGCGCACGCGCTCACCCGGCGCCTGGCTGAGCTGCGGCACAACCGCACGCTGCCGTTCCTCCGTCCGGACGGCAAGGCGCAGGTCACGGTCGAGTACGCGTACGGCGCGCCACGACGGATCGAGGCCGTGGTCGTCTCGACACAGCACGCGCCCGAGGTCGGAGACGACGTGCTGCACCGCGACATCGAACAGTTCGTGATCCGGCACGTCTGCCCGCCCGAGCTGCTCCAGGACACGAAGTTCTTCGTGAACCCTACGGGGCGCTTCGTCACCGGCGGCCCGATGGGTGACGCCGGCCTCACCGGACGCAAGATCATCGTGGACACGTACGGCGGGATCGCCCGCCACGGAGGCGGTGCGTTCAGCGGGAAGGACCCGTCGAAGGTCGACCGCTCCGCCGCGTACGCCGCACGCCATCTCGCGAAGAACGTCGTGGCGGCCGGCCTCGCCGACCGCTTCGAGGTGCAGGTGTCTTACGCGATTGGCGTGTCGCGCCCCACCTCGATCGCGTTCGAGGCGTTCGGCACGGCCCACATCGACGAAGGCGATCTCGGTCTGCTCATCCACAAGCACTTCGACCTGCGTCCGGCTGCGATTGTCGACCGCTTCCAGCTCCGGCGGCCGATCTACCTCCAGACGGCGTCGTACGGTCACTTCGGACGGCCCGATCTCGACCTGCCGTGGGAGCGGCTCGACCAGGCGGACGTGCTCCGACGCGAAGCGGGAATCGCCGTGGTGCACACCGATCGCGCGTCCTAGCCGACTACCGCCGATCGCGGACGGCATCTTGGACGCGGATCCGGCGCCCGGCTACGATCCGCCGATGCGTGCGATCGTGCTGGTCGGGGGCGAAGCGACGCGCATGCGTCCGCTCTCCCTGCGCACACCCAAGCAGATCATGCCGGTGGTGCACCGGCCGCTGCTCGAGCACCTGCTCGGCCTGCTCGCGCGCCACGGCGTGGTGAACGTGACGCTCGCGATGATGCACCGCAACGGTGCGATCCGCGACGTGATCGGCGACGGCAGGCGGCTCGCGCTGCGCATCGACTACGCGTACGAGGACGAGCCGCTCGGCTCGGGCGGCGCGATCGCGCGCACCGCGGCGGGGTGGGACGAGCCCTTCCTCGTCTGCAACGGCGACATCATCACGGACCTCGACCTGACGGCGATGGCGCGCGCGCATCGCGCACGCGGGGCCGAACTCTCGCTCTCGCTACACGAGGTCGAGGATCCCTCAGGCTTCGGGGTCGTGGTCGTCGACCGCGCGGGCCGCGTGACGCGCTTCGTCGAGAAGCCGCCGCGCGCCGAGGCGCCCTCGCGGCTGATCAACGCCGGCGTCTGGCTGTTCGAACCGCACCTCCTCGCGGAGATGGACGGCACCCGCTTCAACCGCGTCGAAGAGTCGCTCTTCCCCCGTCTCGCCGAAGCCGGCCGGGGCATCTTCGGCTACCGCGACGACGGCTACTGGATCGACGTGGGGCGGCCGGAAGCGCTGCTGCGGGTGAACCTCGATCGCGTCGACGACGCGAGCGCGTACGGCGCGGGTGTCAGCGTCGACCCGAGCGCGCGCATCGAACGGCCGGTGGTGATCGGGCGCGGCAGCGTGATCGCGGGCGACGCCGTGATCGCGCGCAGCCTGCTGTGGGACGGCGTACGCGTGGGCGCCGGTGCGGTCGTGCGTGACTGCGTGCTCGCTTCGAACGTGGTCATTGAAGCGGGCGCGGTCGTGGAGCGCGCCATCGTCGGTCACGGCGCGGTGATCGGATCCGGGTCGCGCGTCGTGGAGACGTCGCTCGACCCGGAGGTGCGCACGGACGCGCCGGCGCCGGCGAGATGACCGAGATCAAGTTTGGCACCGACGGCTGGCGGGGCATCATCGCGGACGACTACACGTTCGACAACGTCCGCATCGTCAGCCAGGCGGTCGCGGAGTACATGAAGCGCCACGCCCTGGCCGGGCGCGGCATCGCCATCGGCTACGACACGCGCTTCCTCTCGGGATCGTTCGCCGGCGCCGTCGCGGAGGTCATGGCCGGCAACGACATCAAGGTATGGCTCAGCGACGGCTTCGTTCCGACACCGGCGCTCTCGCTGGCCGTCCGCGAGCACCACGCCGGCGCGGGCGTGATGATCACGGCGAGCCACAACCCGGCCCGCTGGAACGGCTTCAAGATCAAACCCGATTACGGCGGCTCGGCGCCGACCGAGGTGACCGCCGAGATCGAGCAGGCGATCCCGGGCATCGCCGCGAGTGGGCGCATTCAACACATGGCGCTCGGCGAAGCCGAGGCAAGGAACCTCGTCGACCGCGTTGATATCCGCACGGACTACATCCGTGCGCTGCGCGAGTTCGTGGACATGAACGCGATCCGGGGCGCGGGGCTGAGCGTGCTCGTCGACTCGATGTACGGCGCGTCACAGGGCATCTTCGCGGACGTGATCGGTGACGGTGCGACGCGCCTGCACGAAGTGCACGGCGTGCGCAATCCTTCGTTCCCGGGCATCCGCGCACCGGAGCCGATCGCAGCGAATCTCGGCGAGGCGTCCGCGCTCATGAACCAGGGCGGATTCGACATCGGACTGGCCACCGACGGGGACGGCGATCGCTTCGGCCTGCTGGACGAGAACGGCCGCTTCATCACCCAGCTCCAGACCTTCGCGCTGCTCGTGCACTACTACCTCGAGGTGCGCGGCGAGCGCGGACCGATCGTCCGGTCGGTGACCATGACGCGCATGGTCGACCGTCTCGGCGAGCGGTTCGAGTGCCCGGTGTACGAGACGCCGGTCGGGTTCAAGTTCCTTGGGGCGAAGATGATGGAGACCGACGCGATGGTCGCGGGCGAGGAGTCCGGCGGCTTCGCATACCGCGGTCACATCCCCGAGCGCGACGGCGCGCTCACCGGGCTTTTCTTCCTGGACTGGATCGCGCGCACCGGCAAGCGTCCGGCGGAACTGCTCAGTGATCTCTACGCCGTGGTCGGTCCGCACGAATATCACCGCGTCGACATCACGCTGCGCCCTGAGGAACAGTTCACTGTGCGCGAACGGCTCGGCGCGGCGGAACCGAAGGAGATCGCCGGGCTGCGCGTCGAGGGGCGCGACCAGGTGGACGGATTCCGCTTCAACCTCGCAGGCGGGTGGTGGCTGTTGCTGCGCTTCTCCGGCACCGAGCCGCTGCTCCGCATCTACGCGGAGATGCCGTCGATGGAGCAGGTACACGAGGCGCTGCAGGCCGGTCAGGAACTCGCGGGTGTCTCCCTCTAGTCCGCGCGAGACGGGCGCGCCGGAGCCCGTCGGTCTCGACGCACCCGCGACCTACGCCCGCTTCGACCCGAGCGACATGCGCGCCCGCATCGCCGGGCTGCCGAGGCAGTCGCGGGAAGCGTGGAGGCGCGGCCGTGACTGGTTGCTCCCCGAAGCCCTCCAGTCGCCTCCGTCGCGAGTCGTGATCCTCGCGGTGGGCGGGTCGGCCATCGGCGGCGACGTCGTCGCCACGCTCGCCTCTACCTCGACGACGATCCCGATTCAGCTCGTACGGAACTACGGACTGCCACCTCTGGACGAGCGCACGCTCGTGGTCGCCTGTTCGTTCTCGGGCGAGACCGAGGAGGCGATCGCGGCGTTCGGCGCTGCACTCGCGCTACCCGGCCCGCGCCTGGCGATCACCACGGGCGGGGCGCTCGCGCGTGTCGCGGCGAGCGCGGGCGCGCCGGTCTTCTCCTACCAGTTCGACGGCCAACCACGCAGCGCGCTCGGCTACGGCATCTTCGCGCTGCTCGCCATTCTCGGTCGCGTGGGCGTGCTTCCGGTGGACGAACACGACGTGGAGTCCACGCATCGCGGACTCGAACGCGACGCCGCGCGGCTCGCCCCGGAGGTGCCGGCGTTGGAGAACGAGGCGAAGCGCGTCGCGTCGTGGATCCACAGCTGCATGCCGTTGATCGCCGGCGCCGACTTCCTCGAGGTCGCCGCTCGGCGCTGGGCCGCCCAGATCAGCGAGAACGCGAAGCAGTGGGCGTTTGCCGGCGCGCTCCCCGAACTGAACCACAACCTGATCATGGGCTTCGGCGCTCCTCCGTTCGCCCGAAAGCACGTCCGCGCGCTGCTGCTCGACGCGAAGCCCGTGCATCCGCGCAACCACCTGCGGGTGGCGCTGACCGTGCGCGAACTGGAGACAGTCGACATCGCGAACCGGGTGATCCAGATCCCCGGCGACACGCGCCTGGAGGCGATCACGCGCGGCTCCTACCTTGGCGACTGGGTCTCGCTGTACCTGGCGATGCTCAACCAGGTGGACCCTTCGACGGTGGATCCGATCGCGCGCTTGAAAGACGCCCTCGCGGGGAGCCCCATGGAGTGACGGAGGCGGTGCGGGACGCGGGAGAAGGACAACGGCCGGCGGGGCAATCCCCGCCGGGCGTTCTTGTGATCGCTCGGACCGCGTGTCAGCGCTTCGTGAACTGCGGCGCCTTGCGGGCGCGCTTGAGGCCGGGCTTCTTGCGCTCCTTCACGCGCGGGTCGCGCGTGAGCAGCCCCTCGGCACGGAGCGGCCGGCGGTAGCTCTCATCGGCGACCACGAGCGCGCGGGCGAGGCCGTGGCGGATGGCGCCGGCCCAGCCGGAGATCCCGCCACCCTGCGCCTTCACCTGCACGTTGAACGAGCCCATGGTCTCGGTGGTGGCCAGCGGGCGCATGATCTCCTGGCGGAGCGAAGCGCGCGGCATCACGGTCTCGAACGGCTTGCCGTTGATCACGACCGTGCCGTTCCCGGGATAGAGCCGCACGCGAGCCACGGAGCTCTTGCGGCGACCCAGTCCGTAGTAATAGTGCTCGGTGGTCATGGGCTCTACTCCTCGGTCTCGACCGGGTGCTGGTCGTAGTACGCCTGGAGCGCGGTCACGACCTCGGGCTTGTTCCACGCGCTCTCGATGGTGATGCCGACGCGCTTGGCCTCGGCATCGAGCTCGGCGCGGGTGTGCCGCGAGAGCTGGCCGGACAACCGCGCCGCGGCTTCGCCGGTAGCGGCGGCAGCGGCAGCGACGTC